>JAGATY010000045.1 GCA_017621035.1 Bacteroides sp. | reverse complement strand
GGAACGTAAGCTGCCAATAGGCATTCAGACTTTTGAGGAGATTCGTAGCAATGGTTATCTTTATGTAGATAAGACAGCCATGGTCTACCGTATTGCTAATGAGGGAAAGCCTTACTTCCTGAGCCGTCCCCGTCGTTTTGGCAAAAGTCTGCTCCTTACCACATTTGAAGCTTACTTTCAGGGAAAGAAAGAACTATTTAAGGGACTCGCTATTGAGAAGCTGGAGATGGAGTGGAAAGAATATCCGGTACTGCATCTAGACTTGAATGCGGAGAAATATACTACTCCGGAAGCACTTCAACTGCTACTGAATACATACCTGTGCCAATGGGAAGCTTTGTTTGGCAGGAAAGAGAGTGAAGATTCCTTGGCTGTACGTTTTGCCGGAGTTATCCGTCGTGCCTACGAGCAGACCGGCCGGCAGGTTGTTGTACTTATTGATGAATATGACAAGCCATTACTTCAAGCCATCCTAAACGAACCGCTGCTGGAAGAGTACCGTCGTACACTGAAAGCTTTCTATGGTGTACTAAAGAGTGCCGACCGCTACCTGCGTTTTGTGCTGCTGACCGGTGTAACCAAATTTGCACAAGTCAGCGTATTCAGCGACTTGAATCAATTGCAGGACATTAGCACCTGGCCTGACTATGCCACCCTCTGTGGTATAACAAAGGATGAACTGCTGGCAGTGTTTACACCGGAAATTGAAACTTTGGCACAAGCCAATAAGATGACTTTCGATGAGATGGTGCAGGAGATGACACACCGTTACGACGGTTACCACTTCTTCCCCCATTGTCCGGGCGTGTTCAATCCATTCAGTGTGTTGAATGTCTTCAAGTCGCGAATGCTTTCCAACTTCTGGTTCCAAACCGGCACACCCACCTATCTGGCCGACCTGCTGAAACAGAGTGACTACGACCTTCGTCTCTTGATAAATGGGGTAGAGGTGGACGCTGCTGCTTTCTCAGAATACCGTGCAGAAGCCAACAACCCACTTCCAATGATATACCAAAGTGGTTACCTCACCATCAAGGACTATGACAAGGAAGTACTTCTCTATACGCTGGGCTTCCCGAACGATGAAGTACGTTACGGTTTTCTAAACTTCCTGGTGCCTTACTATACCGACGTTACCAATGCTGAGACAGGGTTCCACATTGCCAAGTTTATGCGCGAACTTCGTGCCGGTGAAGTGGACGCTTTTATGGAACGCATGAAGGTGTTCTTCGCAGGAATTCCTTACGAACTGAGTGACAACACCGAACGCCACTATCAGGTCATCTTCCACATCATCTTCACGCTGATGGGACAATTCATCCAGAGCGAGGTTCGCAGTGCCCGTGGCCGTGCCGATGCCGTGGTACAGGCTAAGGATGCCGTCTATGTGTTTGAATTCAAACTGAATGGCAGTGCTGAAGAGGCTCTGAAGCAGATTGATGAAAAAGGCTACCTCATCCCCTACAGTTTGGATGGCCGTCGCTTGGTGAAAATAGGGGTAGACTTCAACAAAGAGACTAGAAACATCAATCAATACCTGATAGTTCAGGCAAAATAAAATCAAACATTATTTTAATCCCACTACGAACGTAACTTGTTGATTGGCAAGATTACATGCTGTATTGATTAACATTGCATCCGTCAATAATCTTTTCCAAATAGGATATATTACGCAAATTCTTTGTTATTTTGCAGTGATTAAATATTAAGATTATGGCAAGACCAATACGTAATACTCCCATCTTGTTTGGCAAGGATGCAAAAATGTTCCTTGCTGAGATTGAGCAACAGCCTTCGCTGGAAGACCGCAGGAAGGAACGTGCCCGTATTGAAGTAAATGTAGAACGTTTGGCAACTTTGATTATGAATCTTAAAAAGCAGTAATTCTATGGGTATACAAAGAATACATATCAATCCTAAAATTCCTTCATCGGGGATTGAAAGGAGAGGTCTTGATGTAAACGAATACTGCAAGAAAGACGTAAAGTTTGAAAAGTGGCTTAAAGGTGAGCAAAATCCAACTCTCAGCCAAGCAGAAAAGTTTGCTAAGAGTAATTATGTACCTATAGGATATTTGTTCTTTCAAGAACCACTTGCGGAAACCATATCAATTCCATTCTTTCGTTCTGCAAAGAAGAAAATGGTCAATCTCAATGTAATGGATACGGTCAAAATGTTGGGAGAACGACAAAATTGACTGGCTGGATACTTGCGCAGAAGTTGGCAGATAGGTCGGCGAGTGACAGAGTGTTAAAGATAACATAATATTTGCTTGTACGGAATGTTGTACATACTTTTGCATCTAAAAAAGGAGGAGCAATGAGGACAACCACCATCACAGACTTTAGAACTAATGTTAGAAGCTATATAGAATCTACTATCAATGATAATGAGGCCTTGCTTATAAATAGAGGCAATACGGCTGCTGTTTTGATTTCACTGGAGGAGTATAACTCCATTAAGGCGACAGAGAGTATTTTGGCGTCTTCAACAATGTTTGGTGAAGTCGCTGCAGGTATTGAACAGTGGAAGAGTGGTGAGCATATAGAGGTTGATATAGATTCGTTATAGTCATGAAAATTGAATTTTCTCCCAATGCTCTTAAGTGCTTTCAGACAATCAAGGTTACTGACCCGGAGAAGGCAGAAAGGATAAAAAAGATTCTGAAAGATGCCTTGCTCCATCCAGAGCAAGGGATTGGTGATCCCATTGCACTTGACGGTAAATTGAAGGGGCTTTGGCAGCGAAAGATATCATACAATGAATTCCTGTATTATGTTTCTGATGCTGAGTCTTTGGTAGTGGTAGCTGTCAAGGTAAATTTGCCCGAAGAATCATCAGATAAGACTCCATCGTTTAAACTTGGGGAGTTTTCTAAAGATGATTACGCATCTGTTATGGCTTTGATGGCAGCAAACCGTGGAAAAGATGCTGAACCAAAGGTGGGGCTGTTTTGGTATAATCGGGTAAATAACTCTCTTTTTGGAGTAGTATCGCACAGACTAAGCGATTATACTAAAGCCAATGCTTCTGATGGAAGAATCACTTGCTCAGAAATGCATGAAGATGTCTGGAAAAAGGAATACAGGAAACAAAAATATCAGAATAACGGACAAGGACCTTATATTGGTGCCTATCAGGATAAACCAAGAGGGCGTGTGTTCTATAATATAAATACAGATTCTTTCGAAGTGGCAGTCGGGAAATGGCTGGAGGAATTTCCGCAAGCTTATCAGCTCGTGTTGGAGGAATTTAATTTGCCACCGGATAAGACTAAACCTATGTATGCAGTACATTGGGATATTGGTATGTCGTGGAGATAGACTGTAAACGCTCAAATTTGGTAAGCTTCCCAAATGGCGCATTGACAGATATATCCAATCCAAATACACTTATTTTATCACTTTGCCATTTCGCCTTTTATCTATGTCATTTTTCGCCAACTTCTGGCTGCTTGAAAAGAACACAACCACCATACCGGAAGACGAACTCCGCCATCTTACCACCGAGCTGGCTCTTCTCAAAGCTCGTATGGATGCTGTCAAAAATTTGACAGAAAGTGTGAGTCTGAAGCTGCAAGGTAATGAACGTCGCACCAAGGAGTGGGCAAAGAAGGTGGAGAGATTGATGGAGAAGAAGAAACAAAATTGATACCACCATGAACGTAGCTTGCTGATTGGCAGGGTTACGCTGATGAGGTGATTTACATATTTCGGGGAGAAATGGACATTGATAAGATAATGCTTACGCCAACAAAATTATGGTAGAATTGTTGTAGTAACCGTATTTAATACTTAATTTGCAGAGATTATTCAAAAATACTAGACAATGAATAGTTTAGCTAAGAAAAAGGCCATTGATTCAGCCAAGAAAATGCTTGCAGACAAACGGGAGGTCGTCAGGTGGATTCGCACAAAAGAACCCTATGAAACTCTTGTTAAGAAAGGTATTGTCTTGGGGCGAATAGGAGAATGATAGGATGAATACGGAAATGGACATCGTATCACTCAGCGAAATCAATACAGTCACTCCCTACAGAGTCTTTTATTTGTTTGAGAAGAAAGAGGTTCTTCGTTTTTCAACAGATAAAGGATTGAATTATGCCGTTACTTTTGTTTTGGATAAGACACTTGATTTGCCTAATATGTATCAGCTGGTGATTGAAGAAATTAATTAGTTGCACGCTGAGTATGACGTTTCCGTCGAAAAAACACTGATGACCATCATTACCAATTTCCTTACAAACAAATTAAACATTTTGGCTTTTGTATGTGACACCTCGGATAGTCGTGAAGCAGCTAGACATGCCCTATTCAATAGATGGTTTTTGAAAAATAATAAAGATTTGCGTTTCTTGAAGATGGATGGAATTATCAATGCAGAAGGAAACATGTATTACTCTTCATTGATATTTAGCAGAAATCATCCACAACAAGACATTATTAAAAATACCTATATAGAGTTCATTGGTGAACTCCAAAAGTAATCCCATCCGAATAACCAATAAATAATCATACTATTCTATGTCGTTGTGACATAGAACAACCACCTCTGCTTGCGCAGCCCCGCTCTGCAAGCCAACTTTCAGCCCCCTTAACCATTCACGATGGTAACCATTACTAATACCGATTTCAAGTCAAATCTATCTTTGGCAAGCACTCTTGCTGTCAACGCCAAGGCCGATATGCTGAAGATATGCAAGACGCTCGACCTCTATATCAGCCCCAATCTGAAGAAGGACGAAACCGCCCGCAACTTCCTTTCCCCATATTACAAGTTCTACTTGCAATTGGCCGAAGCCGGCAAGAAAGATTCTTCACCCAAGGAAGTCTGGATGGTGGCTTTCATGCAGTGCCTGAGGGATGATAAAGAGTAGTTTTGAATAATTTTTATGACCGTAACTTTTGATTGACAAGGTTAGGCTGTAATGGTGGTTTACGCATGGAACAAGTGGATTGGAAACTGAATCTCCCATGCTTTTATAAAAACAGATGTTAAATCTTAAATCCTATCACGTACTAAAGACTTTGTTACCGACTGTTTTACAGCCGATATAGTGGTGGCGTGCGGAAAATAGGACGTCTACGACTCTTACCAAACCATACCTATAAAATCATAGTCCTTCAAATAGTATGTATCTCTCGGGATAGGGGTCTAAAACATCGTTTTCTGTAAGGACGTTATTGGAACACTTACAAACATTCTTTCCCGAATGATATTTCTCCAAGGAGATAGATAATATAGTGGTAGTTTATGATGTTTACATAAAGAACCAATATGATAGCCCTAATAACAGGAGAAAAAATAAGGATAGATAATCATTTTGAAAATCTACCTTTGAAATGGGATTCTGACCAAGATATTCACCTTCATAAGATAAGTTACAAGAAGGTTAAAGGAAAGCGAATATCTGTTGAAGCTTTGATTTCTCTTAATTCTGACAGAGGTGTACGTTTCAATTCTAAAGTGGGCTCACGTGAAGAAGAAATACTGAAAGAAGAAATAATACAGGCTTTTTCTGACAGAAAAAATAAAACGAATTGTCGAAAATTCATCAAGCATTTATTGAAGGAAATCAATGAAATCTCACCTAAACCGAATAGCAGATCTCACGTGAAAGATTCTTTCAATCGCATTATGAATTGTTTTGGGTTAGATGAAACTATTGGAGAACTGTTAGTTAATGAATGCAACGCCTATTTTCAAAAATATAATGGTGGAAAAGGAAGAACTTATTTTATTTACAAAGAAGGTACTATACATGAAATAGGTGAATTTTCATTTACAGAAAGAGATACATATAAAGCTAAAGGATTCGACTTATAAATGTGCGGTAATTCAAATAGTTTAAATAATGTCTACAACTGAAAATAAGCGTATAGCCCAAAACACCTTGTTTCTCTATTTCCGCATGATACTGATTGTGGCAATCAATCTATTTGCGGTACGAGTAATACTGAAAGTACTGGGAGTTGAAGACTATGGCATATACAATGTAGTAGGAGGGATTGTTACCTTGTTTTCTTTCCTTAGTGGATCATTATCATCTGGAGCACAACGTTTTTTAGCATATGAAATAGGGCGGAAAGATTATGATAGGTTACGTCATGTGTTCAGCATGACTACAGTCGTTTTCGGAGGTATTGCCTGCATTCTGTTTGTTTTAGTTGAAACTCTCGGTTTATGGTTTCTTAACTACAAGATGAATATCCCGGCAGAAAGGATGGAGGCAGCCAATTTGGTTTTTCAGTTTTCAGTCTTCACTTTTATGGCAAACATTATGACCATTCCCTATAATGCTGCCATCATTGCATGGGAAAGGATGGTATTTTTTGCCTATATCAGCATTATTGAAGCTGTTTCAAAATTATTGTGTGTATTTATCCTGTTATGGTTTGCATGCGACAAGCTGATTCTCTACGCAGGGACAATCTTTCTTGTAGCCATTTTCCTCTTTCTGATATATTGGCAATATGGGAAACGTAGGCTTATAGGTTGTTCATTCCAATGGAACTGGGATTCAGCATTATGTAAATCCTTACTGACCTATTCAGGCTGGAACATGTTGGGAACAGTGGCTCTCATATTGAGAAATCAAGGTATCAACATCGTGTTGAACCTGTTCTTCAGTACTGTTGTTAATGCGGCCCACACCATCGGACAGCAGGTTAATGGTTTCATTTCCCAATTCATCAACAACATCTATATGGCAACACGTCCACAAATCACCAAGCTTTATGCCGAAGGGAAAATGGACGAAATGTGGAAACTAGTGTTTAGCAGTGCAAGACTCGCCTATTATCTCTTGCTTGTGTTGTGCCTTCCAGTGCTGCTATGTATTGACGATATGTTGCAATTATGGCTTGGAGTGGTTCCATCATATACACCAACCATTATAAAGTGTCTGCTGATTGTATTACTAATAGAAACCTCTGTGAATCAAATCATTGCAGTATTCCAGGCTGCCAACAAACTGCGAAAATATCAAAGTACCTCCACCGTTGTACTACTGCTGAATGTTCCGTTGTCTTACATTTGCTTGGAATACATTCCCAATGTGTATGCTCCTTACATTATATCCATCGGTTTGTCGGTAGTATATGTCTTGGTGTTGTTGCGTATAGCAAAGGCTGAGTTGTTGCTGGATATAAAATATTATGTGAAAGAGATTTTGCTTAGAATCATGAGTGTCACTCTGCTTTCCGCTATCATTCCTATATCTTTTTTGTTTGCATTATCTGAATTCGCTGTGAATTTTATTTTTACAGCACTTATCTCCATATCCTCTTCATTGTCAGCTGTTTGGATGTTAGGCCTTTCATTAGATGAACGAAAACAGATAAAGGGAATTTTATATACCAAAATCAAACATAATTAGCTATTACATATAAAATTATGAAGTGTCATTTCATTATTCAGGCACGAATGGGATCAACCCGTTTGCCGCAGAAAATACTACTTCCGTTTTACAATGGGAAGTCTATATTGGAACTCCTAATAGAAAAGCTATCACAAATTGAAAATACAGAGATTGTGATTGCTACATCAAAAGGAGAAGAAAATGATGTATTGAAAAACTTTGCCAAACAACATGGGGTTATCTGCTATCGTGGTTCGGAAAATGATGTATTGCAACGATTCATTGATGCGGCGGATGCTGTTGGTGCAGAATACATAATCAGAATTTGTTCTGATAATCCTTTTTTGGAATTAGATTCAATTAGGCAGCTTGTGGCACATATTGAAAAATCGGACAATACTGTAGATTATATAAGTTTTGACATTGACGGTACGCCATCCATCAAGACCCATTATGGATTTTGGACGGAATATGTAACCTTGAAGGCATTGAAGAAGGTGGCCAACCTCACTGATGAATCTTTGTATCATGAACATGTGACTAATTACATTTATGTACATCCGGAAAGTTTCAATATAAATTGGATTCCTGGCCCGGAATGTCTTTTGGGCAATAAGAACATTCGTCTTACCATCGATACTCCGGAAGACTTTGAAAATGCACGAAATATCTATGGCGAACTATGTGCCAACAATCCATATCCTACAATACAGGAGATTGTGACATATTTGAAGGACAATCCTGAGTGTTATAATTCTATGATTCAACAAATCAAAAACAATTCAAAATGATAAAGAAAGGTGAAACCTATATTATAGGTGAAATAGGACAGAATCACAATGGTTCTGTTGATATAGCGAAATTAATTGTCGAATTGGTCGCAAGACCTGTAAAGGAAGAAACTTTTGGGCTTGACTTGAAACCGATGAATGCGGTGAAAATGACTAAACGTGATTTATCGGAAGAGCTTACGGCCTCACAGATGAATCGAATATACGATACACCTAATTCATTTGGACGCACTTATGGAGAGCATCGTGCTTACCTGGAACTGTCTGATGAAGATCATTACGAAGTGTATAGATATGCCAAATCAATGGGTTTAGATTTTGTGGAAACGCTCTGCGCCAAAGGGTGTATGTCTATGCTCAAGTTGTTTACACCGGATTATTTGAAAGTCGCAAGCCGTGATTTGACCAACCTTCCATTGTTGGAAGTGATGGCTGAAACAAAAATTCCAATAATCCTTTCAACAGGCATGGCAGGTAAAAAAGAATTGGATGATGCGCTGGATACAATAACAAGATATCATTCAGACATATCCATATTGCACTGTGTATCTCAATATCCTACTCAGCCGGATAATCTGAATCTTCATACCATCAATTATTTGAAAAAGCATTATCCCCAATACACAATAGGATTTTCAGATCATACAATTGGTATTTCTGCCCCTGTTGTAGCTGTGGGAATGGGTGCTGAAATCATCGAAAAGCATATTACGATTGATCGTCATATGAAAGGGACAGACCAATTAGGTTCTTTGGGACCTGATGGTGTAAACCGGATGATTCGTGATATACGAATAGCGGAAAGATGGTTGGGAAATGAAGAACTGTATATTGACAAGAGCGTTCTTTCTGCCAAAGTTAAGTTGGAACGTTCCATTGCAACAAAGCGGGCTCTAAAAGCAGGAGAAATCATCAAAGAAGAAGATTTGCATTTGCTTAGTCCTGGAGATGGTTTTAAATGGAGTCAATTGTCTGAGGTGTTGGGTCATGAGGTTATAAAGGATATTCCTGCGAATGAAATCATTTATGAGCAATTTATACAATAAGGATATGATGAAATTACCTAAACTTATTTTGACGGATATAGATGGAGTCTGGACGGACGGGGGCATGTATTACGACCAAACTGGGAATGAATGGAAAAAATTCAACACCTATGATAGTGCCGGAGTTTTGTTTGCGCATTCATTGCAAATACCCGTGGGGATTGTGACTGGAGAGAATACACATATCGTAAAGAGGCGAGCCGAAAAATTGAAAGTGGATTATCTTTTCATGGGCGTAAAGAATAAGGTAAAGGTAATAACTGATTTTCTAGACAAAATAGATATGGATTTTACTAATGTCGCATATATTGGAGACGACCTAAATGATATAGGTATGCTACAAATGTGCGGCATTTCAGCAGTTCCATCATCCGCTCCGGAATATATAAAAAGATACGCCGGCATAGTACTGACGAAGAAAGGTGGAGAAGGTGTATTCAGAGAATTTGTAGAAAGAATTTTAGGCGGAGAAAGAATTGACAAAATACTGTCTTCATTATCTAATGATTTCATTCAATAATATGAAGAATATTGTCCTAATTGATCACGAACCGTTTACCAAAAGAAGAAGGGAGATATTCTACATAGAAGAATTACGTCAAGCCGGCTTTCATGTAGAAGTGTGGGATATATCGGAATATGTATTTCCTGGAATGAGAATCGTTGACTCAATCGATGCCGCATATGTCAATAAAATAAATACATACAATGATTTTCACCGGTGTTTGAATGAAGTGGATATAAACCACACCATTTTCATTGTGGAGTGCATCAAAAATTGGCATACTCGAAAAATCTATAAGTTACTATCAGACAAGAAATGCAATACTGTCAAGATTGATTTTTATGCTAATACAGTACTTCGGGAATCATTTCAAAAGAAGCTGAAAAGACTTTTTTCATCCGCATTTGCGAGAATCATTAAGGGAAAAGCTAAATCCTTAATTCTTGGATGCTACAACAAATGGCATCATGTGAGAGGTTTTGAGCATTATCTGTCTTCTTCCGCCATTGTTAATAGAACGGGAATGATTAATCATCCCGATTACGAGCGTTTTAAATTTGAAACGCACACCCAGCTGTTGGATAAAGACTATATCGTGTTTTGTGACAACTATTTTCCCTATCATCCAGACTTTAAGTATTTCTTCAACTATAAAGAAATGCCGGATGGAAAGAAATATCAAGCTGCATTGAATCGCTTCTTTGATTATTTAGAGAATAAGTATCAGATGCCGGTTGTGATAGCCGCCCATCCGAAATCGGATTATACTGGTGAAGAGTTTGGAAATCGGCAAATAATAAAATATCAGACTGATAATCTCATCATTCATTCATCACTCGTATTGTTGCATAGCAGTAACTCTATATCGTATGCGGTATTAGCTGACAAGCCTATCGCTTTTATTACCACCGATGGATATAATAGCGTTACGGTGTTTAAGGAACGGATGAATTTATTGACGAATCTGTTAGGAAAGAGAATCTTCAATTTAGATTGCGATGATTATGATTTGATTGATTACTCAAATATAGATAAGAATATAAGAGAGAAATACATATTCACTTATTTGACTTCTGGGCAAACTGAATATAAAAGAAATTTGGATGTGTTGTGTGATTTGTTATTGAGTTAGATTATAATTTCCCATATTGAATAAATTATGTCTGTATATAGTTTCTTCATCTATACTATATTCTTTTCTTTCTCGGTATTTTTTGCATATATATCAACACATATCCCCAATAGAAACAAACCAATTTTAATAGCTTTTACTTATTGTTTTATTGTTTTTTTTTGGTCGATTAGAGATGATATAGGATTTGATTATGCAAATTATGTTCTTATATATAAAGAAATCAACGCTGGATATTCATCCCATGTAGAGCCTCTTTATTATTCCCTTTCACGTATATTTTCCAATTTTGAAAAAGGATATTTGTTAACATTATCTGCTATGTCTGCTTTGACTTACTTCTTCCTATTTAAGGCTTTTGTTTACAAAGGGATATTATGGCAAGGCATATTATTTTCGCTATGTTTTCAGTTTCAATTCATGGCTGCTAATCAAGTAAGACAAGCATTAGCTATAAGTGTATTCATATATTTGTTGAAATATATAGAGCAAAAAAAATATATTATAGCTATACTCGGAATTATTGTTGTAGTTTTTTTTATACACACCTCTGCCTTTTTCTTATTAGTAATAATTCCTTTATCATACATACGGATATCACCCAAAAAATGGAGTGCAATTATTATAGTCTTATATTTTTTATATTTAAAAGGGGTTTTCCGAAATTTAGGAAATATACTGATGACTACCCTTCCTCTACCTGAAAATTATCAGCATTTTTTGCTTTCTGAAAGAATGGAACCTGAGGTAATAGGTTTCTCTCTTATCATGTTGTTTTATGTACTTATAAGTTTATATATTTTATATAACGAAAACTACATAAAAGAAAAATCTATACTAACACTCTATATGTTTGGGGTATGTATGTATATTCTTTTCATAGAATATCATTTATTGCTGAGACTTTCGTTCTATTTGCTTTATATAAATATGTACATCGCTTCTATCATCCATAAAAACAATCGTAATAGAGGAGAAGCATTATTACTATCTTCTGTATTATTCTACTTGTTTATTTGTTTACAACCGACCAATATGCATGGTGTCATACCTTTTAAGTGTATTTTTGACTAATATATGAAAATCATTTACTCCATTAATTCCACCTCTAATTCAGGTGGAATGGAAAGAATATTGATGAATAAAGCCAATTATCTGGCTGATGTCCTAAATTATGATGTGTCCATTGTTACGACCGAGCAAAGAGGTCAAAAACACTTCTTTCCATTTTCAAATAAGATAAAATTCTATGATTTGGGAATCAACTACGATGAAGATAAAGACAGGAATATAATATATAGGCTCATCAAAAAACAATTCAAGAAGAAAATACATGAACAGAAACTGACGGCCCTGTTATACAAAGAGAAGCCGGACATCTGTATTTCCATGTTTGACAGAGACTTTGATTTTTTATACAAAATCAAGGACGGTAGCAAAAAGATTCTTGAATACCATTTCTCCAAATACATAAAAGTGATAGAGGCTAAGAATCCATTGATGAAATGGGTGCAAAAAAGAAGGACAGAGCGATGGACTACCGTGATACGAAACTATCATCGTTTTGTCGTATTGACGGATGAAGATAAGCTGCAATGGGGAAATCTGGACAATATATGTGTAATCCCTAATTTTATACCTCATATTTCTGCCGAGAAGTCTTCTTGTACTTCCAGACGAGTGATAAGTGCAGGCAGGGCTAGTTTTCAGAAGGGCTTTGATTTGCTGATTGATGCTTGGAAACTGGTAACAGAGAAGTTTCCCGAATGGGAACTTTACATCTTTGGCAATGGTGACAAGCACGAACTGGAAAAACAAATACAAAGTAAAAATATCGCTTCCATCAAACTAATGCCAGCCATCTCGGAAATAGAAAAGGAATATCTGAGAAGTTCCATTTACGTTATGTCTTCTAGATACGAAGGTCTTCCCATGGTCTTGATTGAAGCGATGGCTTGCGGTTTGCCGCTTGTTTCTTTTGCCTGTCCCTGTGGCCCAATGGATGTCATTAAAGATTCTTTTGGCAGTTTGGTACCGAATGGTGACACAAAAGCATTGGCTGCCGCATTGATGAAGTGGATGGAAAATGAAGACATGAGAAAGCAAGGAGGAAAGTGTGCCTACGAAGCCTCCAAGCAATACTCGCAAGAAACAGTAATGAAAAAATGGATTGATTTGTTTGAAAGCGTAATAAAAGAATAAACAATGCAACCTTTGATTTCTGTAATAATACCATGTTATAATTCACAACCGTATATTGAAACATGTGTGAATTCATTAAAAGTGCAAGGCTTGTCTAATTGGGAGGCTATATTCGTAAATGATGGAAGTAAAGATGGCTCACTGAGAGTATTGGAAGCATACGCAGCGCAAGACTTTAGAATTAAAGTATATTCTCAAATCAATCAAGGTGCTGCAAAAGCGCGTGAATATGGAATTTCAAAAGCAACAGGAAATTACATTATGTTCTTGGATGTGGATGATACATTAGACTCTGGAGCATTTGAACTGATAAAAAATGAAATAGAGAAAAATGAGGATGCTGATATTTTTGTTGCGTGCTTTAATATACTGAAAGATAATAAGCTATTAAAGAGAACAAGAATTTTCTTTAATGAATTGGGTAAAATATCATATCTCAAAAAAGTATTGACAGGTAGATGTGGATGGGAACTATGTGGTAAAATCTATCGTAAAGAATTGTTTGACGATTCTATCAAAACACCTGTGGATATAAGGATCGGTGAAGATGCTGCTATATTTATCCAAATCGTATCAAAAGCAGAAAGAATTAAGGGAATTAATTATCCAATATATAACTATATCCAATATTCACAATCAGCCTCTCATATCAGAAATAAAAAATACGCAGAAGAAACATTGAGAGCCGGTATCTTTATTGAAGATTATTTGAGTAAACAACCATTCTATTGCCAAATAAAAGATGAAATAAGTGCAATGTTTTTATTGCTTTATTCCAACTCATCGTTCAAATGGCCGCTCAGTAGAAAGAATAATCTCGTTGAATCCATAAAGAAAAATCATTTAAGAATCTTGCCGATATTTAAAATCCATATTCTAAAATCGATTTATGTCTTAGCCCTATATGTAACAAATGGCAAAATAACCAATTACATTTCTAAAGTTAAATAAGATGATTAATTTTTCTGTTCTATTATCTGTGTATATTAAAGAGCAACCAATATTCCTTGAACAAAGTCTTGCTAGCATACTTAATCAGACTTTAATACCCCCTGAGATAGTATTAATCAAAGATGGCTCTTTAACGACAGAGTTAGACCTTATCATAAAAAAATATCAAAATGAAGTTCCTATGATAAAGGTAATCCAACTACCCCAAAACCAAGGTTTGGGCAAGGCTTTAAACGAAGGATTGAAACATTGTTCACATGAGCTTGTAGCCAGAATGGATACAGACGATATTGCTAAATCGAACCGATTTGAACGACAGATACAAGTTTTTGAAGAACATCCGGAAGTGGATATTGTAAGTGCTTGGATAGAGGAGTTTGAGGGTGAAGTAAATAACGTGGTTTCGGTACGAAAATTACCGGAAACACATGCTGAACTTTATAATTATGCCAAGCTTCGTTGCCCGATTAACCATCCGGTAGCGATGTTTAAAAAGAGTGCGGTACTGGCAGCCGGTGGCTATCAACATTTCCCTTTGTTTGAGGATTACTATCTGTGGGTACGTATGTTGATGAATGGGGCGAAGTTTCACAACATTCAGGAAAGCTTATTGTATTTCCGCTTCTCACCGGATATGTTTAAGCGACGGGGCGGTTGGAAGTATGCCAAAGATGAACTTCGCTTCCAAAAAATGCTTCATGAAAGAAGATTCATTTCTCATAAAGAACTTATAAGGAATACTTTCATTCGTTTTACTGCACGTATAATACCAAACAGCTTTCGAGCATGGGTCTATAAAAAATTATTAAGATAATGACAGAGTAACAGCGGTTACATGTTTTAAACGGCAGCCGGGCACTCCTTCGGGAGATGTCCGGCTGTTTTTTTTATGCTGTTTTCATGGGAGGAAGTAAGCATCCGAAGAACAGTATTTTTGCATTTAGCAGACAGTAATAGTTTCGGTACATTTTTCGATTGATTATCTGTGGCAATCTTGAGTCACTAGATACGTAACTATTTATCGAGAAACAGGCAAAAAATCAGGTGCAGTAGATTGAAAAACTGGCGTTTGCTCCACACAAGTCCCGCGTTTGTTCCACACAAGTGTGGCGTTTGCTCCGCACTTGTGTCCACCGCGCTCCACACTTGTGCGGAACAAACGCGGCAGATGTATCTTGTTAGTACCATATTGAATTCAGGGTAAGCCCTATGAAGAAGCCCCTCCAACCGGAGTATAGATTCCGGTGGAGAGGCTTCTGTTGATATTAATCAAATGTAGAAAGGAGCGAATCAGTCTTTCAGCTTAGCCTTGATGAAGTCGCGGTTCAGGCGGGCAATGTTGCTGATGGAAACATTCTTCGGGCACTCGGCTTCGCAGGCACGTGTGTTGGTACAGTTACCGAAGCCCAGCTCATCCATTTTGCTCAACATGGCCTTAGCACGGCGAAGTGCTTCGGGCTTGCCTTGCGGCAACAGATTCAACTGGCTAACTTTGGCTGAAACGAACAACATGGCAGAACCATTCTTACATGCAGCTACACAAGCGCCACAACCGATACAGCTGGCAGCATCCATAGCTTCGTCTGCAATGGGTTTCGGGATAAGGATGGCATTGGCATCTTGCGGAGCACCGGTACGAACGCTTACGTAACCGCCGGCTTGCATAATCTTGTCGTAAGCAGTACGGTCAACCATCAAGTCTTTGATAACCGGGAAACCGGCAGAACGCCAAGGCTCAACAGTGATGGTATCGCCATCTTTGAAACGACGCATGTAGATTTGGCAAGTGGTAGCACCGGTAGCAGGGCCATGCGGATGACCGTTGATGTAGAGTGAACACATACCGCAGATACCTTCGCGGCAGTCGTGGTCAAATACAACAGGTTCCTTACCTTCGGAGATGAGTTGTTCGTTCAAGATATCGAGCATTTCCAGGAATGAAGTATCACCCGGGATATCTTTCATCTGGTATGTTTCAAAAGCGCCCTTAGCCTTCGGACCTGCTTGGCGCCATACCTTCAATGTAAATGATATGTTTTTGTCCATAATTTTAATATTTTGAGTTGACAAGTTGACGAGTTAACAAGTTGACGAGGTTGAAACCCGTTTGTTAACAAGAGCCGACAGCATTCTGATTATCTCTGAAATACTATCCATGAAGAATTTATATTTGTCATCGGGCAACAGTCCGATTTCTTTGCAAACGATGAGTTGAGTTTCTATTTCAGCAGCAGAACCTAATGAAATATATAAGAAATGTATCAACTCTCTGTCGTGGCATCTTCCATATCCTTCTGAAATATTGGATGGAATGGAAACCGCAGCACGCCTCATTTGGGATGTTATTCCATATAATTCTTCTTTCGGGAACGATTGAGTCACAGTATAGAGTTCTTTTACAAAAACTATACTTTTCTGCCATACCAGCAAATCCTTATGACTTTTCACCATTACCTTCTTTTTCCTTGTGTCTTGTCAACTTGTTAACTTGTCGACTACCAACAACGTTATTTATGATTTATAATTTCTCGTCTGTACCTTGATTGCTTCGTAAACCAGGGGTTCTTTCAGGAGGACGGGTTCTTTTTCGTCGCTGCCTTGGTATTCCCAGCAAGCAACGTAGAAGAAGTTCTCGTCGTCACGCTTAGCTTCACCCTCTTCTGTCTGGTACTCTTCACGGAAGTGACCGCCACAAGATTCGTTACGGTTCAAAGCATCGTAAGCAACGAGTTCGCCCATGGTGATGAAGTCCCACAAACGGATAGCCTTGTCCAGCTCTACGTTCATGCCTTCCTTGCTGCCCGGGATGAAGAGGTCTTTCTCAAATACCTTGCGGATTTCTTTCAGCTTGGCAAGACCGGTCTTCAAGCCTTCTTCGGTACGACCCATACCCATGTATTCCCACATGATGTGACCCAGTTCCTTGTGGATTGAGTCTACAGAGCGCTTACCTTGGATGCCCATCATCCAGTCAATCTTGTCTTGGATAGCCTTTTCTGCAGCAGCAAACTCAGGCAGATCTGTTGAGAAGCGAGGAACTGTAATCTGGTCGGCCAGGTAGTTCTGGATGGTGTAAGGCAATACAAAGTAACCATCAGCCAAACCTTGCATCAATGCAGATGCACCCAAACGGTTGGCACCGTGGTCAGAGAAGTTACATTCACCGATGGCGAACAGACCCTTGATAGAGGTCATCAGTTCGTAGTCTACCCAGATACCACCCATTGTATAGTGGATAGCAGGATAAATCATCATCGGGGTTTCGTACGGATTGTCATCAGTGATTTCTTCATACATATCGAAGAGGTTACCATAGCGAGCAGCAACCACATCCTTACCCAAACGGTCGATAGCATACTTGAAGTCGAGGAATACGGCCAAACCTGTGTTGTTTACGCCATAGCCCTTGTCGCAACGTTCCTTAGCAGCACGGCTGGCAACGTCACGCGGAACCAAGTTACCGAAGGCCGGATAACGACGTTCCAAGTAGAAGTCGCGGTCTTCATCAGGAATATCTTTACCCTGAAGTGTACCTTCTTGCAATTTCTTGGCATCTTCCAATTTCTTGGGAACCCAGATACGACCGTCGTTACGCAGAGACTCTGACATCAAAGTCAACTTAGATTGCTTGTCGCCGTGTACGGGAACACAAGTGGGGTGAATCTGTACGTAAGCAGGGTTGGCAAACCAAGCACCCTTACGGTAGCAAGCCATAGCAGCAGAACAGTTACAACCCATAGCGTTGGTAGAGAGGAAGTAAGCGTTACCGTAACCACCGGTAGCAATGACTACTGCGTGAGCAGCAAAACGTTCCAACTCGCCGGTTACAAGGTTCTTAGCAATGATACCGCGAGCACGGCCATCGATAACTACCACGTCTTGCATTTCATAACGAGTGTACAACTTCACTGTACCTACACCTACCTGACGGCTCAGTGCAGAATAAGCACCCAGCAACAACTGCTGACCGGTCTGACCCTTGGCATAGAAGGTACGAGATACCTGAGCACCACCGAATGAACGGTTGTCCAGTGTACCACCATATTCGCGTGCAAAAGGAACACCTTGTGCCACACATTGGTCGATGATGTTGTTAGATACTTCAGCCAAACGATAAACGTTAGCTTCACGGGCACGGTAGTCACCACCCTTTACTGTATCGTAAAACAGACGGTAAACAGAGTCACCATCGTTCTGATAGTTCTTTGCTGCATTGATACCACCCTGTGCTGCAATGGAGTGCGCACGACGAGGTGAATCTTGAATACAGAAGTTAAATACGCGGAAACCCATCTCACCGAGTGATGCAGCTGCACTGGCACCGGCCAAACCTGTACCCACTACGATGATATCCAAACGACGCTTGTTGGCAGGGTTAACAAGTTTTTGGTGAGCCTTATAGTTTGTCCATTTCTCGGCCACCGGTCCTGCCGGAATCTTAGAATCTATCTTAGTCATAATGCTATTTCTGAATTGTGAATTATGAATGATGTATGATAAAAATGTGTCTACTTGCAGACCTTTAACCGGTCCACTCGTCGACTAATATCTGTTTAGCAAGCTCCTCCGCAGCAAAGTGACTTAACGAAGAATGCTACTACTACAGCAGCAAAGCCCAACACGATGATGGTTGCATAAACGTTGGAAATACATTGCCAACGATTGATCCATGTCTTGTTGTTCCAGCCCAATGATTGCATAGAGCTCCAGAAACCGTGAGTAAGGTGGAACCAGATAGCAGCTAACCAAATCAGGTAAAGCACTACGTTAACCCAGCAGCTGAAAGTTTGCTGGATGTAGTAAGCACCGTTGGTAGCATTGGCCATGGTAGCAACATCTACATGCGCACCAGTTTCATGCAGGATTTCAACAAACTGCATCTTAGCCCAGAAGTGTACCAGGTGGAGTGCCAGACCTACAATTACGATAATACCCAGAACGAGCATGTTTTGAGAAGCCCATTCTACTTTCTCTTTACGACGCTCTACTACAGCATAACGCTCAGAACCGCGAGCTTTGCGGTTTTGCATAGTCAGCCAGAAGGCGTAGATAATGTGAATTACAAACAAGGCAGCCAAGCCAACGCAAGCTACCAAAGCGTACCAGTTTGCACCCAGGAACTCACAAATCATGTTGTAGCCCTCTGCCGAGAACAATGCAACAAGATTCATCGCCATGTGAAACGTCAGAAACAGGACAAGGGCGATGCCGGTAACACTCATCACCACTTTCCTTCCTACAGATGAATTACTTAACCACATAAATGATTGAATTTAAATTATTTAATAGTTAGACAATGTTTTTCTAAAGCTTAGAAACTTTAATATCTGGCAAAAATAGAGGAAATACCTAGATAAAACAAACAATTAAAGAAATAATTCCATAATAAAAACCTGCAAGAGGCAGATTTCAGCTATATTTGCAGGGTCTAAAGCTGCAAACACATGAAACGAATAACACTCATAAGCCTCTTTTCTCTCCTCTGTCTGGGAATGCAGGCACAGAATTGGGATATCAATACCGTGCACCGGATTAACAGTTGGGATGGAAAGTTTATTCGCAACTACAATAAGGTAATCTCAAAAACAGAGCCTTATGTAGCCATTGGTGTACCAGTGGCTATGGCCGTAACTGCCTGGATAAAGGATGACAAAGCATTGTTGAAAGATGCGGTATATATAGGTACCAGTGTGGCAGGTGCTTTTGCTGTGACCTATGGCATGAAGTATCTGATTGATAGGGAACGACCCTATGAGAAATATCCCGACCGTGTGCACCCGTATAGTCGAGAGGATAGCCCCTCATTTCCATCCGGTCACACCTCTACAGCTTTTGCACTGGCTACTTCGCTCTGTGTGAAGTATCCCAAGTGGTATGTAATTGCTCCCTCGGCAGTATGGGCGTGTTCGGTAGGTGTGTCCCGCATGAATGAGGGAGTACACTATCCCAGTGATGTATTGACCGGTGCTGTCTTGGGTGCCGGATGTGCCGTAGCCAACATCTACATCAACCGTTGGCTGAACAAATGGCTGTTTGGTGAATGACCCAATGGTGAGGAGCTGACCGAGTTAGAAACAGATTAGCTCTTCGTATCTGCCATCATTAAGTACTTTCAGCGCTTGCTGTACCACACGGTCGGTGGTATTTGTTACTTGGAAGTATTCATTCATGTCCCACAAGTCGCGGGCAACAAGTGCTTTCAGCTGGTTTTTCAGAAGAGGGAGTGAATGGTTATACTGCTCCTGGTTGAAGGTAATCTTCTCTTTGTCAGCCAAAGTCCGCAGGTTTTGTAGGAAGGCTTCGTCTATAGTAAATTTCTCGTTGAAGGTTTCAAACTTCTTATATTTACGCTGCAACTCCTTGCGATGTTTCTCTATGTAGCTTGTGGTAGCCTTGATAACAACCCCCTTGGCAACCAATTGACGGTGGTAATCAGTGAACTCCAACGTGTCGATGGGGACAAAGATGTCGGGCATGATGCCTCCTCCTCCATAGATGGTGCGCCCCAAACGAATGGTTTCCCGTTTCAGCGAATCGGGGAAGTGAATACTGTCTGCGTGCATCAACTCACCCCGGTTGTAGCGCTCTATCAGGTCTTGGTTATACTTCTCACGCATGGTTTCTCCAGTTGCCTCCTCTTTCTCATAAGGCTTTTGAATGCAACGGCCGGAGGGGGTATAGTAGCGTGAAACGGTAAGGCGTATCATAGAGCCGTCGGGCAGGTCGATAGGACGCTGTACCAGTCCTTTACCAAAAGTGCGTCGACCAACAACCACTCCTCTGTCCCAGTCCTGTATAGCACCGGTAACAATCTCACTGGCAGAGGCCGAATACTCATCTACCAGTACCACCAGTCTGCCTTCGCGCAACTTACCATTTCCTTTGGCATGGAAATCACTCCGGCGTGAGGCACGTCCTTCGGTATATACAATCAGGTTCTTGGGGTGAAGAAATTCATTAGCCAAGTCGATGGCGGCATTCAGATACCCGCCTCCATTCCCTTGCAGATCCAGTATCAAATCTTGCATTCCCTGCTTTTGCAACTTCTTCACTGCCTCAGAGAACTCCTCCATAGTGGTGGCTCCAAAGCGATTGATGCGTATGTACCCTATCTTGGGCTGAATGATGTAGGCAGCATCCAGGCTGTAGATAGGAATCTTGTCACGTTTGACGGTAAAGAGTAGCGGTTCTTTCACCTCTCGACGTACGATGGTAAGTGCCACCTGAGTGCCTTTAGGACCTTTCAGACGGGACATAATCTCTTCCGTGCCCATCTTCACACCGGCAATGGCTGTATCGTTCACCGCAACAATGCGGTCGCCTGCCAGAATACCTATTTTTTCTGACGGGCCTCCACTGACGGGCTGAATCACCAGCAGAGTATCTTCCACCATCTGGAACTGAATGCCAATGCCTTCAAACCCTCCTTGTAACGGTTCGTTCATCTTCTTCACTTCAGCGGCAGTGTTGTAGTTGGAGTGCGGGTCTAACTCTTCCAGCATTTTGATGATGGCTTGCTCCACGAGTTTGTCTTCATTCACAGTATCTACATACAGTTGAGCAATGGCAAATTCGGCCATCTGAAGTTTACGCAAAGCATGATTGCTGCGTTGGGCATGTAAGACCAGCAGAGAGAGGCAGGCTATGCTGAACAGGAGGATTCTTTTCATCAGTTGATTTGTTTAAAATTCTTTTTCGTCTGGGAGCATCCCTTTGGGGAGGAAGCGACTTACATCTTTACCATAGCTCATCAGCTCACGCACAATGGTGGAGCTTACACAGGTCATCTCCGGTTCGGTAAAGAGCAGGATGGTCTCTATGCCGGTCAGCTTGCGGTTGATGTCGGCAATGGTCTCCTCATACTCAAAGTCTTTTACCGTGCGGATGCCACGGATGATGAGGTTGGCTTCCACTTCACGGGCGAAGTCAATGGTAAGACTGCTGTAGGAAGCCACCTTGACACGCGGTTCGTCTTTATAAAACCGACGAATCATCTCTTCACGTTGTTGGATAGCAAAGTGGGTATGCTTCTTTTCGTTGATACCGATGGCTATGACTACTTCATCGATAAACGTCAGTGCCCGGCGTACGATGGATTCATGTCCTATGGTAAAGGGGTCAAATGTCCCCGGGAATATGGCTCTTTTCATGATGGTTCTTACAGGATTATTGTACGGCATCTTCTTCAATGACCAGATTGTCTATGATGAAGTTCTGACGTTCCATGGTGTTCTTGCCCATGTAGAACTCCAGCAACTCTTTCACGAGGTCGGTCTTGCGCAAAGAGACCTGTTCCAGGCGTATGTCCTTGCCGATAAAGTGGCGAAACTCGTCTGGAGAAATCTCACCCAAACCTTTAAATCGGGTGATTTCCGGGTTGGGACCCAGCTCTTCTATAGCAGCCAAGCGCTCTTCTTCAGTGTAGCAATAGTTGGTTTTCTTCTTGTTACGCACACGGAAGAGAGGTGTTTGCAGGATATAGACATGCCCTTTCTTAATCAGGTCGGGGAAGAATTGCAGGAAGAAAGTGAGCATCAGCAGGCGGATGTGCATACCATCCACATCCGCATCGGTGGCTACAATCACGCGGTTGTAACGTAAACCCTCTATGCCGTCCTCTATATTGAGGGCTGCTTGCAGCAGATTGAACTCTTCATTCTCATAGACCACCTTCTTGGTGAGGCCAAAAGTATTCAGAGGCTTACCTCTGAGGGAGAAGACAGCCTGCGTATTGACGTCGCGACTTTTGGTAATGGAGCCGCTGGCAGAGTCGCCCTCGGTGATGAAGATGCAGCTTTCTGCCTCTTGCTCTTTGCCTTTACCGTCATTCAAATGGTAGCGACAGTCGCGTAACTTACGGTTATGGAGGTTGGCCTTTTTAGCACGCTCACGGGCCAGCTTGGTGACACCGGCAATGGCTTTACGCTCTTTTTCAGAGTCTTGTATCTTTTGCAACATCACCTCGGCTACCAACGGGTGCTTATGCAGGTAGTTATCCACTTCGGTTTTGATGAAGTCACCCACAAACTTGTTGACGGTAGGCCCGGCAGGCTTGTTCTCTTGCGGTACGACCGGCCACATGTTGTTACTGCCAAGCTTAGTCTTGGTTTGGCTCTCAAACATAGGCTCCTCCACGTCGATGGCAATGGCTGCCACAATACCGTTTCGGATGTCGGCAAACTCTTGGTTCTTGTTGAAGAACTCCTTGATGGTGCGTGCAATGTGTTCTTTCAGAGCACTTTGGTGAGTACCGCCCTGTGTGGTGTGCTGACCGTTGACAAAAGAGTAGTACTCTTCGCCATACTGATTGGTGTGCGTGAAGGCTATTTCAATGTCTTCACCCTTCAGATGGACAATGTCATACAACCCTTCAGCCGTCATGTTGTCCTTCAGCAGGTCTTCCAAACCATGGCGGGAGACAATGCGCTGACCGTTATAGACAAACGTCAGGCCGGTGTTCAGGTAGGTGTAGTTACGCAGCAACGTCTCTACAAACTGGTTCTGGAAAGAGTAGTTGAGGAACAGGGTGTTGTCCGGTTCAAAGAAGATGTAGGTACCGGTCTCTTCCGTGCTCTCCTGCGTCTCGTCACTCAGCAGTACTCCCTTTTCAAAGATGGCACGTCGAACTTTCCCGTCCCGATAACTGGCTACTTCAAAGTGACTGCTCAGGGCATTTACCGCTTTGATACCGACACCATTGAGGCCGACACTCTTTTTGAAGGCTTTAGAGTCATACTTGCCTCCCGTATTCAGTTTGCTGACAGCCTCGATGAGTTTTCCTTGCGGAATGCCTCTACCGTAGTCACGTACACTGACGCGAAGATTCTCCTCAATGGTCACCTCTATCTTCTTACCGGCCCCCATCTTAAATTCATCGATGGAGTTATCCATCACCTCTTTCAGCAGTACATAGATACCGTCGTCACTCTGTTGCCCGTCTCCTAACCGACCAATGTACATACCGGAGCGCACACGGATGTGCTCCATGTCGTCCAGGTGACGAATGTTCTCATCGGTGTACTGCACACCGTTATCAGGGATTACTGCTTCTTCCGGCAGCAATGTTTTGTTATTGTTATCTTCCATGGATTGTATTGCAATATGCCTGTCCTGCAGGCTTTCCGGCAAAAATAGGGAGAATTTTGCAAGTGTACAAAAAATCAGGGAAGAACCTTACTTCAATTCCTTCAGAGCGTCTTTGACCTCTTCTATCACCTCTTTGGCCTCTTTCTTGGCTTCTTTAGCCTCTTTCTCGGCCTCCTTGATGAGTTTCTTCAGTTTTTTGAGTTCTTCTTTTTGCTCATCGGTCAGTTTGTCGCCCAGTGCTTTCAGCTCTTCGTAAGCCTCTTTCAGCTCCTCAACAGTTTCACTGTCAGCCTCATCAATAGCTTCTTTCACTTTTTCCGAGAGGTTTTCGATGGTCTCTTTCCACTCTTTTTGGTCACTCTTGTTGCTTGTTGTGCCACAGGCGCAAAGTATAAGTGCAGTGGCACAAAGGAGGATGATTCTTTTCATGGGTATTGTTTGTTTTTAAGATTATTTCTTTCGCCCGTAACAGAAAATGAAGTAGAGGCCGACAAGTATAAACGGTATGCTCAGCCATTGCCCCATGTTCAGTGCCATGCCCTCTTCAAATTCCACCTGATTCTCTTTCAAAAACTCAATGAAGAAGCGGAAAGTGAATATCTCAGCAAGGCAGAGGCCGAAGAAAAAGCCTCGGTGATAGGGGTATGCCAGCGGTAAATCTTTCGGTTTGTTCACTCCAAACTCTGGCTGCAAGGCCTGCTGGCGCTGTTTCAATCCTCTGCGATAGAGGTAGACCATGCCCAAGAAGAAGAGGAAATAGGCCAGCGCTTCATACAGTTGGCCGGGGTGACGAGGCACCATATCTACCCTCTCGAAGACAAATGCCCAAGGTACATCAGTTGCCTTGCCAATGATTTCAGAGTTCATCAGATTGGCCAAACGGATGCAGCAGGCACAGATAGGGGTGGCAATGGCAATCATGTCCACCACATCCATGTAGTGCATCTTCACCTTACGGCAATAGAGCCACAAGGCCAACATCAGCCCTAAAGTACCTCCATGACTGGCCAAGCCGGCATAACCTGTCCATTTCCAGCCCCCGTCAGGGAGGAAACGTATCGGGAGTATCATCTCCAGAAAGTGGTTCTGATAGTAGGCCCAGTCGTAAAAGATGCAGTGCCCTAGTCTGGCTCCGGCCAAAATACCGATGAAACAGTAAAGAAACAGCGGGTCGAACTTCTCGTCAGCCAGCTTCTTATCTTTATATTGTTGGCGCACAACCAAATAGGCCAGTGCAATACCTACAACCCACAGCAGCCCGTAATAGCGTACAGAGACACCCAAAAGAGAGAACAGCTCGGGGTCAGGATTCCAGTGAATGGAGAGAGGAAGCATAAGAATGATTGCTATGTCAATGAATGATTTGTCTACTTAACTGTTTTAACTCCTAGCGAAGCGATAACTTCTTGAGTTACTTCTATACGTTGAAGCGGAAGTGCATGATGTCACCATCCTGTACAATGTACTCCTTACCTTCCACACCCATCTTACCGGCTTCGCGTACAGCAGCTTCACTACCATACTTAATATAGTCGTCGTACTTGATTACCTCGGCACGGATGAAGCCCTTTTCAAAGTCTGTGTGGATAACGCCTGCACACTGTGGAGCCTTCCAACCCTTCTTGTAGGTCCAGGCCTTCACTTCCATTTCCCCGGCAGTGATGAAGGTTTCCAGATTCAGCAGGCTGTAGATGGCTTTGATAAGACGGTTACATCCGCTCTCCTTCAGACCCAAATCTTCCAGAAACATCTGCTTCTCCTCGTAGGTTTCCAGTTCGGCAATGTCTGCTTCGGTTTGTGCAGAGATAATAATCAGCTCTGCATTCTCACCCTGAATGGCTTGGCGCACCTGTTCCACGTATGCGTTACCGGTGGCAGCACTGGCCTCATCCACGTTGCAGACGTAGAGTACCGGTTTGGTGGTGAGCAGGAACATCTGTTTGGCACAAGCCTCTTCATCCTCGTTTTGGCAAGTCACGGTACGGGCACTCAACCCCTGTTCCAGGGCATCTTTATAGCGAACCAGCAGCTCATATTCAATCTTGGCAGCCTTGTCGCCACCCACTTTGGCTACTTTCTCTACGCGCTTGATGCGGTTTTCCACTGTCTCCAGGTCCTTCAGTTGCAGCTCAGTATCAATAATTTCCTTGTCGCGCACAGGGTCTACCGAACCGTCCACGTGCACAATGTTATCATTGTTGAAGCAGCGCAGTACATGGATGATGGCATCACACTCGCGGATGTTACCCAGGAACTGGTTACCTAGTCCCTCACCCTTGCTGGCACCTTTCACCAGTCCTGCAATGTCTACAATATCACACACAGCGGGAACAATGCGCCCCGGGTGTACAATTTCCGCCAGTTTTGTCAGTCGCTCATCCGGTACAGATACCTGTCCCATCTGTGCATCGATGGTACAAAAGGGGAAGTTTGCTGCTTGCGCCTTGGCGCTACTCAAACAATTAAAAAGAGTCGATTTGCCCACATTCGGCAAGCCGACAATGCCTGCTTTTAATGCCATTGCTTATTTCGTTTTACTATTATACTCGCTTTATTGCCTGCAAAGATAGTGCAAGCCGAGCGGAGAACCAAATTATTTTTTCTTCTGCCGGACTGCAACTGCTCTTCATCTCCTCACCTTCCACCCCTTTTCTCCCTACCTTCTGCATTATCTATTTGATATTGCTTCGATATTTCATTGATATACCCTTAGATTTCCAGTACTTTACCGAATATATATCGAAGCAGTATCAAATGAGTAGGATAGAGATAACGGAGAGTGTAGCGGCTTGAAACCTCTCGGAAAGGGTGAGGAGAGTTATAAAGAGGCAGCAGCATAGCTTTTCTGAAGCATCGGAACAAGAAGTTAGTTTTTCAGGAAAACAGGGGATGCTTCTGAAGTTTATGCTTACCTTTGTCTCTGAGAATAGTTTTAAGTAGACACGTATGGATGTTTTAAGAAAGGAATTGAACAGTTTCTATAGCAGTCAGCATCTGGAGTGTGAAAGCCTTGATGCCGCAGTGGTAGAGGTGTGCAAGGAGAGAATCAAGGGAATGATAGGTGTGACCAATGCCTGCTGTGTGATTACAGATGCTTCTGCCGATACGAGTTATATCATTGCAGGCTCTTTTGCCCGCCTCTTGGGAATAACCGAGGAGGATAGGATGGTAAGAAAGGTAAACTCCAGCGACGAGGATGTCATCTATAATCGGCTTCACCCGGAAGATTTGGTGGATAAGCGAATGCTTGAGTATAACTTCTTTCAACATGTTGACAAGTTTCCGAATGAAGAGAAACAGAAGTTTGTGGCACGGTGCCGCATTCGTGTCAAGAATCGGAAGGATAGATATGTGTATATCGACAACTCCACCCAGGTGCTGCAACTCTCTCCGCATGGTAAAGTGTGGCTGATATTGTGTTGCTACAACCTCTCCAGCAATCAGGATTTTGAGATAGGTATCTCTCCCGGGATAATCAATAATGAAACGGGAGTAATCTTCAGGCTCTCATTCAACGACCAGCGCTCACAAATATTGACCGACCGCGAGAAAGTGGTGTTACACCTCATTCGCGAAGGATTCTCCAGCAAGCTGATTGCCTCTAAGCTGGGGATAAGCATCCATACCGTAAACCGACACCGACAAAACATCTTGGAGAAGTTGGATGTCAGCAATTCGCTGGAGGCCATAAAGGCTGCAGCTGCCATGAAGCTGTTCTGAGGCGTGGTTATAAATCAGTATTGCATGGGTTGGATGGCTGCAATAACTTTGCCGGCAAAAACATGCTATGATGAAAAAGCTTTTATGCGGCTTCTTGTTGAGCCTCGTCTCGTTGCCAATGGTGTTGGCAACAGACTTGAAAACATTTGACTGGCGAAATGCTACAGTCTACTTTGTGATAACAGACCGTTTCTGTAATGGCGACACAGGCAACGATGTCAATTACGGAAGAGTGGTAGATTATGGAAGTGAACAGCTTAATGCGGCCACTTTCCATGGTGGAGACTTCAAAGGAATGCTCCGGAAAGCCAAGGAGGGTTACTTTACCGATTTGGGGGTAGATGTGGTTTGGATGACTGACGTCTACGAGCAGATACACGGATGGATGTCGGGCAGCGGTTCCATAAACGACTTCCCTCATTACGGTTATCACGGCTATTATCCGCTTGATTATACACAGATTGACAAGAATTACGGAACAGTGGAAGAGTTTCGTGAGTTGGTAAACACGCTTCACGCACAGGGCATCAGGGTGATGCTGGGTGCCAACCTCAACGACCCCGGCTATCCTACACTGCTGGATGCCGTTCAGTATGGCTTTGCTGAGACAGGACTGAGTGAACAGGAGGCTTCTCAACACATTCGGACGTGGAGCTTTGATGACTTCTTTGCCAACCGCCACCATTGGAAAGGGTGGTATGACCGAGGCTGGGTACGTATGCCTGATGAGAATTGGGATGAGAGTGACCCACTGCAAGCGACCCTGTTTGGAATGCCCGACTTCAAGGATGAGAGTAACACGCCTGTTAAGATTCCCGCCTTCTTAAAGCGGAAGTGGAAACAAGAGGGTACCGCCAACAATGCGTGGGTGAATCCCTCTGCCCGACACTTACGGAAAGACCATCAGTGGTACCCCATGCAATACCTCATTGCCTGGATTGCTTCGTGGGTGGAAGAGTTCGGCATAGATGGTTTTCGGTGTGACATTGTGGAGAATGTTCACCTCTACAGATGGAAAGAACTGAATGAAGCCTGCAACCAAGCACTCCTGAAGTGGAGAGCTGCCCATCCCGAAGAGGCAGCCTCTGCGTGGACAGATAAGTTCTATATGACCGGAGACTTTGATTGTGCTTCCATTGACTATAAACCGCAGTATGCTGAGGCCGGCTTCTCCAGTATGGTGAACTTCTACTTTCCTAAGCAGGGCGATTTGGACAACATCGTCTATACTTGGCAAGCCTATGCCGACAGTGTGGCTACTTATCGTAACTGGCATCCTTTCAGTTACTTGAACAACTCATACAACCGAGACACCAACATGAGCAACATGATGAACTGTGCCACCACTCTTTTACTCTCTCCCGGAGTCGCTCAAATCTTCTATGGCGATGAAACAGGTCGGGAACTGAGTGATGCACAGTATAATGTGGACAGCGACCAAGCCTTCCGTTCTGACATGAATTGGGAGAAGATAGATTCCACCCTGCTTCGTCACTTCCGGAAGTTGGGAACCATACGTAAGGCTCACCCCTCCCTCATCAGCGGCAAGCAAACCGTTATCGACAATCACACCTGTGCCCGCACAGCCGGAGAGGAGACACTGATTATCCGTCTTCGTCCCGAAACCAACGGTAAGATTTCTGTTGCTCCCTATTTTAAAGATGGTGTAACCGTAGAGGACCTTTACACCGGCAACCGCGCAACTGTTAAAGACGGTATTGCAAAATTCACCGGTTACCAGAACAGTATTGCCATCATCAAGCAAGTGACTGATTGATAAACCATCCGCCAAGTTTCTTACTCTACCAGGAAACTTGGCGGATTTCATTAACGCTCACCCCCTCCATAAGTTTTAAAGTATTGCGGAAGCGGAGGAAGGTTTTCGGATTTAAAGGTGTACTTTAAATGAAGCTGTCAATACAAGAATCCAAACATCCAAAGCGGTATGACATTCAGGTAACCGTATTCAATGTCGTCTTTCACCACGAAGGCGTTTTCCACACCTTGTATTTGTTTCTGTTTCTTATTCTTTCCACCTACCTCAAAGGTGTATTTCCCAACCTTGAAGTCGGACACAGATGAGGCCATGATGTCATATTTGGGGCGAACTGAAGTGAGAAAGACTGTTTCGCGTAAGTTGCCTACATCGGGTGTTGTATCGCTTAGAGCATATGCCAAATGGGTGTTACCCAGATAAACTTTGTCTACTTTTCCTAATGAGCTGACTCCAAAACTGTCATCACGTAATATCTGTACTAAGTGTGACTTGTCGAGTAACAATATCAAGTCACTTATTGATGTGCGATGGCATTCCAGGTCACGTCCTAACTTTGAGAAGTTGGGTTTAAAGGGAACGCTCTGTGCAATGACATACATCAGTCGTTTCAGTTTCTCGATAGTGGTCAGTGTCAATTCAGCATACTTAGGTATATCCACTTCCAGTACTTGACTCACAATCTGCTGCAATCTTGTATAACTATCTCTTTGCGAGAAGAATGGGTAATAGCCACCTTTCATATATTCCTTAAACAGAGCAATGGGGCGATGCTCTCCTATAGGAAATTCTACGCGATGTGCCACTACATCTTCCAGCGTATAGACTGGTAAATTCATGTTGTAAGCCAGTTGCAAGTATTCACGAAACGAGAGTCCATACATGGTGTACTCTAACTGGCGACGGCTCAGGTCGGCTCCACCTCGTCGGATGTCAAGGATGGATGAGCCGGTATAAACAATCTTCAATCGGCTGTAGGTATCATAGATGTTTTTCAGCTCTATTGACCAATTGGGATAGCGGTGTACCTCATCAATATAAAGTGTACGCCCCCCGTTCTTATAAAAAGTGTCAGCCAGTTCAACCAACGTATGTGAGGTAAACCACAAATCGTCAGCCGTGACATAAAGTGCTGTTAAATCGTTGTCATACAACTTGATATGTTGCAATATCAGAGTGGTTTTTCCCACACCTCGTGCACCGACAATAGCAACCATTCGGTCGTCCCAAGCAATGTCATCGTGAATCTTACGCACATAATCGATTGACACTTCAGACACTTTTGTACGCGATTTCTCAAATAAGTTTTCCATATCACTATCGTTTGTTTACGGCACAAAAGTAGTGTTTTTGTCGGTTCCAACCAACAGTTTTTATCAATTATTGTCGGTTCCAACCGACAGTTTTTGGAAATATTGTCGGTTGGGTGTGCTAACAATAGACAATTCTTAGGGAAGACGGAGGGCTTGAAGTCCCAGCGTGAAAAAGTGAGAGGGAAGGGGTGAAGAAAAGGGGGCAAAAAAGGGGGTGAGGATGAAATAACGACTAATCCTACATCAGTCGTTATCTGATGTTCACCCCCTTCAGAAGGCATTCTGAGTGGGGTCGGAAGGGGGTTTTACTCTCTTCCTCCACCCAATGCCTGATAGAGTGAGATGACGCTCTGTATCTCCATAAATCGGTTGGCCTCTTGCTGGAGTTGGGCAGTGAGCAGGGACTGTTGGGCAGTGAGTACCTCCAGGTAGGTGGTGCTGCCGTGCTGCATGAGGAGTGAAGTGCTCTCATAGGCTTTTTGCAGAGCAGTTACCTGACTGGCAATCAGCAATGATTTCTCTCTTGAAGTCTGACACGCCACCAGTGCCTCATTCACCTCGGCTCCCGCATTCAGCAGTGCTTGTTGAAAGGAGAGTGAGGCCTGCTCCTGTGTGGCCTTGGCAATCTTATGACGGGCAATCAGTTGACCTTGAGCGAAAAGCGGTTGGGTGAGTGAAGCCACAGCAGCTGCCACAAACTTTCCCGGGTTGATAATCATTGTCCCGGCCGAGTTGGTCCAGCCTGCCGAACCGCTCAGCGTGATGTTGGGCCAAAAGGCAGAGCGGGCTGCATTGGTACTGTAGAAGGCTGCCTCCAGTTGACGCTCTGCGGCACGCACATCCGGACGGTTTGCCAGTAACTGAACCGGCAGACCTACAGCCAGTTTCGTGGGATAGGTGAACATTGTTTCTGAGTTGCGCTCAATCTTGTGAGGAGCCTCTGCCAAGAGGAGTGAAAGTGAGTTCTCCACCTGATTGATTTGCTCCCGCAAGCTGAGTACCGACGTCTGCACACTGTACCAGGCTGCTTCCAGCTGACCCACGGCTGCTTCATTGGCCATGCCGGCCTCCTTCAGGGCACGGATGGAGTTGACGCTCTCACCCCACGACTGCTCGGTCTGCTCGCTGATAGCCAACTGTGCATCAAGCATTTGCAGCGTGTAGTACAGGTTAGCGATGCCTGTTATTACCCCGGTCTGTACGGCTTGGCGGTAGTCCTCGCTCTGTTCATACAAAGCTTTCGCCTGTTTCTTGGCATTGCGAATACCGCCAAAGAGGTCAATCTGCCAACCGGCCGCAACAGGTAGCTGGTAGGTCTGAGTCGCTTTCATGTTATCGAAACTGCTTACCGTGCCTTGTGGTGCCAATGCAAACGAAGGCAGATAAGCCAGCTTGGCAGAGAGCAGAGAAGCTTCTGCCTGCTCCACCCGCAGACGGGCACTTTGCAGGTCGGTATTGTGCTGTAATCCTTTCTCTATCAGCCCTTGCAGCAGCGGGTCGGTAAACAGTTCGCGCCAGCTTAAGTTAGCCAGGTTTACGGTATCTTCCACCGCCACCTCTTCACCATAGAGTGCGGTTGGCACCTCCTCAGCCTTGTGGTAGTTGGTGTAGATGCCGCAACTGCTGAGAGTTGCGGCCACACCTATTATATATATAGCTTTCTTCATCTGTAAATAGTAAATTGTAAATCGCTAAATAGTAGATAGTAAATTGCTAAATAGTAAATCGTAAAATCGCTAAATAGTAAATCAAAACTTCTTTCCTTTCTCTTCCTTCTTCATCAGCAGATGGTGCTTGCGCTCTTCTTCCATCTCTACATACTCTTCCTGAATCTGCCAGTCGTGAGAAGGCTCAGCCTGATTGGGACGAATCTTCTCCTGCAGGTACTGGAAGACAATGAAGAGAGTAGGCACAATGAAAAGCAAAGCCAAGGTACCGATAACCATACCACCCACAGCACCTGTACCAAGTGAGCGGTTACCATTGGCACCCACTCCGGTAGCCACCATCAATGGAAGCAAACCGAAAATCATGGTTCCGGCAGTCATCAAGATAGGACGCAAACGGGCTTTGGCAGCACTCAGAGCAGCAGAGGTCAGGCTCATGCCAGCCTTACGACGTTCGGCTGCATATTCGGTAAGAAGAATGGCTGTCTTTGCCAACAGACCAATCAGCATAATCAAACCGGTCTGCAGGTAGATGTTATTTTCCAATCCCATGATTTTGGCAAAGAGGAATGAGCCCATCAAACCGGCCGGCACAGACAGGATGACGGCAAACGGCACCAGGAAACTCTCATACAAAGCACAGAGAATGAGGTAAATCATCAGAATACAGATACCAAAGATGATGGCCGTACCACCGCTGGCTTCGTTTTCCTCACGAGTGATGCCGCCAAAGTCATAACCGTAGCCTTTCGGCAAAGTACTGGCAGCTACCTCTTTCACCACTTTCAGTGCATCGCCTGTACTATAGCCTTCGGCTGGCATCACACTCACAGCGATGGAGTTGTACATGTTGAAGCGGTTCAAGGTTTCAGCACCATAGACACGCTTCAGAGTGACAAACTGACTGAGAGGAGCCATCTCACCATTGCCCATACGCACAAAGGTGTTGTTGAGTGAAGCCTCATCGAGACGATACTTTGGATTGGCTTGAATCATCACACGATAAACCTTAGAGAAACGATTGAAGTCGGACACATACTGACCACCGTAGTAGCCGGCCAAAGTAGTCAACACCTCATTCGGTGCAATGCCTGCACGCTTACACTTGGCAGCATTCACATCCACCTCCCATTGCGGGTAGTTGATGGCAAAAGTAGAGTAAGCGCGTGCAATTTCAGGACGCTCGTTCAAGGCGGCAATGTATGCCCACGTGTGACGATTGAACTCACCAAGGTCGCCACCCATCTTATCCTGTACATTCAGGTCAAGCGAGTTACCCATACCATAGCCCGGAATCATACCCGGAGCCATGGCAAACACGCTTGCATCTTTGACATCAGCGGTCACGGCATAAATCTGATTGATGACTGCTTGCACCTGCTCCTCATCCTTGTTACGTTCACTCCAGTCCTTCAGACCCACAATGAACATACCTGCTGAGTTACCCTGGCCTGAAATCAATCCATAACCGGTGGTGCTGGAGAGGTTTTCTAGTCCCGGAAGGGTTTCCAGACGCTTACGAAGCTCATCCATAATCTTGTCAGTAGTAGCCAATGAACTGCCTGAAGGAGTGGTGACATTGACCAGTACTACCCCTTGGTCTTCGTCGGGAACGAGACCTGTCTTGGTGTTGCTCATCAGGAATACCAACAGTACTACAGAAGCAACCAGCAGACTCCAGGTAAGCCAACGACGTTTTATGAAGAACAGAACACCGTTTTTGTATTTCTCAACCATTGTAGAAAAGGCTGCATTGAACGCTTTGCGGAAACGGGCGGCAAAGTTATTCTTTACTGTGCCGTCTTCATTCACGTAAGGCTTCAGTAACAAGGCACAGAGGGCAGGGCTTAATGTCAAGGCATTGATGGCCGAGATACCTACTGCTACCGCCATTGTCAGACCAAACTGAGTGTAGAAGGTTCCTGAAGTTCCACTCATGAACGATACAGGAATGAACACTGCCATGAACACAAGTGAAGAGGTGATAACAGCATTGCTGATGCCCTTCATGGCATCGATGCTGGCCATGTAGGAGGACTTATATCCTACGTCGAAGCGTGCCTGGACAGCCTCTACCACCACAATGGCGTCATCCACCACCGTACCGATGACCAGCACGAGGGCAAACAGCGTAATCAGGTTTACACTGAATCCGGCTATTGCCATGAAAGCAAACGTACCGACCAGTGATACCCCGATACCGACCAGCGGAATAAGGGTGGAACGAATATCTTGCAAGAAGATATACACCACAAGAATCACAAGGAAGATGGCCTCAAGCAAGGTCTTCACCACTTCGTGGATGGAGGCAAACAAGAAGTCGTTGGAGGACATCACCTGTGTTAGTTCTACACCCTTGGGAAGATCCTTACGAGCCTCTTCCAGAAAAGCATCAATGCTGGCGTTTACTTTTGTAGCGTTACTTCCGGCAGTCTGGAACACCAAGCAACCAATGCCTGGATGACCATTCAGTTTACCCACATATGAATAGCTGTCGATACCCAACTCTATGTCGGCAATGTCTTTCAGTTTCAGTACTTCACCATCTGCCGAACTGCGTACTACAATTTCGCCAAATTCCTCAGGCGTCTGCTTACGACCCTTGTACTTCATGGTGTATTGGTAAGTCTCCTTTGAGTTCTCACCAAAAGCACCGGTAGCCGACTCTATGTTCTGTTCTGCCAAGGCGTAAATTACATCCGAGGGAATCAGTTTGTACTGTGCCATCACGTCGGGCTTCATCCACACACGCATGGAGTAGTTACCGCCCAATACCACCAATTGGCCTACACCTTCCAGGCGAAGAATCTCTGGTTTCAGGTTGATACTGATGTAGTTACTGAGGAACTCTTCATCATAACTGTCGTCAGGGCTGCTCAGCGTAAACACCTGAAGCATGGAATTCTGACGCTTGATGGTAGATACACCCACCTGAGTTACTTCGGCAGGAAGCTGACCGGTAGCCATTGCCACACGGTTCTGTACATTCACGGCCGCCATGTCAGGGTCGGTTCCTTGGCGGAAATAGACCATAATTTCCACGGAGCCTGCATTGGTGGCAGTGGAAGTCATGTAGGTCATGTCTTCTACACCGTTGATAGCTTCTTCCAGCGGAGCGATAACACTCTTCTGAAGAGTTTCGGCACTTGCACCATAATAGTTGGTCATCACCATAACAGTGGGTGGTGCAATGTCGGGATATTGTTCAACCGGCAGTGTTTTCAAACCAATCAGTCCCACAATGACAATGCCAATGGAGATAACGGCTGAAAGTACCGGACGTTCTATAAAGGTTCTTAAGTTCATAGTTCACTTCGTTTTAATGAAGAATGAAGGATAGTTGCTTCGCAACGAAATGAAGACGCGTTGTTGAGCGAATGCGAAAAATCGCCATGCGGAGCCAATTCCTCATTCTTAATTCTTAATTCTTCATTTTTATAGGTGTTCCCTCTCTCAGCAGCCCTACACCTTCGGCCACAATCACATCGCCTGCCTGCAGGCCGCTTTCCACAATGTATTCCTGGCCACCGTTCACACGGCTCACCACTACTGGGGCTGCACTTGCTTTGCCATCTATTACCTTATATACATATGTCTTGTCCTGGATTTCGAAGGTTAGGTTTTGTGGGATGGCAATCACGCCACTGCGGTGATTCGGTAACAAGACATTGCCTGAAGTTCCACTGTAGAGCAAGCCGTTCTTGTTGGAGAAGACGGCCCGAAGTCCTGCAGTACCGGTTGTGCGGTCTACCACCCCACTGATGCTTTCAATATGTCCGCTTTCGGCATATACCGAACCGTCGTTCAGCTGGAGTCGGACGGGTGGCATGTTCTTTAAAGCCTCCTTCTTGGAACCATATTGACGGGTCAAAGCCAACAGCTGGTTTTCTGTCATGGAGAAATAGACATACATACTACTGTTATCACTGACGGTAGTCAATGGCTGAGGCATTCCGGCCGGGCTGACTAAAGTACCCACGCGATAGGGTAACATGCCTACCACACCGTCTGCCGGGCTTTTGACCTCGGTGTATGAAAGACTGTTTCTGGCATTCACTTCTTGTGCTTCGGCTTGTGCAAGTTGTGCCTTGGCTGTGAGGTAACCATTCTCGGTGGTTTTCAACTGATGTTCTGAAATCACCTTCTTGGCATAAAGCTCTTTGGCACTGTCATAGTTCAGTTGGGCGGTTGCCACACCGGCTTTGGCTGCCTCTACATTAGCCGTGGCGGTATTCAGAGCTGCCCGATAAGGTACCTGATCGATAATAAACAGCACTTGTCCTTTGTGCACCTCTTCTCCTTCAGACACACAAAGGCGAGTAAGTGTTCCCGACACTTGCGGAAAGATGTCGATGTCTTGCCGACCCCGTATGGTAGCCGAATAGGTCGAGGTTAATACTTTGTCGGAAGGGGTCACGGTGAGTACCGCATACTCCACTTCAGGCTGTGCGACAGAAGCCTCTTTACAAGCCGCAAACAGCATTGCGCTACCGATAAATGTCATCAGCAGCGTCCGGTTTTTCGTCATTCTAATCATTGATATTTGTCATTTTGAATTCGGCTGCAAAGGTAGGGCGATTTCCTCACAGAAGCCCGTTACAGATTTAGCTGGTATTGTTCAAAATCGGAACTACTTGTCGCAAATCATCCTAAAAGAGCTTACCTTTGTAGTCAAAACAAGAAGACATGGGAACATTGGAACTGAAAGACGAACAAGAGTTTATCGTCCGGACAGACGATTGTAGGCTGATACTCAACCGCTTTTCCAAACTGAAAGAGGCTTGCATCTTTCTTTGCCGGCAAGGAGAGGCAACGCTTGAGATAGACTCAGAAGTGTATCACATTAAAAAAGATACCCACATGGTACTGATTCCCGGCATCATCATCGGTAACGCACAAGTGAGTGAAGACTTTGTGGCGACCTACATTCTTTTTCCGCAAACCCTTTTCCACGACGTCACTACCCGTCTTGATCCCTCCTTCTATCGTTTCCTGAAGGAGACACCTGCTGTACTTCTGCCTGATGACCGCATCCGAAGTATCAACCGAATGCTGGCTTTCATTGAGGAACTGTACCTAGATACCGAGAATTGTTTTCGCCAGCAAATCCTTTACAACCACATCCAAAGCTTTCTACTTGATATCTATGACAAGACACGTCGTCTGTTCTTAGCGCGTCAGCCGGAAGGCATCAGCAGACAGGAAGAGTTGTTCAAGCGCTATGTACAACTTGTCCATGAGCATTGTGCCGAACAGCGGGAAGTATCGTTTTATGCCGACCGTCTGTGTATCAGTTCGCGCTACCTCTCTACCGTGGTGCAACGAGTGACAGGTACTACAGCCAAAAGCATCATCGACAAGCATGTTATTCTTGAGATTAAGGCAATGTTGAAGTCCACCAATCTCAGCGTGCAAGAGATATCCAACCGCCTCCACTTTCCTGACCAATCCTTTTTCGGGCGTTACTTTAAGAAGCATACAGGACTCTCACCACTGAAGTACCGGAATGAACTTTAGACTCTTATATAAAAGTAAGAGAAACTTCTTCCTATTTTACGCCTTGCAAAACACTCTTTTCAAGGAAAAAGAAAGAAAACTGCCGGAAGAAACCCTTTATTTCCGAATTGTTGCGTATCTTGCAGCCTCAAAACCGTAAAGATAATACTTATGAGATATCAACTTGCCATTATCGGTGGAGGACCGGCAGGCTATACAGCAGCCGAAGCAGCCGGACACGCCGGACTCAGTGTAGTAATTTTCGAGAAACACAGTTTGGGTGGTGTATGCTTAAACGAAGGGTGTATTCCAACCAAGACATTACTCTATTCGGCCAAGACGTTGGATAGCGCCCGCCATGCACAGAAGTATGCCGTAAAAGTAGAAGGAACACCCGAAGCAGACCTCCCCAAGATTGTTGCCCGCAAACAGAAGGTGGTGCGCAAGCTGGTGTTAGGTGTAAAAGCCAAACTAACAGCTGCCGGAGTAACCATGGTGACGGGTGAAGCTTTTGTGCTGGACAAAAACCATGTGCAGTGTGGTGAAGCTGTATATGAGTGTGACAACCTCCTTCTCTGCACCGGTTCCGAGACCTTTATTCCTGCCATTCCCGGAGTGGATAACGTTCCCTATTGGACACATCGTGATGCACTCGACAGTAAAGAGTTGCCCGCTTCATTGGCCATCATTGGCGGTGGAGTAATCGGCATGGAGTTTGCCTCATTCTTCAACAGTTTGGGAGTAGAGGTAACGGTGGTGGAGATGCTGGATGAGATTCTGGGAGGTATGGATAAGGAACTCTCTGCCCTGTTGCGTGCCGAGTATGCTAAACGAGGCGTTAAGTTCCTGTTGAAGACCAAAGTAACCTCTTTGGCACAAAGTGAGGCCGGCATACAGGTGAACTATGATACAGCCGAAGGAACGGGAAATGTGGTTGCCGAACGGTTACTGATGAGTGTAGGCCGGCGTCCCGTACTGAAAGGATTCGGTCTGGAGAACCTTCCGTTGGAAAAGAACGAACGTGGCAACCCGCAGGTAGATGCTCATATGCAAACCTCGTTACCCGGCGTTTATGTGTGTGGCGACCTTACCGGCTTCTCCTTGCTGGCACACACCGCTGTGCGTGAAGCCGAAGTAGCCGTGCATCACATACTGGGTAAGGAAGACTCCATGAGCTACCGTGCCATTCCCGGTGTAGTTTACACCAATCCCGAAATTGCCGGCGTGGGTGCTACCGAAGAGTCCTTGCAGAAACAGGGCATAGCCTATCGCGTAAAACAACTTCCCATGGCTTTCAGTGGTCGTTTTGTTGCAGAGAATGAAGGTGTCAATGGCGTGTGCAAACTGCTGTTGGCAGAGGATGACACCATACTGGGCGCACACCTGCTGGGCAACCCGGCTTCTGAAATCATCACCCTAGCAGGTATGGCCATCGAGCTGAAACTGACTACCGAGCAGTGGAAGCGCATCGTATTCCCGCATCCCACGGTAGGGGAGATATTCAGGGAACTTTAAGATAATGAAGAATGAAGAGTTAAGAATGGAATAGTTCCTTGGCTCTTCATTCTTCATTTCCTTATTAGAGAAAGAACTTACTGATTCAAAAACTTACAAACTTAAATAATAATGAAGAAAACAATTCTATCCTCTCTCTTCCTGCTGGGAGTCATGCTTCCCACAGGAATCAATGCACAGGAGGCTGCTCCGGCAGTCACTCCTGTAGTGTCTTACTTAGATTCATTGGTGCAACACTGTCTTCCTAAAGGCTCTCACGCAGGCATTTATGTGTATGACATGACGGCCGACTGCCCTCTGTACGCTTACAATCACGACAAGCTGCAACGCCCGGCCTCTACCATGAAGTTGATAACCACCATCACCACACTGGCACAACCGCAAGCCGATGAACCTTTCCGTACCGAAGTCTATTATAAAGGTACGGTGAAGAAGAACACACTGAACGGTGACCTCTACATCGTGGGCGGTATGGACCCCGAGTTTAATGATGCCTCCATGGACTCTATTGCCGACATCATTGCAGCCCTTCCTTTCAAGAAAGTGAAAGGCCGTATCTATGGAGACGTCTCTCTCAAAGACTCCATCTACTGGGGAACCGGTTGGATATGGGATGACACACCCGCTTACTACCAGCCCTATCTCTCTCCGCTGTTGCTGAACCGTGGTTGTGTGGACGTTGAGGCTGAACCCACCGCTCCCGGCCAACCGGCAAAAATCACCTGCACGCCTGCTTCCAGCTATTATAATCTGGTGAACCAAACCGCCACCTCTACCCCCGATGCCGGACGTTTCAGTGCATCGCGCAACTGGCTGGAGAATGGTAACGACCTGATTGTAAAGGGCAACGTGGAACGCAAACGCTCAGGAACAGTGAACATCTTCGGCCCCGAAGGATTCTTCTTGCAAACCCTGCAAGACCGACTTGAGGCTCGCGGCATGAAGTTTGAAGAGACTTATGCTGTTCGCGAGTTAGAGAAAGATGACAATACAGTGCTTGTACTCTCCTACGAAACCCCTGTGCAACAGGTGGTAAACCAACTGATGAAGAAGAGCGATAACCTGAATACCGAAGCCATGCTGATTCGTCTGGCTCACCAGAGCACCGGCAAACGCCATCTTTCGGCAGAAGACGGCCTGCAAGCTGTGCGTGCGTTGATTGACTCCATCGGCCTCGGAGCTGAGAACTACCGTGTGGCAGACGGCTGCGGTCTCTCCAACTACAACAGCATCTCTCCCGAATTGCTGGTAGGTTTCCTCCGCTTTGCCAAGTCACGTGCAGACATCTACCCCAAGCTCTATCAGTCGCTCCCCATTGCAGGTGTAGACGGCACCCTGAAGAGCCGCATGAAGCAAGGCACTCCCTCATACAACAACGTGCACGCCAAAACCGGAACCATCTCAGGCATCAGCTGTCTGGCCGGTTACTGCACTGCTGCCAACGGTCACGAGCTTGTGTTTGCCATCATGAACCAAAACATGCTCTCCGGTCGCGATGCCCGTATCTTCCAGGACAAAGTATGCGATGGCATGATTATTAGTGTGAAATAACCCACTTCTTAGTTTATATAAGAAAAGGACGTGCAGTAATGTGCGTCCTTTTTTCATAAACCCCTAAGCCGATGAACTTTTAATGCGGCGATGCCCGAGACTTATTCTTCCTTCTCTCCCCACACGTACCGATGTTGCACAAGATGGCAACTCATGCTGCACAAGATGGCATCTTATGCAACACAAGATGCCATCTTGTGCAGCTTTCCTTTTAACGCGGATGTGAAGAGGGTTTAATGTGTCGATGGGGCAGAATAAATGTTGCGCCCGAATGGTAACTGTGTACCACTCGGGCGCCATGTGTGCAGTATTGGTTCTCCGGATGTGCGGACTAGTGTTTCAGCAGTTCCCGCAACTCTTTCACACCGGCCGAGGCTCCTTTTCGGATGAGGTGGATGGGGCGTTGGGTATGGGCATCTACCGGTGCGGGGTCTATGAGATAGATGTCGGCTGTGCGAGGGGCATAGTGTAGCAGTCCTGCGGCAGGGTAGACGTTGAGAGAGGTGCCGATGATGACCAGTATATCGGCCTGCTTCACATAGTCGATGGCCACTTCAATCTGTGGAACAGCCTCGCCAAACCACACGATGAAGGGACGCAGCTGAGAGCCATCGCCGGCCAGGTCGCCCAGATGTACTTCATACTCTTCGGGCTTCAGCTCGCGGATGTAGTTAGGATTGTTGGGGTTGAGGCTGGAACATACCTTGGTCAGTTCGCCATGCAGGTGGATGACGTGTGTGCTTCCGGCCCGCTCGTGCAAGTTGTCTACGTTTTGGGTCACTACCGTTACGTTGAACTCTTCTTCCAGAGCTGCCACACCGAGGTGTCCTTCATTAGGCTCTACGGTGAGCAACTGTTTACGCCTCTCGTTGTAGAAGCGGATTACCAACTCGGGATTGCGTGCATAGCCTTCGGGAGTGGCAACCTGTTCCACCGGGTATTGGTCCCACAATCCGCCTGCATCTCTAAAGGTACTGATACCACTTTCGGCACTCATGCCTGCGCCAGATAAAACAACCAAGTTTTTCATGTCAGAATGTTTAAAAAGTTATTCTCCCCACAAAAATAGAGATTCTCGGGGAGAAATGAACAAACTTTTCTTACCTTTGCTGTGTTCTTTGCCCGAAAAAGCAGAGATTTAACTAAAAGGAGGAATGACTTATGACTACAATGGAACTTGATGCTGCCCGTGCCGATATTATTCGCAGTCTTTTTCAGATAGAAGATATGGAGGCCATAAAGGCTGTTCGGCGTACATTGAACCGCTTCGTCCCAAAGGTACAAGCCGCTCCCAAACAAGAGGAAGTAGAATATATCAGTAAGGAAGAACTGATGGGCGACTTGCGGGAAGCACTGACCGAGATGTTTACGGCTCAGCGAAAAGGAATTGAATTACCAGATGCAGAAGAGTTGCTTTATGAACTACAAGATTAAGTATCTCAAGAAATTTGCCAAAGAACTTAAACGTCTTGGTAAAAAGTATCACTCGATGAAACAAGATTACGCTCGCTTGTTAGCCGAGTTGCTTGCCAATCCCCAAGCCGGAACAGACCTTGGTAACGGTTTGCGCAAAGTGCGTATGGCTATTGGTAGTAAGAATCGTGGAAAGAGTCATGGTGCCCGTGTTATAACCTACACTTACAGCATTGACCAGGAAAATGGTATCATCACTCTGCTTACCATTTATGATAAAGAGGAAAGAGAGAGCATCTCTTCCAATGAACTGATGGCTCTGCTGGCCGAAGCCCGTGCCTCTTCAGAAGGCGAATAAAGAAAAATTAAATAACCAAACTAGCTATCATTCAAAGAAAAGGGTTACTTTTGCCGCTCATAAATTAGAACAATGGATAAATTCAGTTATGCTATCGGCCTGGGAATAGGCCAAAATTTGTTAGGAATGGGTGCCAAAGGCATCTCAGTAGAGGATTTTGCAAAAGCTATCGGTGACGTGTTGAATGGTAATCCTACTGCCATTACACACACAGAAGCACGCGACATCGTGAACAAATACTTTGCCGAACTGGAGGCAAAGGTAAATGCCGAGAACATTGAGAAAGGCAAGCAGTTCTTGGAAGAGAACAAGAAACGTGCAGGCGTTGTTACGCTGCCCAGCGGATTGCAATATGAGGTAATCAACGAAGGTAACACCTCTGCTCCACGTGCGAAGGCTACCGACCAGGTGCAGTGTCATTACGAAGGTACACTGATTGACGGTACACTGTTCGACAGCTCCATCAAGCGTGGTCAACCGGCCACTTTCGGTGTAAATCAGGTAATCCCCGGTTGGGTAGAAGCTTTGCAGCTGATGCCAGAAGGCGCCAAGTGGAAACTCTACATCCCCAGCGACCTGGGCTATGGTGCACACGGTGCCGGTGAAATGATTCCTCCCCACAGCACACTCATCTTTGAAGTGGAACTTCTGAAAGTATTAAATAAATAATAAGGTAAAGCAACATGAAAAAATTTACATTTATGGCGGTAATGGCAATTGTAGCCGGACTGGCTTCTTGCACCGCACAAGGCCCCAAGGGCAAAATGAATACAGAAATCGACTCTCTGTCTTATGCTTTTGCACTGGCACAATCACAAGGCATTGAACAATTCTTCATGCAACAAGGCATTGACTCAACCATGATGATTGAGTTCCTGAAGGGTTACAATGATGGCGTAAACAAGTCTGAAAAGTCAGACAAGGCTTACATTGCCGGTCTGCAAATCGGTCAAATGGTTGGTGTACAATGGGTAGAAAGACTCTCTGAAGACCTTTTTGGTGCAAATGCAGAAGAGAAAGTAAACCGTGCACTGATGATTGAGGGCTTTAAAGACGGCATCACCAAGAGCAAAAATGCTGCCATGACCATGAACAATGCACAGGCCTACATGAACACACACATGCAGTCTGTAAAAGAAAACACCCTGCTGAAGAAGTATGCCGACAACAAGGCTGCCGGTGAGAAGTTCCTCGCAGAGAACAAAGAGAAAGAAGGTGTGGTAACACTGCCTAGCGGATTGCAATACAAAGTAATCACCGAAGGTAAGGGTGCTATCCCCACCAAGAACGATAAGGTGAAAGTTCACTACAAAGGTACACTCATCGATGGTACCGAGTTCGACAGCTCATACAAGCGTAAGGACAAGGATGGTAACAGCAAGCCGGCAGAATTCCGCGCAAGCCAAGTAATCAAGGGTTGGACAGAAGCCCTCACACTGATGCCTGTTGGCTCTAAGTGGGAACTCTACATCCCGCAAGAACTGGCTTACGGCTCACGCGAAACCGGTGGCGAAATCAAGCCCTTCTCTGCTCTTATCTTTGAGGTAGAATTGGTAGAAATCGTTCCTACTGCTAAGAAGAAATAAATCTGCTGAGAGAATCAAAAGTCAAGACAGAGATACCTCGGGAAACAAAAAGTCCGAACATGTCTGACACTTTGTAAACATAGGTTGGCCAAGCGAAATGCAGGAGAAAGCAGTCGTTTGGCCAACTTTTTTTCATTCTTTCCGCATTTTTTCTTCCTTTTTCATAGATAATATTAAATAAAGCCCTATATTTGCTTACTGATTGATAACAACGCGAACTTTATTTATTAATATTATGGAAAAAATAGACAATCTAGACCGTCAGATTCTGGAGATTATCTCCTTGAATGCACGTATCCCGTTTAAAGATGTTGCTGCCGAGTGTGGTGTATCGCGAGCAGCTATCCACCAACGTGTGCAACGTTTAATTGATTTGGGTGTAATCACCGGTTCGGGCTATCACGTAAATCCTAAATCGTTGGGTTACAGAACATGTACCTATGTAGGTGTTTCACTGGAAAAAGGCTCTATGTACAAATCGGTAGTGGCAGAATTGAACAAGATTCCCGAAATTGTGGAATGTCACTTCACCACCGGCCCGTACACCATGCTGACCAAAGTGTATGCACGCGATAATGAGCATCTGATGGACTTGCTGAACAACAAGATGCAGCAAATTCCCGGTGTGATTGCCACCGAAACCTTGATTTCGCTGGAACAAAGTATCAAGAAGACAATCCCCATCTGTCCTGCTCAATAATGACATATAAAAATAACACGGACTGAAGGGTGTTCACAGGCAAGCTTTCCTGTACACACCCATTCAGTCCGTGTTTAGAAGCTGTTTTAATTTTATTTTAAAGTAGTATTTCAGCTTCTTATTCTTTAGCCTTTTTAATTATGGATATACTGAACGACTACCATCTTGCCGGGCTCTTTATCGGCATCTCCACCTTTCTTATTATAGGCCTGTTTCATCCCGTCGTCATCAAAGCTGAGTACTACTGGGGTACACGCTGCTGGTGGATTTTTCTCTTGTTAGGTATTGCCGGAACAGTTGCTTCACTCTGTACGGAAAACATTCTGGTCTCTTCCCTACTCGGTGTTTTTGCCTTCTCCTCCTTCTGGACCATCAAAGAAGTGTTCGACCAAGAAGAGCGCGTAAAGAAAGGTTGGTTCCCCAAGAATCCAAAACGGAAATATAACTTCTGAACTTAGGAAGCGGATATCAGGCATCAGTGATGACTCCCTAACTAACCCAATTTATAAGTCCTGTCAATAGAAGTTGTTTTGATTCTATTTCATAGCAAGAAATAGTAGGCAAAGCATATGTCTTGAGAAGAATAGGAATTTATACCGAACTCTTTCTAGTTATAGACATCTTTCCTCTGATTCAAACTATTACATGAAGGAAGTTACTCTTCCGACATGTGTCGGTAGCGGGCAGGTGATACGCCCAGGTGTTTCTTCACATATTTGCCAAAGAAGGATTGGTTGGAGAAGTTGAACATATCTGCAATCTCTTTGATGGATTTGTCCGAGTGTTTCAGCTGAATTTTTATCTGCTGAATGGCGTATTCGTTTATCCAGTCGAGAGCTGTGCGGCCGCTTACTTGCTTTACAACGCTGGAGACGTACTTGGGTGAGTAGCACAACAGGTCGGCAAAGTAGGCTACGGAACGGTTGACACCTCCGTCTTTCGACACTTCGTCTATGAAGTTCTTGAAGACATATCCGGCACGACGGAAGAAACGGTCAGGTACCTCTCCTACTTCATCCACACGGCTCAACAGTTCGTTCATCATTTCGCAGAACATGGCTGAAAAGAGGCAGTGCAATATCTCCTTGCGGTAGCGGTTAGAGGTTTCCTTTATTTTCTTCATGACGATGGTACTGTAGTAATGTACCAAAGAGAGGTCTTCGTTGGTATCGATGTGGAAGATGGGGTTCTTATATACATTATAGATAACCTTCTCTGTTCCTCTGTCTTTTCTCAGTACATTGTGCAGGAAGTTGGTAGCAAAACCAATGAAGCGAATTTCGTAATCACTGCTCAGTTCCACATTGCTTAATACCATGGTGGGCAGAACAAACAGTACTCCTTTTTCTTGCAGGTGATAAGTAGTTCCGTTAATCTCAATCTTCATGCTTCCTTTGATGCAATTCACTATCATGAAGAACTTGATACGTACCATATTGGCACCTCTTCTATGCTCTTTAGGAAGTCCCTCGATGGTTTGCGATACCATCACATTTTCGTCTAGATACTCTAGTTTGTCACTCATTACCTTGAAGTCGGCAATGTCTACATTGTAAATCATTTCATTTTCCATGTTTTTGTTCAGTTAGTCTTAGTTCGTTTTTCGTTTTTATGGCTGCAAAGAAAGACATTTCTATGGAAAGAGAAATGTTCTTTTTTTCTCTTATTCTTTTCTTATGGTATTATTCGCTAATAATAAAATAGTTAAAGGATGTTTCTTATAGAAAATGGACTATTTCTTTAGCACAATGGGTAATTATTGTCCTTTTTTCTTGCTCTAATTTTGCCACCGATTTTAATTAAAAACTGAACATATGATTAAGCTAAACGGAAAAAGCCTGCAGCTGATGATGGTTATCAGCTGCACAATGTGGATGACATCCTGCCAGCAGAAGGGACAGGATGCTGCAGTCAATCAATCTTCTTCTTATTCCATTATGAAAGTAACACCGCAGGACAAAGAGTTCAGCACCGATTACTCGGCCACCATCCGCGGTCGGTACGACGCCTCCATTCTTCCGCAAGTGTCGGGAACTATTCAACGGGTAATGGTCAATGAAGGACAACGTGTACGTAAAGGACAGTCTCTGTTCATCATCGATCAAGTGCCTTACCGTGCTGCACTGAACACAGCCGAGGCCAACGTGAAAGTGGCACAAGCAGCACTGGCCACAGCCGAACTTTCTTACAACAGCAACAAAGAGCTTTATGCACAAAAGGTTGTATCACAATACACGTTGCAGACGGCAGAAAACCAATACCTCACTGCCAAAGCACAACTAGCACAAGCCGAAGCTCAACTAATCAATGCTAAAAACAGCCTGGCATACACCGAGGTGAAGAGTCCTAGCGATGGCGTGGTAGGTGCATTGCCCATGCGTGAAGGTACCTTGGTAAGCCCCTCCATGGGTGTGGCACTGACAACCATCAGTGACAACAAAGAGATGTATGTCTACTTCTCCATGACCGAGAACCAACTGCTTGCCCTTACTCGTCAGTTTGGAAGCATGGATGAAGCGGTCAAGAACATGCCTCCCGTACAACTGAAATTGAATGATGGCACACTCTACGACCACTCCGGTAAGATTGAAAGCATCAGTGGTGTTATCGACCGACAGACAGGAAGTATCTCTGTGCGTGCCGTCTTCCCTAACGAAGGTGGGATTCTTCATAGTGGTGCCAACGGTGCTGTTGTGATGCCAAGCACTTACAAAAATGTAATCGTTATTCCACAGAGCGCCACAGTACAGCTTCAGGACAAGTATCTTGTATATAAGGTGGTAGACGGAAAGGCAGCCTCAGCCATTGTTACCGTAGCTCCTACCAACGACGGACGTGAGTTTGTAGTAACAAGCGGATTGCAACCGGGCGAAGAAATCATTGCCAAGGGAGCCGGACTGGTGAGAGAAGGAACTCAAGTTAAATGAAGAATGAAGAATAGTCGCGATGCGACAAAATGAAGAATTTTTATAAATAACAAGAATGAAAGATGAAAAGAATCGACCGAATGGCAATTCTTCATTCTTCATTCATCATTCTTAATTAAAAAAAGATGAAAGGAAACATATTTATCAAAAGGCCGGTGATGGCCATCTCCATTTCGATATTGATTCTGATTGTGGGATTCATATCACTGATTACACTGCCTGTGGAGCAATACCCCGACATTGCACCGCCTACCGTAATGGTGCGTGCCAACTATACCGGTGCCGATGCACAGGCTGTGATGAACTCTGTCATCATGCCGCTGGAAGAGAGCATCAACGGTGTGGAAAACATGACATACATGACCTCTACCGCAACCAATGCCGGTAGTGCTACCATTGAGATTTACTTCAAGCAAGGAACCGACCCGGACATGGCACAGGTGAATGTGCAGAACCGTGTAGCTCAGGCTCAAGGCTTGTTACCGGCCGAAGTAACCAAGATTGGTGTGACCACCATGAAGCGTCAAACCTCCTTCCTTCAGATTGTTTCGTTGGTAAGTGAAGACGGTACATTCGATGAAAACTTCCTGGGAAACTATGCCGACATCAATGTTGTGCCCGCCCTGAAACGTATCGAAGGTGTGGGTGATGTGATGGCAATGGGTAACACCTACTCCATGCGTATCTGGATGAAGCCGGAACGAATGGCACAGTATGGCTTGATGCCTTCTGACATTACAGCCGTTTTGGGTGAACAAAACATAGAAGCACCTACCGGTTCACTGGGTGCAGATTCAGAAAACACGTTCCAGCTGACCATGAAGTATCGCGGTCGTCTGAAGAGTGTTGAAGAGTTCAAGCAGATTGTAATACACAGCAACCCAGACGGTTCGGTTCTCCGACTGGGCGATGTTGCCGATGTGGAACTGGGGGCACTCTCGTATGCCTTCCATAGTAAGACCGGTGGAAATCCCGCTGTAACGATGATGACTTTCCAAGTGGCCGGAGCTAATGCCACAGACGTGAACGCACGTATCTCTGATGCACTTGACGAGATGTCGAAAGACCTGCCCAAAGGCATGAAGTTTGTACGCCTGATGTCGTCCAACGACTTCCTCTTTGCCTCTATTCACAACGTGGTTGAGACCCTGATTATCGCCATTATTCTTGTAATCCTGGTAGTTTACTTCTTCCTACAGGACTTCAAGGCGACCCTGATTCCTTCACTCTCTATCATTGTTTCATTGGTAGGAACATTTGCCTGTCTGACGGCTGCCGGCTTCACTATCAACATTCTTACCCTGTTTGCCTTGGTACTAGCCATCGGTACGGTGGTGGATGACGCCATTGTGGTGGTAGAAGCTGTGCAGGAAAAGTTCGACTCCGGTTACACCTCTCCCTACCAAGCCACCAAGGCAGCTATGGGTGATGTTACAATGGCCGTTATTACCTGTACCATTGTGTTTATGGCTGTGTTCGTACCTGTAACCTTCATGGGTGGTACCAGTGGTGTGTTCTATACTCAGTTTGGTGTGACCATGGCTACCTCGGTAGGTATCTCTATGATTTCCGCCCTGACCCTCTGCCCTGCCCTTTGTGCCATGCTGATGCGTCCAAGCGACGGAACCAAGAGTGCCAAGAGCATCAACGGTCGTGTACGTGCCGCCTACAATGCTTCTTACAACGCCATGTTAGGTAAATATAAAAGAGGTGTGATGTTCGCCATCAAGCATCGCTGGATGGTTTGGGTAGCTCTAGTATGCTCTTGCGCACTGCTTATCTACTTCATGGCTACTACCAAGACGGGGCTCGTACCGCAGGAAGACCAGGGTACCATGATGATTAACGTCAGTGCTGCTCCCGGTTCTACATTGGAAGAGACGCAGGCAATTATGGAAAAGGCCGGTGCCATTGTGGCCGAAGTGCCCGAGGTAGAAACCTATGCACAGATTACCGGTTACGGTCTGTTGGCCGGACAAGGCACCAGCTACGGTACCATCATTGTCCGCCTGAAGAATTGGGATGAGCGTGACGGTGAAGAACATAGCTGCAATGCAGTGATGGCTCGCCTGAACGCAGCTTTCCAAACAATCAAAGAGGCACAAATATTCTCCTTCCAACCGGGTATGATTCCGGGCTACGGTATGGGTAACTCTACCGAACTCTACCTGCAAGATAAGACCGGTGGCGATAAGGCTGTGTTCTACCAAAATGCCATGAAGTTCCTGATGGCACTGAACCAACGTCCCGAAGTGGCTATGGCTTATACCACCTATGCCATGAACTTCCCGCAAGTGAAGGTAGAAGTGGATGCCGCCAAGTGTAAGCGTGCAGGCATCTCTCCGGCCACAGTACTCAGTGCATTGGGCAGTTATTGTGGTGGTTCTTACGTAAGTAACTACAACGAGTTTGGTAAGGTTTATCGTGTCATGCTGCAAGCCTCTCCCGAATATCGTCTGGATGAACACTCACTGAACAACATGTTTGTGCGCAACGGTACAGAGATGGCTCCCATCAGTCAGTTTGTTACCTTGAAGAAGGTGGAGGGTGCAGAAATCGATAACCGTTTTAACCTCTACAGTTCTATCAGTGCCAACGTCAACCCGGCTCCGGGCTATTCGGGTGGTGAAGTACAGAAAGCCATTGCCGAAGTAGCTGAACAGGTGTTGCCTACCGGTTACGGATATGAATTTGGTGGTATCTCTCGTGAGGAAGCACAGCTGAGTGGTAGTAACCAAACCATCTTTGTGTATGTCATCTGTGTCGTACTCATCTTCTTGATTTTGGCTTGTCTGTATGAGAGCTTCATCGTGCCTTGGGCCGTTATTCTCTCTGTGCCGTTCGGTTTGATGGGTTCATTCCTCTTCGCCAAGCTCTTCGGACTGGAGAACAACATCTATCTGCAGACGGGTGTGATTATGTTGATTGGTCTGTTGGCTAAAACAGCTATCCTGATTACTGAGTTTGCTTTGGAGCGTCGTCGCAAGGGTATGGGCATCATCGAAGCCGCTTATCAGGCAGCTCAGGTACGTTTCCGCCCCATCTTGATGACGGTACTGACCTGTGTACTGGGTATGCTTCCGCTGATGTTTAGTAGTGGTGCCGGTGCCAACGGTAACTCTTCACTCGGTACAGGTGTTGTAGGTGGTATGACGGTAGGTACACTGGCCTTGCTCTTTGTGGTGCCTGTCTTCTTCATCATCTTCGAGCATCTGCAGGAAAAGGTGCGCAAACCCAAGCACGAAGAGGCCGATGCACAGTTCCTTCTGGAGAAAGAACGAATTACCATGAACGTGAAAATGCATAAACGATCCATTGCATCCCTCAACCGCCTGCGCTTTGCAGACAGGAAAATCCCCTTTCGGGAGACCGATAGGCGAGGTACAGGCGGTTGACAAAAACAAATAGAATCATGAATCCCGAGACCATTGATTTCCTGGTAGAGCAAATGATTGCTTTCTGCATTGCCTATATCATGGTACGGGTAGAAAACAAGATTTGCAACCGAAAGAAACATCTTAAAGAAACAAACGTATGAAGAAACATTTCATAACCCTGTGTGCCGCCCTACTGACACTGAGCAGTTGCGGCATCTACACCAAATACAAGCCTGCCACCACCGTGCCCGACAATCTGTTTGGTACCGAGGTTGTGGCAGACGACAGTACCCGTTTGGGTGCTCTTCCCTGGCAGAAGCTCTTTACAGACCCCTGCCTGCAGCAACTCATTGAGAAAGGATTGGCACAAAACACCGATTACCTGGCCGCCGGATTGCGCGTGGAACAGGCAGAGGCTACCCTACTGTCGGCCAAACTCTCCTACTTGCCCCAGCTGGCACTGGCACCGCAAGGAACGGTCAGCAGCTTCGATACTCAGAAAGCCACACAGACCTACAGCCTGCCCGTCACCGCCTCGTGGCAGTTGGATCTCTTTGGAGGTATCCGCAATGCCAAGCAGCAGTCCAAGGCACTCCTTGCACAAAGCCAAGACTATCGTCAGGCCGTGCGCTCTCAACTCATCAGTGGTATTGCCAACACCTACTACACACTGCTGATGCTGGACGAGCAACTCGCCATTTCGCAGCAAAGTGAGCAGGCATGGAAAGAGAGTGTAGCCTCGATGAAGGCACTGATGAAGGCCGGACTCTCCAACGAAGCGGCTGTCAGCCAGATGGAAGGAACCTACTATCAGGTACAAAGCTCCGTGCTCGACTTGAAGGATCAAATCAAGCAAGTGGAGAACTCGTTGGCCATGTTGTTGGCCGAAACCCCTAGAAGCTATACGCGCAGTGGCAACCTGACCGACGCCATAGCTTCTCTACCGGAAGAACTTTCTATTGGAGTTCCTGTTCAGCTGCTTTCGGCACGTCCGGACGTTCGCTCAGCCGAACGTGCACTGGAAGCAGCTTTCTACCAGACCAACGCTGCCCGGTCAGCCTTCTACCCCAACATTACCCTGAGTGGTAGTGCGGGCTGGACCAATTCGGCAGGCATCTATATCATCAACCCCGGTAAGTTTGTTGCCTCGGCAGTGGCATCGCTTACCCAACCCTTGTTTGCACAAGGCAAGTTGGTGGGCCAGCTGAAGATAGCCAAAGCACAGCAGGAACAGGCTGCACTCAGCTTCCAACAGGCCTTGCTTAACGCAGGAACCGAGGTTAACAATGCCCTGACAGCCTGCCAAACCAGCAGAGAGAAGAGCCTGCTACTGGAGAAACAGGTCAGTGCACTGGAAACAGCTCTGAAAAGCACCACACTGCTGATGGAACATGGCACCACCACCTACCTCGAAGTACTCACTGCCAGACAGTCACTGCTCAGTGCTCAACTCTCTCAAGTGGCCAACCGATTCAGCGAGGTTCAGAGCATCATTACACTCTATCAGGCCTTAGGTGGAGGAAGTGAGTAAAATACCCTTCTGACCCCTCTCAGAATAGCTTCTGAAGGGGGTGAACATCAGATAACGACTGATGTCACATCATATAACGACTGATCCTACATCATATAACGACTGATGTAGGATCAGTCGTTATTTCATCCTCCCCCCCCCTTTTTCGCCCTCTTTTCTTCACCCCTTCCCTCTCCTATTTTTTACTCCATTTCTACCCCTCATCATTGCCCTTTCAGAAGTTGTTTTGAATTTATTTCTGCATTCTTTTAAGGAGGTTTTTCGAGGATGTTTTTCTTCTCTTCTGAGGAGCATAGCGTGCTATGTGACAAAGAAGAGGAGGAAAAGAGACCGAAAAGGAACTTCAAAGAAGCAGAAAGAGCACTTTTAAAATAAAATCAAAACAACTTCTCAATTATTTCTTCTACTTTTGCAGGAGATAACTCCTAAATAAAGTAATTATGAGAAGAATTTCGTTAATGCTGTTTGCACTGCTCTGTTGCGTGATTGCCGTCGGTGCACAAGAAACCATTCAAGTGAGAGGTACCGTCATCCACAAGCAAGACAAGCAACCCATGGTGGGTGCCGAAGTGAAAGTAAAAGGAACCACCATTGCCACCATTACCAATGTGGACGGACAATTCCTGATAGAAGCACCGGCAGATGCCCGCAAGTTGGAAATCTCTTATGTAGGCATGCCATCTACCACAGCAACCATTAAGCCGGGTGAAGAGTTGCTCATCAAGATGCAACCGGCCGAGAGAACATTCATGCCTTTCGTCAGTGTCAGCCCGCTTATCAACGGTTTCGTCTCCTCTGAAAGCGAGTTTATCGGCTTCGGAGTCAACCTCTCGCTGGGACTTACCTGCAACATTACCAACAGTTTTGCCATCACTCCGGCCGTGGAAATCGGCAAGTCGTTCATCTTCTTTGAAGACAACATAGGTTGTGAATTCTGGCACAAGCCCCTCCACATGCAGATTCCTGTGATGTTTGAAGTAGGCAGTTGGGTGCGTAACACCACAAAATTCATCGTCGGCATAGGCCCTTATGTAGGATTCAACCTCGGCTCATCTGACGGTGAGATTACCGACTACTGTGGCGGAAGCCAAGTTCACTACTACCCCTTCAGAGAGAATGGCGAACTGGAACGTAAGTCGTTTGAAGCCGGCATCCGATTGGGCTACAAGATGCACTGGACACACTTCTTGCTCGGCGTGCATGCACAATACGGTCTGACCAAAGCTTTTGAGAAAGACATCGAGCTGGATCAATTTGAAAAAGCAACCAACATACACCCCCTACAGGTAGGTATCTCACTGGGCTATCGTTTCTAAAAAGGCATCCATATCGGTCGAACCAGGGGTGAAAAAGAAGGCGAGATAGATTCTCCCTATCACCCGATAGAAAAATCCGATGAACAAAAATTAGGTGCAGGTGGAGGTTTCTCTCTATCTTTGCATCGTCAATCAGGGACAACCGGATTGAAAGAAAGAGATTACAGAATTACATTAACCCATAAAAATCGAAGAATTATGACTACTAAAAGCATTAAAGGAACTAAAACTGAGAAGAATTTGTTGACCTCATTTGCAGGTGAATCACAAGCACGCATGCGTTACACTTACTTTGCCAGCGTAGCAAAGAAAGAGGGTTACGAGCAAATTGCTGCCATCTTTACTGAAACAGCTGACCAAGAGAAGGAACACGCAAAGCGCATGTTCAAGTGGTTGGAAGGCGGCTGTGTAGAAATCACTGCCAGCTATCCCGCAGGTGTTATCGGCACCACACTGGAAAATCTGAAAGCTGCTGCTGCCGGCGAAAACGAAGAGTGGAGTGCTGACTATCCTCACTTTGCTGACGTGGCCGAAGAAGAAGGCTTCCTCTCCATCGCTGCCATGTATCGTAACATCGCCATTGCAGAAAAAGCACACGAAGAACGCTATCTGGCTATGGTGAAAAACATCGAGGAAAACAGCGTATTCGCTAAGGAAGAAGAAACTGTATGGCAATGCCGCAACTGCGGATATGTGCACACCGGCAAGGAAGCACCTAAGGCTTGTCCCGCCTGCTTGCACGCACAAGCATACTTTGAGGTTAAGAAAGAAAACTGGTAATTCTTCGAAAACCTTGATTATATGAACTCCCCCTGCTGTTCCCGCGACGGAAACAGCAGGGGATTTTTATTGCAAACTATTAAACCATCAACTAGCTGATTTCTTAAACCTTAGCCATCTAAAAACTAAAGAACTAACCAACAAACAAACTTAAAAACTCAAAAACATATAAACCCCAAGACTCAAAATTGTTACTTTTGTCCACATGAAAACTCGTCTCCACATACTGTTGTTGCTACTCATAGCCACCGGTGGTACACTATGTGCACAAGAAAAGAAGATGATGCCGGAGAAACCGAAAAGCGTCTTCCTTACTCCCATGTGCATCTACGACGGAGACACCATCCCATGGGTGAAGCTGAAAACCGTCTACATCTTCAAACCCATGAAGTTTAAAAACAAACGTGAAGAGAGAAGATACACCCGACTGGTAAGGGACGTCAAGAAAGTACTCCCCATTGCCAACGAAATCAACGCCCTCATCATCGAGACCTATGAGTACCTGATGACGCTTCCCACCGAGAAAGAACGCAACCGTCACATCAAAGCAGTGGAAAAAGGACTGAAAGAACAATACACTGCACGCATGAAAAAACTCACCTTTTCGCAAGGCAAACTACTGATAAAACTGGTCGACCGTCAGACACACTCCACCGGTTACGAACTGGTAAAGGCCTTTATGGGTCCCTTCAAAGCCGGCTTCTATCAAGCCTTCGCCTCTCTTTTCGGTGCCAGTTTGAAGAAGGAATACAACCCCCTTGGAGAAGACAATCTAACCGAACGTGTTGTTCTGTTGGTGGAAAGTGGGGCGTTGTAGGAGGGGAATCCTAATAAATCTGTCAAGAAACGAGAATATTCTTGGGATTTCCAGAGAATCTTGTGAGGATTCCGAAAAAAGTTCGGGAAATCCCCCAAATTGTCCCCAAAACCGGCCAAAATCGGGCTAAAAAGTTGGGGATTTCCCCAAATCCCGAATATTAGCTGTTTCCTTCCACTTTATGATTTTATCTC
>JAGATY010000044.1 GCA_017621035.1 Bacteroides sp. | reverse complement strand
TCGCCCTCTCAGGCCATTCTTGACCACATTGGAGGAACCACAAAAAAAGCATTTTTTTTAGCATATCAATGATAATCTTCGCAAAGATATGTATATCAAATGATTATAGAGAATTTATCCTACTTTTTGTCCAACCTGCCACAAGATGCCAACTTATGCTGCACAAGATGGCATCTTATGCAACACAAGATGCCATCTTGTGCATGTTTGGTTCTAATGCGAAGGTCGAGAGGAATAAAAGAAAAAGGAGACGAGGGTTAAACTTCGTCTCCTTTACTCTGTGTGTGAAGGTTATTTTCCGGCAGTCTCTTTCGGCTTGCGGTCAAAGAAAGGATTCTTCGAGGAAGCACTTACCGGTATGGCAAATACTGTGTTGCATCCGGGCAGAAAGCCAAGTCGCTGTGAGGCCAAGCCCGCAGAGAACATGACGCGCGTATCTACCCGTAAGTCGGCAGCCATTGCGCAGGCCGAGCCGATAGCAATCCCCACATCCAATGTATTGATGGCGCAGGGCACCACATCAGGTCGCGCACTGCAAAGGGAATAGCCGCAATGCCCGCAATTCAAGCCCTGAGCTTGCCGGCGTGTTCCAATGATGACGACGCACTCTGCATGGCGAATGTTTTCGGCATCGCGCAGAAAGAACTTCATACCGTGTTCTTCCACCATTTTAATCATAGTATCGGCCAATGTCTCTAACTCTTCGCCGGTTATCATAGCACACTCAACAATGTCAATTCCCTTACCTTTGGGAGCCGTGCGTGCCGCAGTCATCATCTGTCTGGCAATGTTGAGCACATGTTCATGCCTGGATTCTCTTTCGTTTATTACCATATTACTACTCTTTTCGGGTTAATTAGTCGTGGGCAAAGATAGTGCAAATATATTTTTCCCTATCTTTGTGGCTCGAAAAAAAGAAGATTCTGCACAAACCATGCTGATTATAAAGAATGCCTCCATACGTTATGGTGCACAACCGCTGTTCACCAACTTCAATCTGCATCTGATGCGGGGCGAGACAATGTGCATTTCGGGACGCTCGGGGTGTGGGAAAAGCTCCTTGCTGAATGCTATCCTTGGCTTCACTCCACTTTACACGGGCGACATCACACTTAATGGCATCCGGCACAGCAAAGAGACCATTGAACAAATCAGACGACAGATTGCCTGGATTCCCCAAGAGTTAGCCCTTCCGGTAGAGTGGGTCAGTGAAATGGTACAGTTACCATTCACACTGAAGGTTAACCGAGGCACTCCGTTCAGTGAAGAGAAACTGTTTGCCTGTTTTGAAGAACTGGGATTGGAACAAGAACTTTACAGGAAGCGCGTTAGCGAAATATCCGGCGGACAAAGACAGCGCATGATGATTGCTGTTACAGCCATGCTGAAAAAGCCGCTTGTTATAGTGGACGAGCCTACTTCTGCTCTGGATGCAGGCTCCAGTCAACAGGTGCTGGACTTCTTCCGGAAGCTGGCAGAAGAGCAGGGGAGTGCCATTCTGGTAGTATCGCACGACAAGAATCTGGCTGCCGGCTGTCATCGACATATTATTATGGAGGGTTACGATGGGAACAATTGACATCTCTTACTTTAGTTTAGGCATCGGGTTACTGTTACTCCTGATACCCGTCTTCTACTTGTGGAAGTTCAAGACCGGGCTTGTGCGTGCCACTCTCATTGGTACGGCTCGCATGGTGATACAACTCTTTTTCATCGGTATCTACCTTAAATATCTCTTTCTCTGGAACAATGCCTGGATAAATTTCCTATGGGTTGTCATCATGATACTGGTTGCTGCCCACACTGCCCTTACACGTACCCGTCTGAAACGCAGTGTGCTGTTGGTTCCCATATCGGTTGGTTTCCTCTGTAGTGTAGTATGCGTGGGCATGTACTTTATTGCCGTGGTGTTACAACTTGAAAACCCTTTCAGTGCACAATACTTTATTCCCATCTTCGGCATACTGATGGGAAACATGCTTTCCAGCAACGTGATTGCCCTTAATACCTATTATAGTGGATTGAAACGTGAACAACAGCTCTACCGGTACTTGTTGGGAAACGGGGCTACTCCGGCAGAAGCACGTGCCCCCTTCATTCGGCAGGCCATCATTAAAGCCTTCAGCCCGCTGATTGCAAACATTGCCGTCATGGGTTTGGTTGCTTTACCCGGTACTATGATTGGTCAGATTTTGGGTGGAAGCAGCCCGAATGTAGCCATCAAGTATCAGATGATGATTATGGTCATCACCTTCACGGCCTCAATGCTATCGCTTATGATTACCATTTCGTTGGCTTCCCGCCGTTCGTTTGATACTTATGGCAAGTTGCGGGAAGTGACAGTAGAATAGGATAGGAGTGTAATCATTCCCACATCTTGTCCGGCATATATCTTAATTGGACGTATTGAGAACCGGGGCGAATGTAACCGCTATCCATCATAATTTTGGTTACACGGAACACTTCCAAGCGGTCTTGCAGATACTTTTCCACCCGCTTCAGCTGTGGTTTAACGTAAGAAATCACTTTAATTCTTCCGATGGAGTCAATCACGACTTTAGCTTTCACCGTGCGGAAAGTAGGCGCATCGTAGGTACTTCCCTGAGGAATGTTATATTTCTGTTGACGATGTTTGTCCACCCAAAAGATGGCAGTGGCTTTAGGAAACGTATCAACAAAAGCTGTATCAGCCTCTACCGAAGCTCCACCGGCTCTCCTATTGCATGCGGAAAAGAGGAAAGCAATCATAAAAATCAGTAATAAACTCTTCATATCCGACACTTTTAAGCCACAAATGTATGAATTTTACTGAAAAGCACTCGGTATTTCCATACTTTTCACTACTTTTGCAACCAAATTTGATACTCATAATGAGAATTAAGGAAGTAGTTAGCGCCCTTGAACAATTCGCGCCTCTGCCCTTGCAAGACGGCTTCGACAATGCCGGCATGCAAATCGGATTGACAGATGCGGAAGTTACAGGGGCTTTGTTGTGTTTAGACGTAACCGAAGCGGTACTCGATGAAGCCATAGCTTTGGGCTTCAATCTGGTTATATCACACCATCCGCTCATCTTCAGGGGTTACAAATCCATCACAGGAAAAGATTACGTGGAGCTGTGCATGATGAAAGCAATCAAGAACGACATCGTCATCTACTCGGCTCACACCAACTTGGACAATGCTCCTCAAGGAGTGAACTTCAAGATTGCAGAGAAACTTGGCCTGACCAACGTCAGGATATTGCAACCCAAAGAGGGTGACAATCTGCAAGCCGGTGCCGGTGTTATCGGCGAATTGAGTGAACCGGCCGCAGAGACAGAGTTTCTCAAACAGATTAAAAAGACGTTTGAAGTGGCTTGTCTGCGTCATAACAAACTGACGGGACGTGAGATTCAAACCGTTGCCCTGTGCGGTGGAGCCGGTGCTTTTCTTATTCCGGAAGCCATCAAGCAACATGCCGACATCTTCCTGACCGGTGAAATCAAGTACCACGATTACTTTGGTCGTGAGTCAGACATCCTATTGGCAGAGATAGGACACTACGAGAGCGAACAATATACTAAAGAGATATTCTATACAATAATCAGGGAAATGTTCCCCAATCTGGAAGTGCAAACTACCAAGGTGAACACAAATCCCATTAAATACATGTAACGAAATGGCTAAAGAAGCAAAAAAAGACCCACAAGACCTTACAGTGGAACAGAAGCTGAAAACCTTGTTCCAGCTGCAGACCATGTTGTCAAAGATTGACGAAATTAAAACGTTAAGAGGCGAACTTCCGTTAGAAGTACAAGATTTGGAAGACGAAATTGCCGGTCTTAAAACACGCATCGATCGCATCAAAGCAGAGATTGCCGAGTATAAATCAGCTATCGCCACCAAGCGTGTGGAGATTGAATCTGCCAAAGCATCGGTTGCCAAATATAAAGAACAGCAAGAAAACGTACGCAACAATCGCGAATACGACTTCTTGACGAAAGAGATTGAGTTCCAATCCTTGGAAATTGAATTGTGCGAGAAGCGTATCAAAGAGTTCAGCGCACAAGAGCAAGTAAAGAGCGCAGAAGCCGGCGAAAGCACAAAGGCACTGGAAGAAAGACAAAAGGACTTGGACGTAAAGAAGAGCGAACTTAACGAAATCATTGCTGAGACCAAGCAGGAAGAAGAGAAGTTGAGAGACAAAGCCAAGGATCTTGAAACCAAGATTGAGCCGCGTCTGTTACAATCATTCAAACGCATTCGCAAGAACTCACGCAACGGTTTGGGTATCGTGTATGTACAACGTGATGCTTGCGGTGGCTGTTTTAATAAGATTCCGCCCCAGCGTCAGTTGGACGTTCGTTCACGTAAAAAGGTTATCGTATGCGAATACTGTGGCCGCATCCTGATTGACCCCGAACTGGCCGGTGTAACTTCTGCTGCTAAGGAAGAAGTAAAGGAAAAGCCGACAAGAAGAAGAAGAACAGCTTCTGCCGAATAAGCAAGGTGTTTCAAGAGAGTGTTCAGACATTCTCACCTCAGTAGCTTATCGGCATTCCTGTCGATATAAACATTTTATAGTTTAGGTTGTTATCTCGCTGATAGACGATAACAACCTAAACTTTTTTTTATGAAAACAAAAGCATGGAGCCTCACACTTCTGTTCCTATTCTTACCTCTGGTATCAGAAGCACAGTCCTTAACTTCAGGAAGATACGAGGCTGAGAGAGGAAACGTACAACCTGCGGACGTTCCCTGGTGGAGAGTATTCAACGACCCGTTATTGGATTCGCTGATTACCGTTGCATCAGAACAAAACTTTTCCGTGTTAAGTGCTTTACAACGCATTGATATGGCAAAGGCGAACCTGCGAATAGAACGAGCCTCTGCGCTCCCTTCCATTACCCTAAATGGAGGTTGGAGCAACCAGCAGAGTAGTGGAAACATGGAGCATGGGGTGAAAGATTGGAACCGCAACTTCAGTACTACGTTGGATGCCAGTTGGGAGATAGATATCTTTGGAAGCATTCGTCAACGGGTGAAGGCTCAACGAGAAACCTTCCACGCCAGTAGAGAAGAGTATGCTGCCACCCAACTATCTTTGGCTGCAGAAGTAGCCTCGGCCTACATCAATTTGCGGGAGACACAACAGGAATTGTCTGTGGTAAACCGCAACTGCAACACACAAGCAGCCGTTTTAGGTATAACAGAGACCCGTTATAAGACCGGTTTGGTCTCCAAACTGGATGTATCTCAGGCACGTTCCGTTTATTACAGCACCCGTGCCGGTATTCCTCAACTGGAGGCAAGCATCAATCAATATATCAATCAGATAGCTATCTTACTTGGTCTCTATCCGGAAGATGTTCGTCCGGTGTTAAACAGTGCCGGCCCGTTACCCGAGTATGTAGAGCCTGTTTCTACCGACATACCCGTTTCTTTACTTCTTCAGCGCCCCGACGTATTACAAGCCGAACGTGAGGTAGATGCCAAGGCTGCTCTGCTTGGTGCCTCTAGAAGTGACTGGTTACCTAAGGTTTTCCTGAATGCTTCTGCAGGCTACACGTCGCATTCGCTGAAAGAACTGATGCGGAAGAATTCACTTACTTACGAACTTTCGCCCACCATTTCGTGGACTTTGTTTAGTGGAACCAAGCTGATAAATGCTACCCGACTGGCCAAAGCCGAGTTGGAAGAGAGCGTACATCAGTTTAATAACACCATTCTTACCGCTATTCAAGAGACTGACAATGCCATCAGTACCTACCAATCGTCTTTGAAACAGATTGTTGCACTGCGAGAAGTGTGTCTGCAAGGTGAGGAAACGTTACGTCTTTCCCTGGAGTTGTACAAGCAGGGACTAACACCTTTCCAGAATGTGCTCGACTCCTTGCGCTCATTACTCACCTATCAGAACCTGTTGACGCAAGCACAAGGATACTCACTTCTCCAACTCATCTCGCTCTACAAAGCGACAGGAGGCGGATGGAACAACTGACAATGAATCAATAACCTAACTTAGTAAAAGATATGAAGAGAGTTATACTGCCCGTTGTGTTGGCGTCCGTTCTATTGGTTGCCTGCACAGAGAAGAAAGGAAAGAGTGAGTCGGGAGGTGTCTTGCCCATACAGGTAGCCTATCCCGAAGTGAAAGACATCGTACTGACCAAGCAATATCCTGGTTACTTGACTGCTGAAAAGACGGTTGATCTCGTGGCGCGTGTCAACGGGACATTGCAGAAAGTGGCCTATACACCCGGTAGTCATGTACGTCAAGGTCAGGTGTTATTCGTCATCGAACCAACCATTTACCAGGACAATGTAGCTCAAGCCGAAGCTGCCCTCAGTACCGCAACCGCTCAACTGGAGTATGCAGCCAGTAACTATGCACGCATGCAAGAGGCCATGAAGACGGAGGCAGTCAGCCAAATTCAGCTTCAACAGGCCAAGAGCAATGTAGCTACCTCGGAAGCTGCCGTGAACAACGCCCGTGCAGCACTTAACACAGCCCACACGCAGTTGGCTTATTGTACCGTTCGTGCCCCGTTCGACGGTACCGTTTCACGCAGTAAACTGGATGCCGGCAGTTATCTAAGTGGGGCTTCTCAACCCATTACACTGGCTACCATCTACAAAGATGACCGACTTTACAGTTACTTCAACATAGCTGATAATCAGTGGTTACTGATGACTATGAGCCAAGGAAGCGATTCGTTGTTACGACAAGCTTCGGTCAGAGTCGGACAGGAGGGAAGCAACGTGTACGAAGCAGAGCTCGACTATCTTTCACCGAACGTCGACCGACAGAGCGGAACGGTAGGCTTGCGTGCCGTACTAAGCAATCCCGACCGCAAACTGAAGAGTGGTCTTTACGTTGACATCACCTTGCCCTATGGTTTGCAACGTCGGGCCGTGTTAGTACCCGATGCTTCCATTGGTACCGACCAGTTGGGTAAATATCTCTATGTGGTGAACGATTCCAATGTCGTTAGCTATCGTCACATCACCACCGGACAGCTCATTGGTGACACACTTCGGCAAGTTACATCCGGACTTTCGCCTCGTGAGCGTTACGTTACCAAGGCCTTACTAAAGGTAAGAGAAGGAATGAAGATTAAACCAGTTGAATAATGATGTACAATCTAATGATTTACTATTTAGCAATTTACAATTTACGATTTACAAATTAGCTACTGATTTCTTCAATCGTAAATCATAAATTGTAAATAGTAAATCCCTAAATTGTAAATTCCTAAATCCCCAATACTGACAGCCTTATGTTTTCCAAGTTTTTTATCGACCGACCTATTTTTGCAACGGTGCTGGCATTGCTGATGGTTGTGGCGGGAGCCGTCACACTGGGAATGCTACCCATTGCCCAATATCCGGATATCACACCTCCCACTGTTCAGGTGTCTGCCACCTATCCGGGAGCCAATGCTCAAACGGTGGCGCAGACCGTTGGAATGCCCATTGAACAACAAGTGAACGGAGTGGATGGCATGCTTTATATGTCTTCCACCAGCAGTTCTTCAGGAGCTTATGCACTGACGGTTACATTTGCCGTGGGTACTGATATAGACATGGCCACCGTTCAGGTACAAAACAGAGTGAGTGTGGCACAACCTTCTCTGCCTTCGCCCGTAGTGGTGCAGGGTGTTACGGTGCAAAAGAAGTCATCCAACATCGTAATGTTCCTCACGCTACATAGTACCGAGGCGGCTTATGATGGCCTCTATCTGAGTAACTATGCCAAACTAAACCTGGTTGACCAGCTGACTCGCGTGCCCGGAGTAGGCGATGTCAATGTGATGGGAGCAGGAGATTACTCCATGCGCATCTGGTTAGATCCAGCCGCTCTCCGTATCCGAGGTCTCTCTCCGGAGGATGTTTATCAAGCTATCAGTGCACAAAACGTTGAAGTGAGTGCGGGCAATGTGGGACAACCACTGCCTGGAGGCGAGGGACAGGCACCGGCTTTTCAGTACAGTCTGACAGTACAAGGACGACTTACTTCGCCTGAAAGCTTTGGCGACATTGTTCTTAAAGCCGACGAAGAGGGTAGGATTCTGCGCCTTCGTGACGTTGCTAACATCGACTTGGGTTCGGTTTCATACAACATGGTCTCACAGTTGGACGGCAAACCTAGCGCTGCCATCGCCATCTACCAGCAACCCGGAAGTAACTCCATCGACGTGTCGGACGGGGTTAGAGAGAGAATGAAGGAACTTGCGGCCGATTTTCCTGCAGGCATTGAATATGACGTGACACTGGACACAACCGATGTGATTCATGCTTCGGTAGAAGAAGTGTTGGTGACACTCCTCGAAACAACGCTGCTGGTTGTACTTGTCATCCTGCTTTTCTTACAGAACTGGCGGGCGGTTATCATTCCCTGCATCACCATTCCTGTGTCACTTATCGGTACGTTGGCTGTGATGGCACTGTTTGGATTCTCTATCAATACGTTGACTTTGTTCGGACTGATATTGGCCGTGGCTATTGTTGTGGACGATGCCATCGTGGTGGTGGAGAACACGACTCGCCTATTGGACACAGGTAAGTATGATGCCAAGGGGGCGACTGTCCAAGCCATGAAGGAGATAACAGGCCCTGTTGTAGGGGTGATGTTGGTACTTTTAGCCGTCTTTATCCCTACCACGCTCATTAGCGGAATAACCGGACAGCTCTACAAGCAGTTTGCTTTGACCATTGCAGCAAGTACGGTGCTTAGTGCCATCAACTCACTAACACTAACTCCGGCACTATGCACCCTGTTGCTTCGTCCTACCGTTCCATCGAAAGCATTGATTTATAGGGGATTCAACCGTGCGAACAATCGGGTGCAAGGCTGGTTCGACAAAGCGGTGAGTTACCTGCTTGACCGTCCTAAGCACGCACTCATCTCCTTCTCGCTCTTCACCTTGCTGGCTGCACTGCTGTTTGTGAAGTGGCCCACCACCTTTCTTCCTGACGAAGATGACGGTTACTTCTTAGCCGTTGTACAGCTTCCTCCGGCTGCCGGATTGCAACGAACCGAGGCCGTAGGTAGGCAGATTGATGCCATACTGGAGCACTATCCGGAGGTGAAAGACTACATCGGCATATCCGGATTCTCGGTTGTCGGGGGCGGAGAGCAGAGCAATGCGGCCACCTATTTCGTAGTGCTAAAGAACTGGAGTGAGCGTAAAGGCAAGTCGCACACTGCTGAAGCTGTGGTCAATCGTTTCAATCGCGAGGCTTACGGTATAGAAGAGGCACAAGTCTTTGCCATGGTTCCGCCGGCTATTCCCGGACTGGGAGCAACCGGAGGATTGCAACTTCAACTGGAAGACCGGCACAATCTGGGTACCACAGAGATGCAAAGAGCCGTTGAAAGTCTGATAGAAAACTACAGAAAGTACGCTTCTCTGGGAGCCTTAAGCAGTCAGTATCAAGCCAATGTACCTCAATACTTTCTGAAGATTGACCGCGATAAGGTGCAGCTGATGGGTATCTCTCTCAACCAAGTATTTACTACGTTGGGCTATTACATGGGAGCAACGTATGTAAACGACTATATTCAGTTTGGTCACATCTACCAAGTGAAGCTCGGGGCGGGCGACCAAGCCCAACGTAAAGTGGCAGACGTGCTTAAACTGAGTGTGCCTAACAAGGAGGGGGAGATGGTACCATTCGCCTCCTTCACCCAAGTGGAAGAGATTCTGGGTATGGACCAAATCAACCGATACAACATGTATTCCACAGCCGCACTCACACTGACTCCGGCCGAAGGAAGTAGTTCGGGCCAGTCAATCAAGCAGATGGAGCAGATGGTCGACGAAGTGTTAGCCGGCAGATTTGGTTACGAGTGGACATCGGTTGCCTATCAGGAGACACAGGCAGGCACGACAACAGTCCTGATTTTTGCAATGGCACTGCTCGTTGTGTTCCTGGTTCTGGCCGCCCAGTACGAGAGTTGGACCAGTCCGGTAGCTGCCATCCTGGGGTTACCTATTGCTCTGTTGGGTGCCATGGTTGGGTGCTGGGTGATGAATGTTCCTATCAGCATCTACACGGAGATAGGTATCGTACTACTCATTGCTCTTTCTGCCAAGAACGGAATCTTGGTGGTTGAGTTTGCTCGTGACTATCAAAAGGCCGGTAACACCCTACGGGAGGCCGCTTTCCATGCCGGACAGGTGAGGCTCAGACCTATTCTCATGACCTCGCTCTCCTTTGTTTTCGGCGTCATGCCTCTGCTTTTCGCCACCGGTGCAGGCGCACAAAGCCGACTTGCCCTGGGAGCGGCTGTGGTCTTTGGTATGGCCCTGAATACACTCCTGGCTACACTTTACCTTCCCTCATTCTATGAATGGATGCAACAACTGGAAGAGAAAGTGAGGGGGAAACGGTAACAAAAGTCAGATTATCTTATCTGATATAGGTAAACATATTTATAGTTATTTTTTACTCCATTCCCGTCGCCTTCCGATACTCCACATGGCGGAGGTAGAGGGCGTAGGTGGCTTCCACTTGTTGTTGGTAGGCTTGTTGCCACAGCAGTTGCGCCTCCAGGTGGTCGCTCAGGCTTTCCAGACCGGCATCGTATTGCTTGCGGCTGATGCGCATGTTTTCGTCGGCCTGGGTCAGGGATTGGCGGGCGAGGGTGAGTTCCAGACGGGCTTCGTCCAGGTTGTTGGCGGCCTGCATCAGCTGGAGCTGCATCTGCTCGTTCAGGTTCTCCTGCTCCAGGCGGGTCTGCTCCAGCTTCGTCCGGGCCGCGCGCACTTTGTTGCTCCGCTCGCCGAAGTGGAAGAGGGGCAGGGTAACGTTGAGCATGACGCTGAAGCTGCCTTTGTCCAGCAACGTTTCGTTGTTCACCTCCAGCCCGTGCAGGTAGTTGTACGAGCCTCGGATGCCCACTTGCGGCAGCATCTCGCTGCGGCTCAGCTTCACCTGCTGGCGGGCGATGTCGGTCTGCTTTTGCAGGATGGCGTATTCGGGCCGGCCGGTGATGTCGCTCTGCTGCGTGTCAAGCTCGGGGACGGAAGGCAGGTCGCCGCTCACTTCAATGGAGGAGAGCAGTGGACGGCCAATACAGTGGCAGAGGTTCATGGTGGCCAGTCGCAGGGCGTTGTCGGCCCGGCGCAGGGAGAGTTCGCTTTCGTTGAGTCGCACCTGCACCTTCAGGACGTCGTTCTTCGCCGTCAGTCCGTGTCGGCGGGCGTTCTCCACGTCGCGCAGCAGGTTCTTCAGCAGCGTGTTATACTTCTCGGCCACGCTCTTCAGCTCGCGGGCTTTCACTACGTTGGCAAAGGCTTCGTCGGTCTTCAGCAGCACTTCGGTGGTGGTCAGCGCTTCGTTCAGGCGGGCCATCTCGCGGCTCAGCGAGGCCACGCGATAGGCAGCACGAATCTTTCCACCCATATAGAGGGGCTGCTCCAGCGAGATGCCGGCCGTGTAGAGTGCGCCCACCTTGTAGGCCAGGTTCAGTCCGGGGAAGTAGGCGTAGCTGCCGTTGGGGATGAGCTGTCCGGTGGCCAAGTCGGGTGTCAGCACGGGCAGATTGCCGCCCGCCACGCCGAAGCTGCCGTCGGCATTGCTGTAGAGTCCCGTTCCCGAGGCCGAGATGTTGGGCAGGAAGTTGGCGCGGACACTTCTTTGCATATAGTCGGCATAGAGCCGCTGCTTGCCGCTTGCCGCCAACTCTTTGTTGTGACGGAGTGCCATCTTGCGGCACTGTTCCAGGGTGAGAAACTCTTGCGCGCGCACTCCGGCGGCCAGGGCGAGGAGTAGGAGGAGGAAGGGTATCTTTTTCATGACTTCACTGTTTCGTTATCGATTGTTTTAATGCGGAAGAAGAGGGCATACAGCACGGGGATGAACACCAGCGTGATGAGCGTGCTGAACAGCAGCCCGCCCATGATGCAGGCCGCCATGCTGCCGAACATGGCATCGCTGAGTAGCGGTATCATGCCGAGGATGGTGGTGAGTGAGGCCATCATCACGGGACGCAGTCGGCTCTGTGCGCTGTCCACCAAGGCCGTGACCGGCTCGATGCCTTGCGAGAGTTGCAGGGTGATTTCGTCCATCAGCACGATGCCGTTCTTGATGAGCATGCCCATCAGCCCCAGCGTGCCGACGATGGCCACAAAGTTGAACGTCTGTCCCGTCAGCAGCATCACGGCCACCACACCCACTAAGATGAAGGGCAGGCAGCAGAAGATAATCGTCGGCTTGCGGTAGTCCTTGAACAGCATGATGAGAATGGCAATCATCAGCACGATGGCTATCGGGAAGTTGCGGAAGAGGTATTTCATGGCCGAGTTGCTGGCACTCTTCTCGCCCTGCCACTGCAGCGTGTAGCCGTCGGGCAGAGGCAACTGTTCCAGTCGTTCGGCCACCAGCTGCCAGGCGGCTTCCGTCTCCACTCCATCCACGGGTGAGCACTGCACCCGCTGACTGCGCTGTCCGTTGTAGCGGGGAACCACCGGTTCCTCCCACCTCACGTCGATGCTTCGCGCCACCTGGCGGAGCGGGGTGCTGCCCATCAGGTTCTCCACAATCTCCTCCTTGTCGATGTTTCCCGTGCGCAGCTTCACCAGCAACTCCTCCGTCAGCACTCCGCCGAGCGAGGGCAGGGTGGAGAAGACCTGCGTATTGCCCAGATTCTCCACCGGACGGCCGTTCTCGTCGAGGCAACGCAGGTAGATGTTGTTGCTGTGGATGCCTTCGTAGAACGAGCCGATGGGAATGCCGCCTCCCACTGCCAGCAGCGACAGGCTGACATCGCTGCGGCTCAGACCCAGGGCGCGGGCGGCAGGCTGGTCGTATTCGATGCTCAGCACGGGCACCTGCGCGTCCCAGTCGGAGGTAATGAGACAGACTTCGGGAATCTGTTCCATAATGCGTCGGGCGGTATCGGCCAGTTGGTGCAGAACGGCCGGGTCGGGACCCAAGAACTGCGCCTCGATGGGATATTTCTTGAACATCAGGTTGTAGCGTTTCAGCTTCACATAGGCATCGGGATAGTGTTCGGTCAGATGGTGTTGTATCTCGGCCATGTTCTCCACCAGCGCGTCGGGAGAGGTAAAGTCGATAATCAGTTCGCCGTAGGAGAGCGAGGGATTGGCAATGCTACGCACCAGGTTATAGCGTCCCGGTGTTCCGCCTACCGAGGCCGTGATGTCCTTCACCTCGGGGCGCGTCCGCAGATAGGCTTGAATCTCTGCCAAGTCTTTCTGCACGCGGGTGGAGTTGTTGCCTTCGGGTAGCTTGTATTCCATATAGAGTTGGTCGTACACCATGTCGGGGAAGAAACCTCGCTTCATGAATTGGAAACCGAAAAGTGAGAGTAGCAGTAACGCCACCATGCCTGCCACCATGCCCCACCGGTGGCGTAGGCCGAAGCCGAGGCAGCGGCGAAGCAGGGCATACGTCCGTCCGGGATACTCACGTCGCCCGCCCTCGCCACTCTCCACGGCGGGAAACAGTCGGCGGTTTGCCATCAGCGGAACGTGAACCAGTGCCAGCACCCAACTGAGGAGTAGCGAAACGGCCAACACAATAAAGAGATCGCGCGTGTATACACCTGCCGTGTCCGGACTGAGGAAGATGGGAAGAAAGGCCAAGATGGCAATAAGCGTGGCACCCAGCAGCGGCATGGCCGTCTGTCTGCCGATGGCCGTCATGGCTTCCATACGCGGCTTGCCTGATTTCAGATCCACCAAGATGCCGTCCACTATCACGATGGCATTGTCCACCAACATACCCATCGCCAGAATGAAGGCGGCCAGCGACACGCGCTGCATTGTTCCGTCGGCCAGCTGTAGGAAGCAGAAGGAACCCAACACCGTGATGAGCAGGCTGTAGCCGATAATCATACCGCTCTTGAAGCCCATGGTCAGCATCAGAATGACCACCACGATGATGACCGATTCCACCAAGTTGATGCCGAACGTGCCCAGTGCCTGCTCCACCCGCTCCGGCTGGTAGAACACCTTGTGGCACTCCACGCCGACGGGCAGGCGCGATGCCTGCAACTGCTCCAGCCGCTTGTCCACTGCTCGCCCCACCTTCACGATGTCTGCCTGGGGCGAGGCGGCTACCAGCAGTCCCACGGCTCGCTCGCCGTTATGGGTCAGTTCGTTGCGTGTAGGTTCCTCGAAGCCTTTCTCGATGCGGGCAATGTCACTCAGGCGCAGGCGGTCGTCGTCGTGTCCCTGGATGAGCATTCGTCCGATGTCCTCCACCGAGCGGAAGCGGTCGCTCACGTCGATGCGCAGACGTCGGTCGCCGTTGTCAAAGTAGCCGCTGTAGTTCGTACTGTTCTGTCCGTTCAGCGTGGCCAGCACTTCGGCCGGTTTCACGCCCAGGTTGGCCATGCGGTCCTGCAACAGCGAGATGTAGATACACTCCGGTCGTGTGCCGTAGAGGTCGATGCGTTCGATGCCTTCTACTTCGCCCAACTCGCGCTTCACTAACTCGGCATAGTCGGCCAGCTCGCGCTCGGTCAGTCCGTCGCCGGTCAGGGCGTAGAACATTCCGAACACATTGCCGAAGTCGTCCTTCACCGTCGGAACTGATGCGCCCGAGGGTAGAGCTGCGGCCTGCACCCGTCGGCGCAGTGCGTCCCAGCACTGTTCCACCTCGGCGTTCGGTACAGTGGTTTTCAGCTCCACCTGAATGAGGGAGAGGTCGCTGTACGAGTAACTTTCGATGCTTTCCACGTTGCCCATCAGTCGGATGCTCTTCTCTAACGGGTCGGTCACCTCCAATTCCACCTGGTGCGCCGATGCTCCCGGGTAGGTGGTTACCACCATCGCCAGTTTCACTTTCACTTCCGGGTCTTCCAGCTTGCTCATCTGATAGCACGACAGCACGCCTCCCACCGTCAGCACGGCGATGAGGAAGTAGATGAGGTTGCGGTTATTGAATGCCCATTTGCTGATGTCCATCATAGCAGTCCTCCCACATTGGTTTCCGAGGTTGGCGGCAGCGGTTTCACCCGTTCGCCCTCCGTGAGGTGATGCACGCCGGCAGCCACAACCACATCACCGGGCTTCAGGCAGGGCGAGGTGATGAGCATCCGTCCGTTGCTCAGGGGGCGGACGATGCTGACCGTCTGTGTGCTGACCGTCTGCTGCGTGGGCGAGTAGAGGTAGAGCTTGTCGGCTCCGTCCTGCTTCAGCAACGCTCCGGTGGGCACACTGAGCAGTACTTCCTCCTGCTCGGAACAATGGATGCTGACCGTGGTGTTCATACCCGGCGAGGGCAGGGGAGCGTCGGCCGAGGTGAAACGCAGTCGCATGGTATAGAGCTGGTTGGCATTGGCCTTGGGCGCAAGGCTGACGAGGGCGAGCGGGAAGGTGCGGCCGGGATAGAGGTCGAAGGTGCAGTGGAACGACAGGAAACGCTCGCGGCGGATGTACTCGGCGGCGGGGAGGCTGATTTCCACTTCGGGCAGTCCGCTGCCCACGAGGCTGATGACGGGCATTCCGGCACCGACCGTTTCGTGCGCGTCGAAGAGATGCTTCTGCACGCTGCCGGTGAAGGGGGCACGCAGTTCGGTGTACTTCAGCTGGTCTCGGTGATGCTTCAGCTTGGCTTCCATCTGCTGAAGTCCGTAGACGGCCTTGTCGTAGTTGCTGGCGGTGGTACTGCTGTCGCGGTAGAGGGCGATGATGCGTTCGGCGTCACCCTTCACCTGACGGTATTCGGCTTCGGTGGCCGAGAGTTGGGTGCGGTAGTCGGTGTCGTCCAGTCTGACAAGCAGGTCTCCCTTGCTGACACGCGCTCCCTCCGGTGCCAGAAACCGGTCGATAGTTCCGCTGACCTTGAAGGCGAGGTTCACCTCTTCGTCGGCCTTTACTCTGCCAGGATATTGCAGCAGTGTGACCTGCCCAGCCTGGCGGACAGTGTCCAGTTTCACCACCTTGGGCGCATCAGCCCTCCGTTCCACACCCATATGACAAGCCATCAGTACGGCTGGCAATAGTGTAGCTAAAATCCAATTCTTCTTTTTCATACTGTTTTTTGTGTGAAGCTATGTTACGGCGGCAAAATTACGCCGCCTCTTCTCCTCCCGAAAGCTTGATATGTACTAATAACTGTTCAATTTGTATAAATGTTCCCTTTTAGTAAGCTAAAAATTCAGCGATTTGTATTTCCTTTGTCCTCCAATTAACTATCAACTATAAACTTTCAACTCTCAACTAAAGAAAATGCTTCCCTTCCGCTTCCATCCCATCCGTCCCGATGTCGTCCATCCCTTTCACGCCGGACAAATTATCTCCACCATTGAACTTTGTGGCGTATTCCTTTGTCGTCAGGGGCATGTGGAAGTCTCTTTCGGTGACCAAACCTATCACATCCGTCGAGGAGACATCTATATCTACACTCCTTCCACACTGGTTCGCCTGCTCCGCATCAGTGACGATGCCGAGGGATTGTTGGTAGAGGTACAAGTATCCTATCTGCTACCTATTATATATAAGGTTGTGAGTGTAGAGAATATGCTTTGGATTCGTCAGCACCCCTGTGTCTCCCTGCCCGAGGATACTTTCAACCACTTGGACGGTGTGCTTGATGCATTGGCTCGTCGCGCCGATGAAGAATTGCCTCGCCTTACAACTTCTCCCCGCAAGAATCTGCTGACAGAACTACTGAAGTCGATGGGGCACACTGCTGCCATGGAAACCCTCGACGCTTACTTTGCCAACCGTCCCATAGCCCCACAGCCGCAGAGCAAGCACGAGATAGTTTTTTCGCAATTTATGCTCAATCTCTTCCGCCATTACCGTATGCAGCGCGACGTGGCTTTCTATGCCGACCTCCAGCACATGGCTCCTCGTTACTTTTCCACCATCATCCGCCAGCAATCAAAGAAAACGCCCCTGCAATGGATTATCGAAATGGTCATTACTGAGGCGAAACTCTTGTTGGAAGACTCCGAACTCAGTATTAAGGAGATTGCCACCGCACTCAACTTCCCCACCCAGTCATTCTTCGGCAAGTACTTCAAGCAGTATGTGGGGGTGGGGCCGAGGGAATATCGGACGTTGATGAAGAACTTTAGTTAATGAAGAATTAAGAATTAAGAATGAAGAATTGGGAGTAGGTTTTCAAAAGCAGAAGCCAAAATCTTACTTCCTCTAAAAAAACTCCTCATTCATAATTCTTAATTCTTCATTCTTCATTTCCCTGTATTCTTCATTTCCCTATATTTTTCATTCTCCAAATAACACCGAACATTACAAAAATAACACTGAGGGTTTTGGCGAAAACACTGAGGGTTTTAGCTGAAACACTGAGGGTTTTGAGCGTAACTGCGTGGTGTTATTTTCTACAAAAGCAGAAAAACAAAGCATCTGTTGCATTTTAATATTTAATAAGCCCCGAAGGCGTTGTTTTTCGGGGGTAATTGCTTACCTTTGTACACCTTTCTCCGAACAAATTGGACGGATGGAGGCAGCTAACTTATTCAATTACTTGAAATTGAAATCGTAAAACTTAAAATAACCGATAAATCTAGCCGTATGAAGTCTGATATAGAAATTGCACGCAGTATCGAGCTGAAAAAAATCAAGCAAGTAGCTGAGTCGGTGGATATTCCTCGCGACGAAATTGAGAATTATGGGCGTTACATCGCCAAAGTTCCCCTCTCTTTGATGGATGAAGAGAAGATAAAACAGAGTAATCTGATTCTGGTAACGGCCATTACAGCCACTAAAGCCGGTATTGGCAAGACAACTGTTTCCATTGGCCTGGCTTTGGGATTGAATAAGATTGGTAAGAAGGCCATTGTTGCCCTGCGCGAACCATCTCTTGGTCCTTGTTTCGGCATGAAAGGGGGAGCAGCTGGCGGTGGATATGCGCAGGTGTTGCCCATGGAGAAGATAAATCTTCATTTTACGGGCGATTTTCATGCTATTACCTCGGCGCATAACATGATTTCTGCCTTGTTGGATAACTATATCTACCAGCATCAGTCCGATGGTTTTGCCCTGAAAGAGGTGATTTGGAAGCGTGTGCTGGACGTTAATGACCGCTCGCTGAGAAGTATTGTTACAGGTCTAGGGCCTCGGAGCAATGGGCTGACGGCAGAATCGGGTTTCGATATTACTCCTGCTTCTGAAATCATGGCTATTCTGTGTCTCTCTAAGGATGAAGATGATTTGCGCCGTCGCATCGAAAACATCATTCTTGGCTTCACCTTCTCCGGAGAGCCTTTTACGGTGAAAGAGTTGGGCGTTGCCGGTGCCATTACGGTGCTTCTGAAAGATGCCATCCAGCCTAACCTCGTACAAACCACCGAAAATACCGCCGCATTCGTTCATGGAGGCCCGTTTGCCAACATTGCTCACGGATGTAACTCCATTTTGGCAACCAAACTTGCCATGACCTTTGGAGACTACGTGATTACTGAGGCTGGTTTCGGTGCTGACCTTGGTGCTGAAAAGTTTTACAATATCAAATGTCGGAAAATCGGATTGCAACCCAAACTTACCGTTATAGTAGCTACTGCACAAGGTTTGAAAATGCACGGCGGAGTAAGTCTGGATAAGATTAAAGAGCCCAACTTGGAAGGCATTCATGCCGGTTTTGCCAACCTGGACAAACATATACAGAACCTGAAAAGCTTTGGACAAACTGTTGTGGTAGCTTTCAACCGTTTTGCAGCCGACACCGATGAAGAAGTAGAGGCTATCCGCCAACATTGTGAACAAGAACTGAACGTTGGCTTTGCCATCAATAATGCTTTTGCTTGCGGAGGCGAAGGTGCGGTGGATTTAGCCAATCTTGTAGTGAAAACCATCGAAGAGCAACCATCAGCTCCGCTTCATTTCACCTATAGCGACACTGATTCTGTTGAGAAAAAGATTGAACAAGTGGCATGTAATCTCTATGGTGCAAGTGTTGTGACCTATAGCAACACCGCCCGCAGAAAAATCGCCCTGGCAGAGGAATTAGGCATCACTCATTATCCGGTTTGCATCGCCAAAACTCAGTATTCTTTCTCTGCCGACCCCAAACAGTACGGTGCAGTAAAGGGTTTTGAGTTCCACATTAAAGACATCGTGGTAAATAACGGTGCAGAGATGATTGTTGCCATTGCCGGAGAGATACTTCGTATGCCAGGTTTACCAAAATCGCCGCAGGCAGAGCGAATTGATATTGTAAACGGAGAGATAGAAGGACTCAGTTGACAAAAAGCAGTTCAGTTGACGAAAAGAGCGACAGATTCAGTTGAATCTTCCAGAAAACAGTAAAGGCTGCACCGATGAAGTACAGCCTTTCTGCTTGTTAACCGTTTCAGAAATCTTGATTTATCTTCCGATTACAGTGCAATCAGTAAGCAAAAATCGGATATTTCTCCATAGTTTTATTTACACGGGCACGAACATCGGCAATTACCTGTTCATTGTCCACATTCGACAGTACGGTTTCAATCATTTCTGCAATTTCAACCATCAAATCCTCCTTCGCACCGCGTGTTGTGATGGCCGGTGTACCCAAACGGATACCGGAAGTTTGGAATGCCGAACGACTGTCAAAGGGAACCATGTTCTTGTTGACTGTAATATCGGCTGAAACTAATGCTTTTTCTGCCACTTTACCGGTCAAATCGGGGTATTTTGAGCGCAAATCAACCAGCATAGAGTGATTGTCTGTGCCACCGGACACGATGGTGAAGCCACGTTTAACCAATTCTTCGGCCAAAACGGCGGCATTTTTCTTCACCTGAGCTGCATATTCTTTCCATTCCGGCTGCAGAATCTCTCCAAAGGCCACAGCTTTGGCAGCAATCACGTGTTCCAACGGACCACCTTGGATTCCTGGGAATACGGCAGAGTCCAATAGTTGTGACATCATCTTGATTTCGCCCTTCGGAGTCTTCTTTCCCCACGGATTAGGGAAATCTTCTCCCATAAGAATGATACCTCCACGCGGACCTCTCAGTGTTTTGTGGGTAGTAGAGGTTACAATGTGTGCATACTTCACAGGATTGTCCAAAAGACCGGCGGCTATCAGTCCGGCAGGGTGCGCCATGTCAATCATAAGGATAGCTCCCACTTTATCGGCAATTGCACGCATCCGTTTGTAGTCCCATTCGCGTGAATAGGCTGAACCGCCACCAATAATCAACTTAGGACGTTCGCGCAAAGCAACCTCTTCCATCTGGTCATAGTCTACGCGACCGGTTTCTTGATTCAGATTATATTCACAAGGTGTGTAAATGATGCCCGAAGTGTTTACCAACGAACCGTGTGACAAGTGACCTCCGTGTGCGAGGTTCAGTCCCATGAATTTATCACCGGGATTCAGCACTGCCAGGAAGACTGCTGCGTTGGCTTGTGCGCCGGAGTGTGGTTGAACGTTGGCCCATGCAGCACCAAAAATCTTCTTGATGCGTTCAATAGCGATGGTTTCGCTCTCATCCACCACTTCGCATCCGCCATAGTAACGCTTTCCGGGATACCCTTCGGCATACTTATTGGTGAGGCAGGAGCCCATGGCTTGCATTACTTGGTCACTCACAAAGTTTTCAGAGGCAATCAGTTCTATGCCTTTCATTTGGCGTTGATGCTCTTTTTCAATAATGTCGAAAATCAGTTCGTCTCTTTTCATACTTTACTTATGTTTGATAAGTGGTTAATTCATTTTGTCTTTATTGAGGCCGCAAATTTAGGGAAATAAATGATAAAGTGAAAGAAAAAGGATTCTTATTGCAGAAAAAAGGAAACTTACGGTCGGGTTATTCATTACAAATCTGTCAGAACAGTACTCCCAGCGAGAAACTGAGTACATTGTCTCTCCGTTGGAATTTGATAGGCGTAACAATCTCTTCGGTGTCGTAAGCAACATGCTTGGAAAGGTTATGAAGCCCGATGTCGTAACGGAAATCGAAGAAGATTGGGGAGATTGTCACGGCCACTCCCAGTGTGAAACCTGCATTCAGTTTGTGCAACTCCTCGCGAATGTTATTCAGACTGAAGTTGTTGTAGGTAATTTTGCTGGGGTGGGTGAGTATATAACGCAACTTGGGACCACCAAAGATAGCCAATCCGTAGGGTTTCTCGTTGATGATGTTGTAACCATACAAGATGGGCAAATCCACGCTATGGATTGACGAGTTTATGGAAGCCACCTGGCTGGGAGTTCCCTCTGCCGTGGCTTCTGCCTGAGGTTTGTCGAAAGTAATGTTGCAACGACTGATGCTATATGAGAGTTCCGGCTGAAGAAAGTGACGGTCGAAGTTGATACGCATGAAGATGGAGCCGAAATAGCCTATCTTATAGTTGTTTTGCACCTCGTCTATGTTCACGTTGCCGAAACTGAAGTCGGATATCAGAAACAGGGAGGAGTTGAAGCCCACTCTTGCACCATAGTTGATGGTGGTCTCCGTTCGTTTCTTGGCCTCTTCGGTCTGTTGTGCACGAAGTGGGGAGACAAACAGCAGCAGGAGGATGAGCATTACAACGTTTCGCATGTCATTTCTTCTTTTTCTCCACACTCCAACCAAATTTTCCAATCTTTTTACCCAGTTCATAGTAGCCGCCGTGGACATAAACGAGCGGATTGGTTTCAGCCAGCAACAATTTGCCCGTTTCTTCGTCCAGGTTGAGCTTATCCGCCCGTACATTTACCACATCGGCAATAAACATGTCGTGCGAACCGAGTGAGAGAATCTCTTTCACGCGGCATTCTATGCAGAGTGGCGACTCTTCAATGAGCGGTGCGCTTACCACGCTGCTTTTTCCGGGGGTAAGGTGCATTTCTTCAAACTTGTTGTAGTCGCGTCCCGACCGTACACCGCACCAATCGGTGGCTTGTGCCAGTTCTTTGGTGGTGAGGTTGATGACAAACTCCATATTTCTTTTCAGAATTTCATACGAGTGTCTTTCCGGTCGCACAGAGATGTAGCACATCGGCGGATTGCTACAGATGGTGCCGGTCCATGCCACGGTAATGATGTTATACTCTTCGGGGGTGCTTCCGCAACTTACCATAACGGCAGGCAATGGGTAAATCATGGTACCCGGTTTCCAGTCTTCTTTCATCTATTAGCCGTTGTCTATCAGGGTGATGTTTTCCCGTTTCTGTTCCTTTTCGCAGTAGTGGCATTTGATGATGCAGTTTTCCTTGTCAATCACATGGAAGCGGGTAGGCATCGGCTCGTTGTTGGTGATGCACTTGGGGTTACCGCACTTTACAATGCCCTTCAATTCGTCCGGAAGTCGTACTTCTCGCTTCTCTGCCACCTCATAATCGCGTATGATGTTCAGTTTAACGTTAGGTGCAACTAAGGCAATGCGGTTGATTTCGTCGTCGCAAAAGAATTTGTCGGCTATCTTGATAATGCCTTTAGTACCCAGTTTGCCGCTCTTCAGGTTGCAACCGATGGTAATGTTGTTCTTCAGCTTTTCCAAGCCCAATAACGATACCACGGTGAAGAGCTTTTCGGCCGGAATATGGTCTATTACAGTGCCGTTCTCGAGGGCAGCTACCTGCAGTTCTTGTTTCTTTTCGTTCATCGTCTGTTTCTTTTTTCGTTCGTTCAAGTTTCAGAGACTATTATATATATATAAGGTGATTACAACGAGGTGTTGTAGCGTTCACTGTCCTTCTTTACGTCATCCAGCGTGATGCCCAGCACGTCGCAAAGGATGGCTTCGCGTGCATAAAGACCGTTTTGTGCCTGTTGGAAGTAGTATGCCTGCGGACACTCGTCTACATCGTAGGCAATCTCATTCACGCGAGGCAGCGGGTGTAGAATCTTCATATTGGGACGGGTCTTTCCAAGCATGTCTGCTTTCAGAATGTAGACGTTCTTCACACGTTCGTACTCCATCAAGTCAGTAAAACGCTCGCGTTGTACGCGGGTCATGTAGAGAATGTCGGCATCGACAATGGTATCTTCCGTAAAGTCGGTATGCTCCACATACTTGATGCCCTGCTGACGGCAGTAGAGTTTGTATTCCTCGGGCATTTTCAGTTCCTCGGGTGCTACAAAATGGAAAGTAGGATTGAAGTGTCGCATAGCCATGAGCAATGAGTGCACGGTGCGTCCGTACTTCAAGTCACCCACCAGGTAGATGTTCAGATTTTCCAACGTTCCCTGCGTCTTGTAGATGGAATAGAGGTCGAGCATAGTTTGTGAGGGATGCTGATTGGCTCCGTCACCGGCGTTGACAATGGGCACCTGGGTAGACTCACTGGCATACAAGGCTGCACCTTCCAGGTAGTGACGCATCACGATAATGTCTGCGTAGCTAGATACCATTTTAATGGTGTCCTTCAAGGTTTCTCCCTTCGACGAGCTGGTAGCTTTCGGGTCGGTAAAACCAATCACACGTGCCCCCAGTCGGTTAGCAGCCGTCTCAAAGCTGAGTCGGGTGCGTGTAGAGGGTTCAAAGAACAAGGTTGCCACCACTTTGCCCTCCAACAGACGGCGGTTGGGGTGGGCTTCAAACTCTTTAGCCATCTCCAGCATATATAAGATTTTCTCCTTCGAATGTTGGGCGATGGTAACTAAACTTCTGTTTTCCATATCGTTGCTGATGTTATTTCATTTCGAGAGTGTAAAGGTAGAAAAACATTTCATAACTTGTGCCATTTGCGACCATAAAAAATAAAATACCGAGGGTTTTACTCGTAACACTGAGGGTTACGACGAAAAGAGTGAGGGTTACGGAGAAAACACTGAGGGTTTTTACAATTGAAGCGATTTACAATGGAAGTAATTTACAATTTTACAATTTACAATTTACAATTTGGGCTGCGCGGTGGTGGGGACCCTCCCCCGACCCCTCCCAAGGGAGGGGAGTGGCTGCGCGGTGGTAACGCTGCTGGGAGGCGGAGTATCTGAAGTGGGGAGCGGAGTATCTGAAGTCCCCCTCTACGAGGTTGCTCTCCCCCGATAACGGGGGAGCCGGAGGGGGTGTGCCCAAAGGGCGGGGGAGGTTGATAC
>JAGATY010000043.1 GCA_017621035.1 Bacteroides sp. | reverse complement strand
GGGCATGAGGCGAACATCGTTGAGCCACGGCGCCGGAACTCCAAACCCCATGATTTCAGAACCTCCTCGATGTCGAGATTGCGTACCGTCTCTATTGTCTTGTCGCTTATCATAATACTTTGGCTTTATCCCAGCAGTCGATGATTGACTGGCCGGTGTATTTGAGTCTGCGCGGATTGCTGTTGCATGGAGAGATCAGACCCATGCGGCGCAGTTTGCGCAGGGTCTTGTGGCAGACGCCAAGTTCGGCACAAGTCCGCTTAACCGAAAATACACCGTCGGGGTCACATTTGGGGCGTATCTCAATCATGGCTGCGGTTGCTCTGTGTCGGGCGGCGTATCATCAAAGATACGCTTCCCGGCCTCGTCCTCGATAATCAGTTTGGCGTGTTCGGGTATGCGGCAGGCCATACCTTTCCAGTTCATGAATGTCTGTCGCTTAACTCCGGCTCGTTTTACCACCGAGGTAACGAACTCGACCCTCTCGCAGTAAGTGAGGGTGTCGAGGAAGGTGTTAAGCTGCTGTGCCTCGATGTGCTTGACTTCATTGTTGATTATTGTCTGTCGCTTGATGGTGCTGGTGTTCATAGGCTTTGCGCTTTAGATGTGCTTGAAAAGTTTCTCTAACTCGGAGCCAAGGAACTCCTTGCGGTTGTTGACTACTCGCGTCCTGCCCCTTAGACGCATTGCCTTTACCCAGCGCCACACCGTCGAGCGATGTACGCCCATGACCTTTGCGGCCTCGGAGACTGTATAGTATTTCTTCGGGTCGATACCCGTACTGCATTTGTTCTCTTGCATATTGTTACTTGATTGAGGAAAGAATTACTTACTTCACGCGCACTACTTTCACAACACTTTCGTCAGGATGTGTCGATGTGCGGTATTTCCGTCCGTTGGAAAGTCCGACTTGCGAAGCGCAGACTCGGACGTTTACGGTTCTTTCTATTGGTAAAGAAATAATTTCACCAACATTCATGCCTAAAATCACTTCTTTTAGGTAAGTTTTTGTCGCATTTGGTTGCATAGGTGAGATTTTTTTTGTACCTTTGTGGGTGCAAAGATAATAATAATCTTCAATAGTAAAGTATTTCTTTACTATAAAAATTATTAAAACTTTACACAAACCTCTAAAGCAAGACATTCAAATAATGGCCAACCTCAAACTAATCAAGCAAATAGCGGAAATTAAAGGCATGACGATAGAACAGCTTGCCGCAAAAGCTGAAATTTCCACCCAGGCCATCCACCTGATGGGAAGGAGTGGAAAAACCAAAATGGAGACCTTAGAGCAGATCGCCAAAATTTTGGAGGTGCCCGCGTATGTCTTCTTTGATGAAAATTTCGATGTTCGGCAGTTCCGCGACTATGTGGTACAGGGACATCACAACCCCACTTCCTTTTTTGGACCTATATACAATGGAGGCGACGTCCCCTTCCCTCCATCTGAAAGAGAGGTCAAACTTAAAGAAGAAAAGGAAATGGATGAAACTAAAATAATAGGAGATTCCGAACTAATCAAGGCGAAGGACGAAACAATCGGCATACTGCGAAAGCAGGTTGAAGATTTGCTCGCCGACAAGTCGGAAATGAGGTCAGAGATGCAAGCACTAAAAGCTGAAATCGCCGACCTAAGAGAGAGATTAAAAAGCAAGTAACTAAAACTGCAAGTAAAACTGCAAGTAAAAAACAAACTTCAATATTAACCCGCTGAGTTATAGGGTAATAGGACGAGATAGCAGAGTTCTGAAAATCCTTGTGTCCCCGGTTCGATTCCTGGTGGCACCACAAAAGACCGCTAATTCTCAATGAGTTAGCGGTCTTTTATTCATCCATACCCCTCCGGGTCACCACAAAAGTCACCACACCCACGCTAACGCACTATGTTATTGCAGGTTACGCGTGTTAGTACAGACGCATATCTATTCTTGTTATGATTTAATCTGCTGATAATCAGCGCTAAAATCATATCCATTCAAAATCATTCAGCATCATTCAACCCCACATTACCGCCTCATAGCTCCAAACTTTAACAGAGTTTAACCATAATCGGGCGGTAAAAATGTGGTGACCTCAGCCAAATTTTCGTCGGGTCACCACGTTGAATCTTAAAATATGTTATACCTTTGAAGTGAGAGGAAAATTACTTTTTAGATTTTCTGAGCCAGTTTGTAACCAATTCCTCGGACATTTAGAAGTTCAAGGCTTGTTGACTTAGACAGATATTTGCGCAGTTTGTAGATGAAACCGTGCAGGCGGTTAAGATTATTGTAGTCATCATTCTGCCAGATACGGTACATCAGAGTCTTTGCTTCGACCACTTCATTGGGATGGCGGAACAGTTCATCAATAATAACGGCTTC
>JAGATY010000042.1 GCA_017621035.1 Bacteroides sp. | reverse complement strand
GGAACGGCAGACTCAAAATCGCGGCATGACCATAGAAAGGAAGAACGATGAAATAAAAAGAGGGCGCGCCGATTTTTGACACGCCCTCTTTCTTTTTTGAGTAGTGGAGAAGATTATCCACCAAAGTTGTCGTACATGATAGAACTTTCTTCTACGCCGAGGTCGGTAAGCATGGCTACTACCGCCTTTGACATCGGGCCGGGGCCGCACATGTAGTATTCGATATCTTCCGGAGCTTCGTGATCCTTCAGGTAAGTGTTCAACATTACTTGGTGAACAAAGCCTGCGGTGTACTTCACGCCCGCTGCATCGGCTGCAGGGTCGGGACGGTCGAGTGCAAGGTGGAAGTGGAAGTTGGGGAATTCTTTTTCGATACCGAGGAAGTCTTCCAGATAGAATACTTCGTTCAATGCACGAGCACCGTAGAAGTAGTGCATTTCGCGGTCGGTAGTCTTCAGTGTCTTGGTCATGTGCATAATCTGTGCACGGAGCGGAGCCATACCGGCACCACCACCAACCCAAATCATCTCTTTCTTAGAATCGAAGTGCGGGTGGAAATCTCCGTAAGGACCACTCATCAATACCTTATCACCCGGTTTGAGCGAGAAGATGTATGATGAAGCAATACCCGGGTTAACATCCATAAAGCCGCTGCGGTCTGCCTTGAACGGCGGAGTGGCAATACGTACAGTCAACATAAACACATTTCCTTCTGCCGGATAGTTAGCCATAGAGTAGGCACGGATGGTAGGTTCGGTGTTGACGCACTTCAGCGGGAACAAACCAAACTTTTCCCATGCAGGCAGATATTCGTCACCAATCAGACTCTTATCGAAATCCTTGTCATAATCGATATTGAATGCAGGAATCTTAATCTGAGCATATGAACCGGGGATAAAGTCCATGTGAGCACCCTCAGGCAACTGCACCTTAAACTCTTTGATGAAGGTAGCCACGTTGCTGTTGCTGATAACTGTACACTCGTACTCCTTCACACCCATGATAGACTCGTCGATTTGGATACCCAAATCACCTTTCACTTTGCATTGACAAGCCAAACGCCAGTTATCTTTGATTTGTTTGCGAGTGAAGTGTCCCTTCTCTGAGTCGAGAATTTCACCACCGCCTTCAACAACCTGGCACTTGCATTGTCCGCAAGAACCCTTACCACCACAAGCAGAAGAGAGGTAGATGCCTTGCTCTGACAAAGTAGTCAACAAGCTTCCACCTTGTGCTACAGACACAGTGTCCTTGCCATTGATAGTAATGTTTACGTTGCCCGAAGGAACCAAGAACTTTTTAGCAACCAAAAGGATGATTACCAACAGAAGAATAACCGCAAGGAATACTACGATACTATTCAATATAAAACTTATTTCCATTGTATATTCCTTTCTTTATTAAATGTCCAAACCAGAGAAACACATAAATGCCATAGCCATCAAGCCTACAGTGATGAATGTGATACCCAATCCCTTCAACGGAGCGGGAACATCAGAGTAAGCCATCTTCTCACGAATGGCAGCCAGACCTACGATGGCAAGCAACCAACCGATACCGGAACCAAGGGCGTAAGAGATAGAATCCCAAACATCGGTAATGGCTTTCGGGTCACTCTCACCCAAGGTGATACGCTGCTGCATGAAGAGCGAAGCACCCATGATAGCACAGTTTACGGCAATCAGCGGAAGGAAGATACCAAGCGAAGCGTAAAGCGAAGGGCTGAAACGCTCAACAACCATCTCTACCAACTGAACAATACCGGCAATCACGGCAATAAAGAGGATGAAGCTCAGGAAGCTAAGTCCCAATGGATCGAGAACTTGTGTCTGCAACAGATAGTTGACCGGCAACGTCACCACCAACACAAATGTTACGGCAACACCCAGTCCCAAAGCAGTCTTCACATTCTTTGATACAGCCAAGTAAGAGCACATACCCAAGAAGAATGCGAATATCATGTTGTCCACAAAAATAGAGCGGACGAATAAACTAATAAAATGTTCCATACTATTTCTAATTTTGAATTATGAATTTTGAATTATGAATTTTGTTTAGGCTGTTGCTTGATTGTTAGAGCAATAGAAGAAAGTAGTTTCTTTATTTCAATACAATCGTTATACATTGATGTATATTGCGTTTCTGTTAGATAATCTGTTCTGAACAATAGCAATAGCCAATATAATGTTTCTTCAGCCTCTTTTTGAGAGATTGCCAATTTATGAATAAAGTCTGATGTTGACTCTGCCGATATTGATTCGCTGATATTTGCTCCAATGGAAGTCCCGCATCTTAAGAGTTGTTTACTCATAACATATTCAGATTTGTTTTCCACAAGAAACTTATACAAACCAACAATCCTGACAGAGAAGTCTACAGCCTTATTATAAACGACATTTTCCTTCATTCAAAATTTATAATTTATAATTCATAATTAAATCACTATTTTTCTTGCAATTCTTTGTTACGTGCACGTTGATACCAGATGATGCAGGCAACGATAATCAGAGCCATCGGCGGCATCATCATCAAACCATTGTTTACATAGCCCAGTTCCTTGATGCAATCATAGTTCAAGATATTGAAACCAAACAATGTACCTGAACCGAGCAACTCGCGGATGAATGCTACGATAATCAGAATCTTGGCATAGCCCAATCCGTTACCGATACCATCGAGGAACGATTCCCAAGGGCCATTCATCATGGCGAAAGCTTCCAGACGTCCCATCAAGATACAATTGGTAATAATCAAACCGATGTAAACAGAGAGCTGAACACTCACGTCGTAAGCAAATGCTTTCAGAATTTCACTTACCACTGTTACCAAAGCAGCAACCACTACCAGCTGAACGATGATACGGATGCGATTGGGAATGGTTTTACGAATCAAAGAGATTACCACGTTAGAGAAAGCTGTAATCACTGTTACTGAAAGACCCATTACGATGGCCGGTTCCAGCTTTGAAGTTACAGCCAGTGCAGAACAGATACCCAATACCTGAACGGTTACGGGGTTGTTCAAACCAAGCGGAGTAGAGAATACTTCCTTATTCTTTTTAGAAAACAACTGTCCCATATTCTTATTCCTCTTCATTATTTTCGTTAACAACTTCTTCTACGTTCTCTTCCACTTCTGCAGCAGCTTCGTTTGCTTGCAAGAATGCTTTGTAGTTACCCAGACAGGCTTTCAGCATGGCATCCACACCGTTTGAAGTGATGGTACCACCGGAGATGCCGTCCACTTCTACTGTAGCATCGGTTACCTTTCCGTTCTTGGCAACTGTCAGCGCAACTTCTCCTTCTTGCATGGTCTTCTTACCGGCGAACTGTGCTTGGAAAGCATCACTTGCAATTTCGGCACCCAGACCCGGAGTTTCACTGGCATGAGAGAAGTAAACGCCATACACGGTATTCTTGTCGGCATCCAGAGCTACATAGCCCCAGATAGCGCCCCAAAGACCTGCACCGTAAACGGGGAACACATACTTAGTCTGTCCGTCTACATTGGCAACAAACACATGGAAGCGGTTAGCCTCTTTAGCTTCTTTTTCATAAGCAGTTGCAAAGGCGCCGGTGTATTCAGCCAGTGTTCCGTCTTCGTTCATCAGCATGTCTTTAATCTGAAGATTTTTGAATTCTGCTTCTGCATCTGCTACGTTCTTCACGTTCAGAGCAGAGAGAATTTGCTTCTTCGTATCCAGCTCAACATTCTTATTTTGTGTCTCTCTCAAAGATGAGTTCACAAATGCCAGCAGGAATGCAACGATAACAACCATTACCGAAGCATATATAATAGTATAACTGTTACTATTGGTATTCATATTCTATTCGGTATTTTAATTGTTAGACTTGATTGCACGTTTCGCACGACGGCTGATGTTGTTCTGTACCACACAGTAGTCAATCAGCGGAGCAAAGATGTTCATCAGCAAGATGGCAAGCATCATACCTTCGGGATAACCGGGGTTCAGCACGCGGATGATGATGGCCATGGCACCGATGAGGAAGCCGAAGATGTACTTACCTGTTTCGGTACGAGCAGATGTCACAGGGTCGGTAGCCATAAACACGGCACCGAAGCAGAAACCGCCCAGCATCAGGTGTTGCCACCAAGGCATCTGTGCCATCGGAGTGTCGGGACCGATGGTGTTGAATATCCAACCCATCACTGCACCGCCCACAAATACTGAGAGCATGGTCTTCCAGCTTGCAATACCTGTCCACAACAGCAGGATGGCGCCCAGAGCAATGGCAATAACACTTGTTTCACCGATGGATCCGGGAATCAAACCGTACACCATATCCATAGAGAACTGGGGAACAGCGCCCGATGTAGCAGCTTCGCCCAACGGAGTAGCTACTGTCAAGCCGTCAACCTGCTGACCCAGTCCCAGGATGGAGTCGCCCGATACCCAAACGGCATCACCGGACATTTTCGTCGGATAGGCAAAGAACAGGAATGCACGGGTAATCAGAGCCACGTTGAATACATTCATACCTGTACCACCGAACACTTCCTTTGCAAAGATTACAGAGAAGGCAGTAGCAACAGCCAGAATCCACAACGGACAATCTACCGGAACAATCATCGGAATCAGCATACCTGATACGAGGAAACCTTCCTGAATCTCTTCCTTCTTCCATTGAGCCACAACGAACTCGATACCGAGACCTACTACATAAGATACAATGATTTTAGGCAACACTGCCAAGAAGCCGTAGGCGAACATTTCCCAGAAGCTGCCTTCTGCGCCGGTGGCGATGAAGTGCTGATAGCCTACGTTATACATACCGAACAACAGTGCCGGCACTAACGCAATGACCACCATCGACATGATGCGTTTGCTGTCAATGGCGTCGTGAATGTGCGTTCCCGATTTCGCGGTTTCGTTGGGCACGAACAAGAATGTTTCGAAGCCGTCGAACACTGAGCGAAATGCGTGGAGTTTGCCGCCCTCTTCAAAGTTCGGCTTTATCTTGTCGAGATAATTTCTTAACGCTTTCATTTATTTAATTTTGAATTTTAAATTTTGAATTTTGAATTATTCCTCATGAGTTCTGAACCGTTTCTGTTGAGCCATTCATCATTCATAATTCCTAATTCATAATTTAGATTACGCCATTTCTGCACGGAGCATGTCGAGGCCGGCGCGCACGATGCGTTGTACTTCAACTTTTGATGAGCAAACGAATTCACACAGTGCGAAGTCTTCCGGAGCCACTTCGTAGATGCCCAGAGCTTCCATGCGGTCGATGTCGCCGGCTATGATGGCCTTCACCAGTTGTTCGGGGAAGATGTCCATGGGGAAGACGCTGTCGTATTCGCCGGACATTATCATATGGCGCTCGCCGCCCTTGATGCGGGCATCAAATGCGTACTCTTTCTTGCCACACAGCCAGCTGAAGTAGCTACGACTGGTGCTGTACTGGTTGCAGCGCGGCATAATCCATCCCAACATCTCGTGTACGTCGTCGCCTTCGGGGATTACTGTTACCTGGTTGTGGAATGCGCCCAGATATCCGTCGGCAGCCACCTTTTTACCGGTGAGCGGATTGCCGCTAATGTAGCGCAGATTCTTGTCGGCGGTTACGTTGCCTTTGAAGAGTTCTGTCAGTTGAGCACCCACTTTCAGTTTGCAGTAGGCCGGTTTCTTCACTTCGCTGCCGGTTACGGCCACGGTGCGAGTCAGGTCTACGCGACCGGTGTTCAGCAGTCGTCCGATGAAGAGGACGGCTTCTGCGCCGAGGGTCCACACGGTTTCACCCTTTGAGATGGGGGCGATGTGATTGATTTGCACGCCGACGTTGCCTGCCGGATGGGGGCCGTCGAACGCGGTTACGGTCACATTCTTGGCGGTTGTCAGAGCGGCCGATTGCTGTTTCACACTTATGTTCAGATAGGTCTTGGCCACCTTTGCCAGTGCGTCGAGGCCTGTCTGGAAGTTTTTCTCCTCACCCTTCAGGGCCAGCTCGAAGTCGGCGGCCAGCGGGGCGCTGTCGAAGGCAGAAACGAAGATGGCCTTCGGAGCCACTGTCGGGTCTGCAATTACATCGTAGGGGCGTTGGCGCACGAAGGCGAACAGTCCGCTTTCCAGCAGCGCTGCTTTCACCTGCTCGCCGGTCATCTGTTGCGGATTCTTTTGTCCGAAGTCAGCATACTGCTGTTCGGCATCAGCCTCCACCACAATGTTCAGCACCTTGCGGCGTTCACCACGCTCTACGCTTGTCACTACGCCACTGACGGGCGAAACAAACTTCACTTCAGGATGATTCTTGTCTACAAACAAGGGTTCTCCCGCCTTCACATGCTCCTGTTCTTTCACCACCACTTTGGGTTTCACGCCGGTGAAGTCGTCCGGAACCAGCGCGTAGCTGCCCGGTGTCTTTACCGTCATGAATTCCTGTGCGGCTTTGCCTTTCAGGTTGATGTCAAGGCCTTTGCGTAACTTAATTACATTTGCCATGCTTTTATTATTAAATAATGGTTTCGATAATTTGCGGGCAAAATTACGAAATAAGATTGTGATACAGAAAGGAAAGAGGGAAGAATTACGGATAAATTTCCGTAATTGACACTTCCGTGAAAAGATGAATGATAAAAGTTACTCAAATTCTGGTATTGATTGCATAGCATGGCGATTATCTCCTTTCTTCCACACAAGTGTGGAGCGTGGTGGACACAAGTGTGGAACAAATGCCGCACTTGTGTGGAAGAAACGCGGGACTTGTGTGGAAGAAACACCAGATTTTACTCTTCTTTTTGTTAAACAAAAATCAAAACAGACTAAGACAGAAAAGCCACGTCTAAAAAAAGATTGGCAACTCCACACTGACGGGAGTTACCAATCTCTTTATTGTTGTTCAACAGGGCATCAGTAGACTTCAACGCGAGAGGCGATGTCCTTACACTTGGTACGCAAGGCATCGAGGTCGCTTCCGTTCGGCGCATAGCACACCACCACGCCCATGCGGCGATTCAGTCGGGTGGTAGGCTTTCCGAAAATGCGCAGGTAGGTATCCTCCTCCTTCGTCACCTCCTCCAGGCCCCGGTAGTTGGGACGCTCTTGGCTGGCGATGGGCGAAAGGATAACGGCACTGGCTCCCATGCGTTCTTGCTTGATGCCGGGGATGGGCAATCCAAGCACGGCACGGCAATGAAGCTCAAACTCGTTCAGGTTCTGAGTGCCGGCAAGAGTCACCATACCAGTGTCGTGCGGACGAGGTGAGAGTTCTGAAAAATAGACCCCATTCTCGTGGCTCAGGAAGAACTCCACGCCCCAGATACCATATCCGGTGAGGGCGCGCGTCACTTTGTCGGCCATCTCTTGTGCCTCTTTCAGATGGGCGGGGTCGATGTGGGCGGGTTGAAAACTTTCGCGGTAGTCACCACCCTTCTGCACGTGACCGATGGGCGGACAGAAGAGCGTCGGCCCATTCTTCTGCGTGACGGTAAGGAGGGTAATCTCGCTGTCGAAGTTGATAAATTCCTCGATAATGAGTTCTTTAATGTCGCCACGACTTCCACTGCATCCGTATTCCCAAGCGTGCTGCAGCTCGTCGGCATTTTTTACCAATGATTGTCCCTTTCCGGAGGAGGACATGAGAGGTTTAACCACACAAGGGAATCCAATCTTCTCGGAGGCTTCTTTCAGCTCTTCGAAGGTCTTAGCGTAGAAGTATTTGGCGGTCTTCAGCCCAAGTTCTTTGGCTGCCAGGTCGCGGATGGCCTTGCGGTTCATCGTGAAGTTGACGGCACGTGCGCTGGGCACTACTTGGATGCCTTCCTTCTCGAAGTCGTAAAGCCGCTCGGTGCGGATGGCTTCGATTTCGGGAACAATGATGTCGGGCTGGTGTTTGCGCACCACAGCCTCAAGGGCATCACCGTCCAGCATACTGAAAACCTCACACTCGTCGGCCACTTGCATGGCCGGCGCACCGACGTAAGAGTCGCAGGCAATAACGTACTGCCCTTTGCGCTGTGCGGCAATTACAAACTCTTTACCTAATTCACCGGAACCTAATAATAGAATTTTCTTCATCGAATTGATTTTTGATTTATGAATTCTGATTTTTTGATTGCTGATTTCTGATTCAAAAAACTTTCAACTTCCATCTTTCAACTCACCACTCTTCTTACTGGTGTTGTTCTCTCAATAGGTCGTTCACCGTCTTTACAGGGTTGAAAGTAGTGAGGGGCACTTCCACGAAGACGGTGCTCCAGTCGCTCATCGCTCCGTTCCAAAGGCCGGGCAGTTCGAGGGCTTTCAAGTCCTTTCCGTTCTTCGATTTGTAGGAGATGAATCCTGTGGCCTTGTCGACGTACTTCACGAGGTCGAACTTATTGCCTTTGTAGTCTTTCACGGCACAAACCAAGTCAACGGGGTTGAAGTGCGTGCCTTTTTCAAACATCTCCTTCTTCTCGGGGTCGTTCATGTCAATCTGCGAGCTTTCCAATATCTGTAGAGAGATGGTTCCGTCGCTATTGTATGCCAGGAACGGGCCGCCGCCGGGTTCGCCAACATTCTTCACCATACCGCAGACGCGCATGGGTCGGTTCAGCTTCTTCTTCATGTAGATGACGAGTTCGGCGTCTTCCAAATCCTTCACGTCGGGGTTCTTGCAATAGAGGTTCTTCTGCAAGAACTGAAGAATCTCCATGAGCTGGTCGTGCGTGTACTTACCGCTGTCCAGCAGGTTCAGGTATGCGTAAGCCTTTTGTTGCAGAGCCACCAACACGCCGGCGATTAGTTTCTTATAGAGAACGGTGTCTCCCTTCAGTTTGTCGGGCACCACGTTGTCGATGTTTTTGATGAAAATGATGTCAGCATCCAGGTCGTTGAGGTTTTCAATCAGCGCACCGTGTCCGCCGGGACGGAACAGCAACTTACCATTGTCGCGGAAAGGCTTGTTCTCCATATCGGCCGCAACGGTGTCTGTGCTGGGTTTCTGCTCGGAGAAGGAGATGTTATATTCCACTCCGTATCTCTTGGCATAAGCAGATGCTTTAGCCTCGACCAATGCTTGGAACAAGGCACGATGTTCGGGAGAAACAGTGAAGTGCACATTCACCTTGCCATTCTTATTGGAAGCATACAAAGCTCCTTCAACAAGATGCTCTTCCAGCGGGGTGCGACTTCCGTCTTCATATTTATGGAACTTCAGTAATCCTTTCGGCAGTGCGCCATAATTCAATCCGGCAGCTTCCAGCAAGGCGGCAACCACTGCTTTGAAATTGCCCGCAGCAATCAGGGCAGGAATATCCTTACCGTCGTTGTTCTTCCGGCAAGCCTCGTTCAAGTCGGCATAGAATGCAAACTTCTCAATCTTCTCAAAGAAAGTCTTTTCAAAAGCGGTTTGCGGAACATCGTAGTCGGCGCCCAAAAACTCAAAAAGATTCTTAAACATGCGGCTTGCTGCTCCGGAAGCGGGCACAAACTTAACAACAGTCTTATCTGTCTGTGTGTAAGCCTCCCATGCATCCAGATACTTCTTCTGTGCTTCAGCGTCGGGAGCCAGGATTCCATTACCAACGGATGCGGCTGCGGAGAGCTTCAGGAACGGGAAACCTTTTTCAAAACTTGCCAATTGGTCGGCGATTTGTTCTTCTGAGATGCCCTTCTTGGCGAGCAACTCTTTGTCTTGAGGTGTTATCATAATATTATGTTTTATAAATTCTTGCCCAAAAATACAAAAAAAGAGTACGCCGCACCTAGAAAAAGAAGAAAAAACTTACCTTTGAGGCATAAAATATAGATGAACATGGACACAGAGGTATTTTTCACCGCATCGGAAAGAGCTTTGTTACATACTCTTTACCGTAAACTGTTACAACTTTCCGGAGAGACTCTTCATACCGGAGACTGCAAGAAACTAAAAGGTTACATAACTAACTACATACAGAGTAACAAGGCACAACGTGATATTTTCGGCCTGAACCCTGTTATAACTGATATTCAGACTGCCGTTATCGTGGCAGAAGAAATCGGCATGAAGCGTGCCTCTCTGTTGGGACTGATGATGCACGACCCCGTACGTTGCGGCATCTGTACAGCAGAAGAAGTAGAGAAAGTATTCGGAGAAGATGTAGCCGGCATTATCCGAGGCTTGATTCGTGTACAAGAGTTGTATGCCAAGAGTCCGACCATCGAATCGGAGAACTTCCGCAATCTTTTACTGACTTTCGCCGAGGACATGCGCGTCATACTTATTATGATTGCCGACCGCGTCAATATCATGCGGCAGATTAAAGATGCCAAGAATGACGAAGCTCGCCGACAAGCTGCCAACGAAGCTGCCTATTTATATGCTCCCCTCGCCCACAAGCTGGGCCTTTATACACTGAAATCAGAACTGGAAGACTTGTCGTTAAAGTACACCGAACATGACGTTTACTATCACATCAAAGATAAACTGAACGAAACCAAAGCATCGCGCGACCGTTATATTGCCTCCTTTATTGCACCTGTGAAACAGAAATTGGAGGCAGCCGGATTGAAGTTTCACATCAAAGGTCGCACAAAATCTATCCACTCCATCTATCAGAAGATGAAGAAACAACGCTGTCCGTTTGAGGGAGTGTACGACCTTTTTGCCATCCGCATTATATTGGAGTCGGAACTGGAAAAGGAGAAACAGGAGTGTTGGCAAGCCTATTCCATCGTCACAGATATGTATCAGCCTAACCCAAAACGTTTACGCGACTGGCTCTCCGTACCGAAAAGCAACGGTTACGAATCGTTGCACACCACCGTTATGGGACCTGAAGGTAAGTGGGTAGAAATACAAATCCGCACCGAACGTATGGACGAGATTGCCGAACGAGGCCTTGCCGCCCACTGGCGATATAAAGGTGTGAAAGGCGAAAGCGGATTGGACGAGTGGTTGACAAGCGTTCGCGAAGCATTAGAAAACTCAGACAGCAACGGTCTCGAAGCTATGGATCAGTTCAAAATGGACTTATATGAGGACGAAGTGTTTGTATTCACGCCCAAGGGAGACTTGTTCAAATTGCCCAAAGGTTCCACAGTTCTCGACTTCGCCTTCCATATCCATAGCAAGCTAGGTTGCAAATGCATCGGAGCAAAAGTGAACGGAAAGAACGTGCAACTCAAACAAATCCTGCAAAGCGGTGACCAGGTTGAAATCATGACCTCCAATACTCAAACGCCCAAGCAAGATTGGTTGAACATTGTTACTACGTCGAAGGCACGCACCAAGATACGACAAGCCCTGAAGGAGATAGCAGCCAAACAACATGCTTTTGCGAAAGAAACCCTGGAAAGAAAGTTCAAAAACCGTAAGCTTGATTACGACGACGGCATCATGATGCGGCTTATCAAGCGCATGGGCTATAAGGTTGTAACAGACTTCTATCAAGCCATTGCCGACGGAACGTTAGATGTAAACAACATCCTGGACAGATATCTGGAGCAACAAAAACAAGAGAACGACCTGCATGATGGCATAGTTTACCGCAGTGCCGAAGCATACAGCCTGCAACCCTCTCAAGCAGAAGCTGTCTCCACCAAAGAAGATGTATTGGTCATTGACCAGAACCTGAAAGGTATTGATTTCACACTGGCACGCTGCTGCAACCCCATTTACGGAGACGATGTATTTGGTTTTGTCAGCGTTACCGGCGGTATCAAGATTCACAGATGCGATTGTCCCAATGCCAGCGACCTACGTTCTCGCTTCGGATATCGCATTGTAAAGGCACGTTGGGCAGGTAAATCACAAGGTACTCAATATCCCATCACCCTGCGAGTAGTGGGACATGATGACATCGGCATCGTAACAAACATCACCTCTATTATATCCAAAGAGATGGGAATTACCTTACGAAGTATAGGCATCGACTCACACGACGGGCTCTTCTCCGGCACACTCACCATTATGATTGGCGATACCGGACGTTTGGAAGCCTTAATAAAGAAGCTCAGAACTGTAAAAGGGGTCAAGCAGGTTTCCAGAAATTAAACCAATGAAATAGTAGATACAAGCGCTATGAAATACGACATCAAAAAGCAACTTCGAAGTTTCGGATATGCCTGGAAAGGTATACAAAGCTGCATCGGAAAAGAACAGAACCTCAGCTTTCATCTCATTGCAAGCGTGGTGGTGATAGCATCCGGAGCTTTCTTGGGTATCACCCGCATGGAGTGGATAGTAATTGTGGGCTGCATCGGTATCGTTATTGCAGCCGAACTAGTCAACACATCCATCGAGAAATTGGTCGACTTTGTATCTCCCCAGTACCATCCTTTGGCCGGTCAAGTTAAAGACATTGCCGCCGGAGCAGTGCTTATTTGCGCTGTTGCGGCGGCAATTATCGGCCTGATTATCTTTACTCCCTACCTCACCCTATACTTCTTATAATAGGGATTGGTTGCAAAGAGATAGAGCAATAGAGAAACAAGTACGATGCCTCCCGCCAACAGCAACACCGTATAGATGGAACAGAGGTGCACCCCCGCATAGTAACAAAGTCCCATCCCCAGCAACAGACCGGTATCCATTGACAGGTAGCAGGTGGTATTGGCTGTGCCTCTTTGACAGTGTTGCGACAGGTTTACAAACATCTTAGTTGAAGTGAAAGCACTCTGAAGAACCAGCAAAGCTAGCAACAACATTATATATCCGCCGACTCCTCCTGCTATCGGAATCAGCAAACCTACGGCAGTCATCTTCACCAATATATTAACAGCAGGCAGCCAAGCACGTGGTAACAGAAACCTGTCCAGATTACAAACCCCTACCCCCATCGGAGCACGGAACGATACATACACATTGGCAACCAGCAGCAGCGACAATGTTCCGCAGGCCAATGCCGTATAAACCAGCTCTTTCCAGCCCAACATTTCCAGCAACAGATAGGAAGCCAGGATGCCCACCATCATACCGGTACGAGCAGCTACCGCATAGCAGATGTTGCCATCCGTGCGTCTTTCCGACGTTGTGATATCAATAGCAACTGTTATTCCAGCAGTAACGGCCAGTCCAAAGCCCACTCCCTGCAACAAGGCCAACAAGAGAAATAACTCCATTCGTTGTAAGAAGAGATAGCCGGCAGTAGCCAACAGCCACAACAAGGTAGCATAAATGAAAACGTATTTACGCTTGTAAGCATCGCCCAAATAAGCATGAAAGGGACCCACTGCCACCATTCCGAGGCCAAACATTGGAAGCAACAGCCAAGTATGTTCCAATCCGTCCATCACCGTTGTTACACATCGGGGCAACAAGGGTAGTAACAGATAGACAGATGTGTAGAGCAAAAAATTTGCCATACACATCTGTCCAAAGTCTTTAGTTAGAAGAGAATCAGTATTGTTCTTTTTCATTCGGGAAGTCTAAGTTCTTCACATCCGATACATAGGTGCTGATTGCATCGGTCATTATCGTGTGCAAATCGGCATATCTGCGCAAGAATCGGGGGCGGAATCCGTTATTCATACCCAACATATCTTGTGCCACCAGCACCTGTCCGTCCACTCCGTTTCCTGCCCCAATGCCGATAACGGGGATAGTCAGTTCGGCTGCTACCCTTGTTGCGAGCGATGCAGGAATCTTTTCCAGCACAAGACCGAAGCATCCGGCTTCTTCCAACAGGTGTGCATCACGCACTAATTTGTCGGCTTCGGCCTCATCTTTGGCACGTACTGTATAAGTGCCGTACTTGTTGATGCTTTGCGGCATCAGTCCCAAGTGACCCATTACAGGTATTCCCGAACCGATGATTCGCTTCACGGTACCGATAATTTCCTCGCCTCCTTCCATTTTCAGGGCATCGGCATGACTCTCCTTCATAATGCGGATAGCCGATGCAAGGCCTTCTAGCTCGTTGCCTTGATAAGAGCCGAACGGCATGTCCACCACGACCATAGCGCGACGAACGGCTCTCACCACCGATTTCCCGTGGTAAATCATCTGGTCCAACGTAATCGGAAGTGTGGTTACATTGCCCGCCATCACATTGGAAGCCGAGTCTCCTACCAGTATAATGTCCATGCCTGCACCGTCCACAATCTGTGCCATGGTGTAGTCATAAGAGGTCAACATTGCTATCTTTTCACCGCGTTGTTTCATTTCTATCAGGCGGTGGGTTGTTACTTTACGTGTGTCGTCTGAAATATATCCAGCCATATGCTTAAAGGTTTTAATGTTTGTTTTCGCGTACAAAGGTAGTGCTTTTTCTTTGTTTACGCTCCGAAAGGGGGTATTTTCCCCACTTTCCATCCATTATTCGCTTTGCAGACTCTTGACCGGAGGCTCGTTGGCAACCTTCCAGGCCATGCCGATGATGCAACCGACGATGAAGACCAACAGCACGACGGCCAACAACAGATAGTACCATCCCGGCACTTCCATCGCATCGGTAAAGCGAGTCAGCCAAACCTTTCCTGCCTCGTGAGCACCCCAAATACCCAGCAACACCGAGGGAAGTGCTACCCAAAGTACATCTTCCGATACCATTCGGAGGATGGATGACGCCTCCGCCCCATTGACTTTACGTATGGCAATCTCTTTGGATCGTAGTCTGACCTCGTCACTCACGTAGCCGAACATACCCATAAAGATGATAAAAAGCACAGAGAGCGATGCCCAAAGTGTTACATCCAGAAATACCCTCGTTGGTTCATACACCACTTTAATATCATCTTCCAGAGAGCGAAAGTTTAACTCCGCCTGCGGATAGTCCGCATGAAGCACCTCGTTCAACCGTATCAGGTTCTCGCGGAAAGGCTTTTTCAGCCGCACGTGTATCGTACCCGGCTTTTCCATACCTGTAATAATGATGGGCATATAATCGTTAGGGTGATTCACCAAAGCGAAGCTTTCCAGTACGCCCACTACAATGCCATACCCTTCGACGTGCTTTCCGAGCGGGCTATCCGTCCAACCGAGCTGCTCCAATGTCTGTTGATTGACCATGATTTCTTGCTTCGTCTCGGCCACTCTGCCCAACTTCAAACGCATGCCGATAAAAGAGAGAAACTCCTTATCAAAGCGATTGAAGCGTGGATAGAACAACGGTTTGCCCTGATTGTCGTGTACAGCCGTCCATCCTCCAAAGCCCAACATCGGTCGTTCGCTACTTGCCGAAGCCTCCACCATGGGCTGATGACGTACCCAAGTCTGCAAGAGAGTGGCATCTACTCCGCGCGGAAAGAGATAGGCCACTCGTTCTTCATCCCATCCTCTGTCGCGCTTGGTCAGGTGGAGGTACTGAGAAAGCACCGTCAACATCATACCAAGCACCACCGCCGCACAACCAAACTGCACGAAAAGCAATATCCGTTTGCCCCCTTTCTTGTGAGAACTGTAGCGTTGGAACACTTGCGTGACCGGTATGCGTGCAAACATTAGTGCCGGAAGTCCGCCACCAACCACTATCAGCAGAGCCACTACAGCCAGTGGCGCCCAGAGGTTTTCGGGTGAAAAAAGTGCAGAAAGAGGCACGTCCACCCACTCTTCCACCTGCTCGCGAAAAAGAAAGACAAAACTTCCCATCAGCAAAAGAGCCAACAAAACTGTTACTACCGTCTCCGTCATAAAAAGGAAGAAGATGTTTCCTCCCGATGCTCCGCAGCATTTATGCACACCCACTGCCTTTGCCCGTCGTACCAACGAGGCCACAGAAAGCAGTACATAGTTCAGCGTCGTTGCAAAAAGTATCACCGTTCCCAGCAGAAACAGTACCCAAAGCATGGTTCGCACCCCACTCTTCTGCAAGTGCAACGAGCGGATGAGTACCATCTTGATACCGATTTGAAAGCCACTATCGGCCGGCAAGTAACGGAGTAAGGCGGAGGAGAGTCGCTCCTCACTCATGCTTTCTCGGTTGGTTTCAGGGGTCAATCTCACATATCCTTCAAAGTTACCTCCGCTCCCCCACCCCGTCCGCATGCCACTAAGCTCCAGCGTAGGCAGAGAGAGAATGGCCTCGGGTTGCTTTTCGAGGGAGTTATTGAGCGATAAGTCGGAATAAATGCCACGCACCAGGCAGGTGCAAGATACGTCGGAATAGAACTTGTATTGCACTGTTTTCCCCACCGCCTCTTCACCAGCGAAGAGCTTGCGTGCCGTCTTTTCCGAAAGAAAAACTACTCCGGGAGCTGCCAAGTCAGCTTCGTGTCCCTTCAAAAGAGGAATGCCGAGGGTGCGGAAGTAGCAAGTGTCAGCCAACACGACTGAAACGGAGTGGCGTCGGTTGCCCACCCAAAGGTCATCGGCACTCAGTGAATAGCTCACCGTGGCCGCTTCAATCTCCTCGGGAAAGGCTTCGGAAAGAGTGGCCGGAACGGGCATCAACGTGAAAGCACTCCATAGTGAAGGGCCTCCGGACGCTTCCTTCCAGGAGGTTTCCAGGCGATAGAGGTGCTCCGACTGGCGGAAACAGCGGTCGTAACTCAGCTCAAAGGCCATGCGTGCAAACAGAAAGACTGCCATCAGCAAGCCAAGTGTCAGGGTCAGAATCTTGATGCAAGGCTCGCCCCGACGGTGCAGAAGGGTCTGCAAGGTATAGTAAACGGTCTTCATAAACAGTAGAAAAAAGTTTCTTGTAAGCAACTCATCCACAACAAATTGTAAACTTACTGCCGGCAACTCGCAGAGAAGCTGATTTTACCATCGTATGGTAATATCGCTAAGTTTGAGTGTTGCAACGGCTTCCTCCTCCGAAAGGATGATTTCAGTTGCCAACTTCACTTCCTAAAGGTCGGATGCGGGAGGGCTTACGGGTGAATCTTCAGGTTCTATCACAAGATGTTGGCAGCACTGGAAACCACACTTCCGTCGAACAAGTTCACTACCCGATGGGCATAACTTGCATCGTGCTTGCTGTGCGTTACCATAATAATGGTAGTTCCCTCACGGTTGAGTTCAGTCAAAAGTTGCATCACTTCAGAACCCATCTTTGAATCGAGGTTACCCGTCGGCTCATCGGCCAGTATCAAACGTGGCTTGGTGACGACGGCTCGTGCAATTGCCACACGTTGTTGCTGACCACCAGAAAGCTGCTGAGGCAGGTGTTTGGCACGGTGACTGATGCCCATTCGCTTGAGGATGTCACGTACTTGTTGCTTGCGTTCGGCGGACTTGATGCCCAAATAGGTCAACGGAAGCTCTACGTTGTCCGCCACATTCAGCTCGTCAATCAGGTTGAAACTCTGGAAAACAAAGCCCAGTTTGCCCTTCCGCATACGAGTTCTTTCGCGTTCACGCAGGTTGGCGACCTCTTCTCCAAACAGTTGATAACTGCCCTCGGTAGGATTATCGAGCAAACCAAGTATGTTCAAGAGGGTGGATTTACCGCAGCCCGACGGACCCATGATGGCAACAAACTCTCCTTCTTTCACTTCCAAAGAGACGTGATTGAGCGCAACCGTCTCCACTTCCGATGTACGGAATACTTTTGAAATGTTATCAATCTTAATCATATCGTTGTAAGTTTTGCCCCTCCCGTCCCGACTCCGAGGGGAGAAGGGGGTATGAGGGGGATTAGTAAATGGTTATTTCTATTCTTTCTTATTCGGTTTTTCACTCACTTTGAATGCTCTTCACCGGGTTTTCGTTGGCAATGCGCCACGACTTCCAAAGTACACAACCTACGACAATGAACAATACCAGCAGAGAGACTATAATATAATAAGGTGTAGTACTTCCGAAGACGGTGGAGAAAAGCTGCAACAAATGGTCGCTCACCAACCAGGCCAGAACGGCTCCCAACAGTACCGCCGGCAGGGCAAGAAGCAATACGTCACGCGACAACATCTCAAGAATGGTGGTTGACTCTGCACCGTTGACCTTGCGAATGGCTATCTCTTTCGACCTCCGGGCTGTTTCATCGCTTACGTAACCTACCAATCCCATCAGCGTAATAAACAACACAACCACCGTAGCCATCACAGATGTGTTGCGGAAAAGGTGTACCGTGTGATAGTCTGAAACCATTCTTTGCTGCATGCCGATAAACTTTAAGTCGAGTGTAGGAAAAGCTTCGGAAGCCTCTTGATTCAGTCTTTGCAAGTTTTCGACAAAGGGTTCTTTCAGTCGGATGTGTAACATGTTACCGAAATACCACTTATAATGGAGCACGAAGGGTGCAGGTTGGTCGAAGAAACTACCAATGGTGAAGTCGCGAATGATGCCTGTAATCTTCACCTTTCCCTCTTCTGTATCAATCATTCTCCCAATCACGTCCTCCTTCCGAAGGTGCATCCACTCCACCCAGGTTTGATTCACAGCCACCTCTCTCTGGGTGTTGGGCAATCTTCCTTCCAGTAAAGGGATACCCATAACCTGCGTATAGTTTCCCTCGGTATAATCATAGCGGGCAGAAAAGAGTGGCTTGCCTGCCTCATCAAGCATATATTCACCACTGTAGCTGAAAGGAGTACCTATGGCAGATGTCATCTCCTCCACGTAAGGAAGGCTACTATAGAACTTCTTGCACGCATCGATGGCCTCTAAATCTTCTGTCGGATGCCAGCCGTAAGCAATTCTGTCGGGATTGTAGCCCGTATCTTTGGTCAGTATATGGTGGTACTGAAGCATCACGATGCACATCAAACCGGCAATGAAAGTAACACCTGCAAACTCCACAAACAGCAAGGAGCGCTTCCATCCGCGCTTTCCTTCAGTGTATCTCTTAAAGACTTGAGTGACAGGAATACGAGAGAAGGTAAGGGCGGGAAGCACACCTCCGATAAGGAAGAGCGCAAAAAGAACACCCAAAGCAACCCACATCATGCGGGGAACCAGCAGAAAACGGAGGGGGATGATATTATCTTCAATCAAATCACTACAAAGCCAAAGCAGCACTCCCCCCAACATCAGAGCCAGGATGATAATGACCAACGTCTCCCAAAGAAACATGGAAAAGATGGTTCCACCGGTTGCTCCGCTACACTTGTGTACACCAACAGCCTTGGCTCGTCGTGTGAGGGAGGAGATGGAAATCAGCACATAGTTCAAGGACATAATAAAAAGAATGGAAGTTGCTAGCACGAAAAAAATAAGACACATGTTACTTGCCAACTTGTAATTACGATGAGTATCACGGATGGGTTGCAAGTAAGCGGTCATTCCCCAGCCTTCAAACGCAGGCAAGACTTGCTGAATGGCCTGGTGAATACGTTGATTCAAGGCCTCAACATCCACTCCCGAGTGCAGGCGAACGTAACCATGCCAGCTATCTCCTCCCTCCCAGGAGTAGTTTCCATACCCTCTTGAAAGTAACGTGGGTAGGGAAATAACGGCATCTGCCCGTAAGCTAGAGTTCTCGGGAATGTCACGAAAAATGCCCTTGATGGTTAGATCAATCTGCTTTCCCGTGTTAATCATACGGCCGATAGGGTTACTACCGTCCGGAAAGATACGACGAGCCAATGATTCGCTTAGGTAAATGACATCTTTTTGTTGTAAGTCAGCAACGGGAGTTCCACACATCAGGTCAACACCCATGGTATGAAAAAAGAGAGAATCGGCAGTCACGACTCTCACATCATCAAACTTTGCGTTGCCCAGAAAGAGAGGGTCGTTCAGCCAATACTTACTCAAAGAGGTGGCGGCTTCAACCTCTTGAGGGAAGTGTTCCATAACGGCACCGGCCAGAGGCCCGTTGTTCAACTCCTGCGGTTCCTGTTTTTCGTTGTTGATGGTAAAAACAGACCATAGCTGATAAAGGTTCTCCGGTTGCCTAAACTCAGTATCAAAGCTCTGCTCAAAAACCACTCGACAGTAGAGAAGTATGGTCATGGTCAGCCCCAGCCCTAACGAAAGCACCTTTATGAGGTAGGAAGAGCGGCCATGAAATACGGTCTGAAGTACATAATAAAACTGTTTCATTGCTGTTGTTATTTAATTTGTTGTTTTACTCGCAAAAGGAAGCCTCGTTTCACAACGCAGCTTCCACGTTGTATAGCTCTTCATCTAAAGAAGAAACTATGATTAAAGTCTATACAACTGGTAATGCAAAGTGTGTGCCAAAGTGATAGAATACTGATTATCAGATGTTAGACAAGAAAACATCCGATAGCTGATGTCTAATTATTAGACAACAGTGTCCAAAAACTAGACACTCGAAAAGGACATGAAAGCAGGAAAGCAACAGGGAGATAGCAACAAAATCAGCAGAAGATACAGAGACTTTAACCAAAAAATGATATATTTGCAAACGGGTTTTCCACGTGGAGAGACTCAAAACTTACAATAAACACTATAAAACTAAAAGGTATGAATAAAGTAAACTTAAAGTCGGTTGCCACCACATTAGTCTGTGGGGCATTTCTGTTCAGTTCTTGTATTGGTTCATTTGGTTTGCACGGCAAGCTGACAACCTGGAATCAAGGTATCGGGAACAAGTTTGTAAATGAAATTGTCTTTGTAGCCTTGCACATTGTTCCTGTATATGAGGTGTGCTACTTGGCAGATATCTTGGTTGTAAACTCAATCGAGTTCTGGAGTGGAAGCAACCCCATGGCAAGCATCGGTGATATTAAAAAGGTGAAAGGCGAAAACGGGAACTATCTGGTTGAGACTCTTGAGAACGGCTACTCCATTACTAAGGAAGGTGAAAACACATCCATGGAACTGCTTTATAACCAGGAATCAAACACCTGGAATGTAGTAGCCGGTGGTGTAAGCACCGAGTTGCTGCAACTGAATGGTGACGAAACAGCTCAGATGATGCTTCCGAACGGTGAACAACTTACGGTAACACTAGACGCAAAAGGCGTAGTTGCCGCCCGCATGGCTGCATCGACCAACTGCTATTATGCAGCAAGATAATAGGAAACTATTCATCTCAAGGGAGATGATAGGTATATAAAAGAATATCGGCTTGTCGGAAATACTGACAAGCCGATATTTATGTTGGCATCATTAGAATTTCAGATTGTAAAGAGAGTAACTTGGAAAAGGATTAGAAAGGATAACCGACGGCAAAGTGGAAAGCAAAGTCACGTCCAAAATCGGGGTTGGCAATAGGAAATCTGCCTTTTCGCCCCACGCCAGCAGGGTTAACCGCCTTCATACCTCCATCGAAACGAAGCACAAAGAAGTCTAAATCCAAGCGCAAGCCCAAACCATAGGCAACGGCAATCTGCTTGTAGAACTTACTAAAGTCGAACTTTCCACCCGGCTGGTCTTTATAATCGCGCAGAGTCCATATGTTCCCGGCATCGACAAAAAGTGCACCTCGAAACTTCCAGAACAGACGGGTACGGTACTCTACACTGACATCCAGCTTGACATCACCCGACTGATTGAGGAAGTTTCCATCACCGGGGAAGGCTCCGGGTCCGAGATCGCGTACCGACCAGCCGCGCACACTGTTAGCTCCTCCTGCAAAGTAACGCTTCTCAAACGGGACGATGGTGGCATTACCGTAAGGAACAACTACTCCCACTCCCAAGTGCATGGCTAGTGAATTTCGGTTATCGATGACAATATTCTGCGCAAAATCAAGGTCTGCTCTCACATATTGAGCAAAAGGAATATTTAATAAAGTGTATTCATCATCATCATTCTTTTGCAGATTGGTAGCACGGGCAATGAGATAAAGCAGATTACCGGCAGACTCAAAATTGAAACGAATCGAGTAGGAATTACCAAGTAAAGAGTTGTTCATCAGTGCTTGGCCGGCACTGTTGTAGGTAAAGCTATAGCCGGTACGTACAATAAAACGATTGTCATAGTTATACTTCAGGATATAGTTTTGCTCGTTGTTCAGATACTTTTCTTCAAACTCTGCATCTATCCAGGGCATATAAAGATAGTTGAAATCCAGTAAGTCGATACGATGCTGAGCACGTTGTCGCTGCATGCCCCAACGATAACTCCAGGCCGCAGATGCAACAATTCGTGTAAACTCAGGACGCATTTGGTAGTTGTATTGCAAACCAAACTCAGTGGTTGCCCGTATCTTTCGCTTGAAATCAGTTGAAAGAAAGGGGAACATGAAGCGGGGAAAGTTGATGGTTGCTTCAGCTCCCCACTCGGTATAGTTATCATTACTATCGTATCCACTTTGCAAGCCGGAAATGGCTTCATAGGCTCCACGAAGCTTCAACATAAAACTTTCCGACCCACGGAATAGGTTCCGGTTCTGGAAAGATACGGCAGCTGCAGCTCCCAAGTCACCGGCTGAGTTGGTTCCTTCCAACTCAAAGGAGATGGATTTATGCTTACTTTTGGTCAGCATGACATAGGCATTGAGCTTTGAAGTATCGCCTTGCTGAGTCTCAAAGAAGCGAATGTTGGTGTATTTCAATGCTTGCAGACGTCCGAAATTAGAGTAGGTACGCTGCACGTCATCCTCATTATAGAGCGTTCCGGGAGTGATTTGCAGATTGTTAGTCAGTACCTTCGGCCTCAGATAGAGCTTATCTTTGTAGTAGATGGGAAAACCTTTATAGTGCAAAGAATCGCTCACCTCCACACTACTGAGTGCAGAAGATTGCAGAACGTTGTAATCGGTAATAAAGTTAACCTTATTGATGGCATACTGCCGGTGCGGTTGCAACTCGTTGCTCTCATGAGGTTTGAATAGGGAAACGTGCAACGTCAGGTCAACCAGTTGGGTATTTCGCACCGTATCAGCCGTATAGGAGATGTAATCTTTATTAAACTTATAGTAACCATTACGCAATAAATGGTTGGTGATGCGCTGACGTTCAGCATCCAAAACATTGACATTGAAGTCCATTCCCTCCGACAGATAGGTGGATGAAGAGTCACGCTTCAGATACTCTTCTATCTTAACATCCGGTATGTCATAACGCAGAGAACGCACTTTATAAGGCTTGCCAGTGGTGACTTTATAGATAAGTTTCAGTTTCTTCTTGTCAACAGAGCGAATAGGTTCTACAGAGGCAGCCATGTAACCTAAGTTCTGAACAGCCTTAGTCATCTCTTGGGAGGTGCGTTCAGTCTCAGCCTCACTATAGATTACAGGCGGGTCTCCCATTCTTCGGAACAAACGGTTTACCCATTTGGTAGAGTCTTTCCCCGACCAATTATAGACATAAAGCTGTGTTTTCAACAGACTAAACCACTTTGCATTCGGATTCTGACGGACATAGAGAGAGAGTTCGGAAGGCTTTACTGCCTTATTGTCTGTATGTATTTTCACATCGTCCAACAAGAAAGAACCGTCAGGAACATATTTCGTGGAAGAACAAGAAGCCGACAATAATAGAATGAGTGTTATGATTGCACAGTAAATGCCTTTCTTCATATCTGCGTATTAAATGTGTGTATAAACGGTACAAATGTAAAAATAATCAATTACATTTGCCTCATAAAAAGAACATTTTATGACACTGAGTAAGAACCGAATCAAATATATCCACTCACTTGAGCTAAAGAAGAACCGGAAAAAGGAGAAAGTTTTCTTGGCCGAAGGGCATAAACTGGTAGGAGAACTGCTGAACGAGATGCCTTGTAGACTACTGGCAGCTACTGCTGAATGGCTCTCAACAAACAGAAATCGCTTTTCGGTAACAGAGATTTATGAGGTGACAGAAGAGGAGTTGACACGCGCCAGTCTGCAAAAAACTCCCCAACAGGTACTGGCCGTATTTGAACAACGTGAAGAGGAAATGGATAGTTCGGTTATCAATCAATCGCTTTGCCTTGCTTTGGACGACGTACAAGACCCGGGAAACCTTGGTACTATCATCCGACTGGCAGACTGGTTTGGCATTGAGCACATCTTCTGCTCACCCAATACTGTAGATGTCTATAGCCCGAAAGTGGTACAAGCCAGTATGGGAGCCATTGCTCGTGTTCATGTTCATTACACTTCATTACCCGAACTTATCAGCTCACTGAAAGAGATTCCGGTGTATGGAACCTTTCTAGATGGGGGAAACATGTACTCGCAACCACTCTCAAAGAATGGTTTGATTGTGATGGGAAATGAGGGAAACGGCATCAGCAAAGAGGTGGAAAAGCTGGTAAACCGTAAGTTATACATTCCGAACTACCCAAGCGAACGACCTACCTCAGAATCATTGAACGTGGCTATTGCTACAGCAATCGTCTGCGCAGAGTTCCGTCGACAGGTTTCATTGCCTTGAAATCGAAACAAGGTATATGAAATACTTCCCAGGAAGTGGTATGTTCTACATGGAGGATACCCGGAAGCCATTCGGTATCTTCTATCTCAGCTGTCAACGGGAATACACGAACTTGGGTGGCAGACTCTATCTCTACAACATGCTGTTTCAAAAATCCTTGCCCAGGAAATAACACATAATGGGAGGCGTAACGTTTCATCAGCGTTTCTCCTTCACCTGCAGGTTATTCTGCTTTAAAGGAACTCTCCTATTTTCCGATTTCAAAGGTTTCCCCAATAGCTTCCTATCTTTTGACAGATTCTTTGGTGCAGTCTGCTGCCTTTGAACAACCGGTTTTTCTGTAGCGGCCTGCTGAACCGGCCGGGGGCGTGAAACTTCACGAATGCGGGGGTTGCTACGATTGGTACTTACGCTCGGTTCCTGCTTGGGCTCTTCTTTCAGTACAGAAACAGCTTTAGCGGGCTCTTCTTTCTCTTCTACAGACTCTTGTTCTTCCGTTTTCTGCTTCTTCGCAACCTGCAAAGTATCTGTTGCATGGTAACGCATCAGAGCGATGGAATCTATCAACAAGACTCTGTCAACATCTCCTTGCTGCGGATAATAGAGAAATCCGCGAACCTCTTTTATCAGCCCCAAAGTGTCGGAAGAGAGTGACAATGACTTCCAGCCTACGCTATCCAAACACTCGGAGGCAGTTAATACACTGTCGTTTTCAAAAAGAAGTTGCAAAGCCATCGTTGGAGCATAAAGAGAATCCGGCAGATGTCGACTATAGCGATAACTGATATTCCACCGCAACGTATCTCGCTCCCGAAAATTTGTATCTGAAGGAATAACAAATGTCAGTTTATTATCCAGCGGCATACCGGTTAACATATAGGATCGCTTGCCTGACCATATATTGATACTATCCCCCGGCAAGGTCGCTTTGGGTTTATTTTCTCGCAAGGCAACTAACTCATCCAGCATCTTCTTCTCACTATTCATCCGAAGATTGATTATGGAATAGACATCACACAAAGCCTCAGGATGGCGGGTAAACCATACCATGGAACTATCAAAATCAGCCTTTGTTATACCATGTTTCTTGTAAACCGACTCAACATACAATACTCTCTTATAGGCTTCATTGTATGGAAGTTCATCTCCCATGGCCTTAGCGATGTGGTAATCATATAGCACATCCGCCATTCGGTCATCAGACAGAATGGTGTCAGAACGTTTCTCGCTACAGGCAGTCAACCAAAGAGATAGCAAGCAAAGAAAAGAGAGTTGAAGTCGATGTATTGCTTTCATTTCTTCACCAACAGTGAATAAGAATCACTTAGATATTTACTGTAAAAGAGGAACATGGCTATAACGCCACAACTGATGGAGGCATCAGCAAAATTAAAAATCGGACTAAAGAAGATAAAATGCTCTCCTCCAACAAAAGGCATCCACTGAGGCCAATGGGTATCTATAATGGGGAAATAGAACATATCTACCACCTTCCCGTAAAACCAGGGTGCATATCCCCCACCTTCCGGTAGAAAAGTAGCCAACTGAGCATGTGTACTTTCACTAAACAGCACCCCGTAGAACACACAATCAATAATATTACCCAATGCCCCGGCTAAAATAAGAGAGACACAAACCAAGAAACCGGTCTTCATCTTCAACTTAACAGCCTTATATAAATAATAGGCAATCACGACCACTGCAATGATGCGGAATGAAGTCAGGAACAGTTTCTCCACTATCTCCAAGCCAAATGCCATACCATTGTTCTCTGTAAACAATATATAGAACCAATCAGCAATTCGGATGCTTTCATGCCAATACATAGAAGTCTTTACCACGACTTTTATGACTTGGTCTATAATCAATACAGAGAAAATGATAAGTAAAGCGATACGCCCTTTTGAAAAGAACTTTCCCATTCGTTACTTTTTACCGTTATTCTTGGCTTCGATGCTAAGAGTAGCATGAGGTACAGCACGAAGGCGCTCTGCCGGAATCAGCTTACCGGTCTCACGACATACACCATACGTTTTGTTTTCAATACGTACCAACGCAGCTCTCAAGTCCTGAATAAACTTCAACTGGCGTTGAGCCAAACGGGTAGTTTCTTCTTTGGAGAGAGTGTTTGCGCCCTCTTCCAATATTTTATAAGTAGGAGATGTATCATCCACATCATTACCATCGGCACCTGTCAAAGCAGCTTTCAGTTGGTCATATGTCTTTTGTGCTACAGACAACTTCTCCATGATTATAGCACGGAACTCTTCTAACTCAGCATCTGAATATCTTGTTTTTTCTGACATAATATATAGATTTTAGTTTTATATGCTACGAGCCATAAGCATTATTTCTCATGCTTATAGCTCATAACATATGATTGTTAATAAGTTATTATCTTTCCATTAGGCTTTCACTACATTTACAAAAAGAGAGAAATCATCAAAGTTCAACTCTGTTCCATTCTCTACACTCTCTGCCAATGTCAACGAAAGTCCTAATACTTGGTTGCAAATATACTCCTTATATTCTGTTACCGCATCATCTGTTTGCTCATTTTTAGATAAGGTAATAATAATTTTATCTGTTATCTCAAAGCCACTAGACTTACGGATGTTCTGAATACGATTTACCAATTCGCGTGCAATACCCTCACGACGCAACTCCTCTGTTACCGTTACTTCCAATGCAACAGTCAGCTTGCCCTCGTTAGCAACCAACCAGCCGGGAATATCTTCACTGAAGATTTCCACATCTGTAGTTTCAATTACAGCAGTTGCACCATCAAGATTCAACGTGTAAGAGCCATTCTTTTCCAGTTCTGCAATAGCCTCTTGCGACAATGTAGACACCGCTGCGGCTACAGCCTTCATCTGCTTGCCAAACTTCGGTCCCAACTTCTTGAAGTCGCATTTTACCTTTTTAATCAATACACCGGCAGCACCTTCTACAAACTTAATCTCTTTCACGTTGACTTCGTTCATGATTAAGTTCTTCACTGCCTCTATATGATTTCGTTGTTCCTCATCTACTACCGGAACCATAATACACTGCAGCGGTTGGCGAACTTTAATGTTCACTTTACGACGTAATGCCAACACCATAGAAGTCACGTCTTGTGCCATCTTCATGCGTGCCTCCAGTTCCTTGTCAATGCAAGCCTCATTGCAATCCGGATACTTGGCCAAGTGTACAGAAGCTACCGTATCACGTCCGGTTACAGCAATCAAGTCGCCATACAGCATATCTGCATAGAATGGAGCTATCGGTGCCATCAACTTAGCAACAGTCTCCAGGCAAGTGTAGAGTGTTTGGTAAGCAGAAAGTTTGTCTGTTGTCATACCACCACCCCAGAAACGTTTACGGTTCAGACGAACATACCAGTTAGATAGATTATCGTTCACAAAGTCCTGAATCAAACGTCCCGCCTTAGTCGGTTCATAATCATTGTAGCAAGCGTCAACATCCTTCACCAGTGTATTGAGAACAGAAAGAATCCATCGGTCAATTTCCGGACGCTCATTCATGGGCACATCTGCCTCCTTATACTCAAAACCATCAACATTGGCATAGAGGGCAAAGAAAGAATATGTATTATATAAGGTACCAAAGAATTTACGGCGCACCTCTTCTACTCCATCCACGTCAAACTTCAAGTTATCCCACGGTGACGAGTTTGTTATCATATACCAACGCAACGGGTCTGAACCATACTTCTCAATCGTACTGAAAGGATCTACAGCATTACCCAGACGCTTAGACATCTTATTTCCATTCTTGTCAAGCACCAATCCGTTAGAGATAACTGCTTTATAAGAAACACTGTCGAACACCATTGTTGCTATGGCATGCAACGTAAAGAACCATCCACGTGTCTGGTCTACACCTTCGGCTATAAAGTCTGCCGGATATACCTGATGAGTGTCGAGTAACTCCTTGTTTTCAAATGGATAATGGATTTGTGCATAAGGCATAGCACCGGAATCAAACCAGACATCAATAAGGTCTGTCTCACGCTTCATGGGCTTACCCTCTTTTGATACCAGAATGATGTCATCTACGTAAGGACGATGCAAATCAATCTTATCATAGTTTTCCTGTGTATAAACACCCGGTTCAAAACCACGTTCTTTATAAGGATTGCTTGTCATCACACCGGCAGCAACAGCTTTCTCTACTTCGTTATAGAGTTCTTCCACTGATTCAATGCAAATCTCCTCATCTCCCTCTTCTGTACGCCAGATAGGCAATGGAGTGCCCCAATAGCGTGAACGTGAGAGGTTCCAGTCATTCAAGTTTTCCAGCCACTTACCGAAGCGTCCGGTTCCTGTCGATTCCGGCTTCCAGTTGATGGTCTTATTAAGTTCCATCATACGCTCTTTACATGCTGTTGAGCGAATGAACCAGCTATCCAGCGGATAGTAGAGCACCGGTTTATCTGTACGCCAGCAGTGCGGATAGTTGTGAACATGCTTCTCTATCTTGAAAGCCTTATTGGCAGCTTTCATCACCATACAGATGTAGATATCCAGGTTTTCTGCCGTTTGTGCAGCCTTTTCGTCATACTTACCATCCACGGTAAATTGCGGGTCATAGGCATTTTTCACCCAGCGTCCTTCATACTCTTTGTAAGTTTCCACGTCTACGCAAGCTTGTACAAAGGTCTCATCCAGTTCCTCCATCAGATAGAACTTACCGGTCAAGTCAACCATCGGACGAGTCTCACCACGCTTATTGATCATGAACAGAGAGGGGATACCGGCAGCCCGTGCCACAAAGGCGTCGTCTGCACCAAAGGTAGGAGCAATGTGTACAATACCCGTACCATCTTCTGTGGTCACATAGTCACCTGCAATAACGCGGAAAGCTTTCTCTGAAGCATCTTGCCAATGACCGTTCTCGTCCACGCTCACCGGCTTTACCCAAGGAAGCAACTGTTCATACTGCATACCTACAAGGTCAGAGCCTTTATACTCACCTACCACCTTAAAAGGAATCAACTTATCACCCGGTTTGTACTCTTCAAGTGCAAGTCCTTCTGCTTTCTTGTTAAAGTGAGTGTAAAGTAAGGGCTTTGCCAATACCACTGTAATCTTTTCACCCGTGTACCCATTATATGTCTGCACGGCCACGTAGTCAATCTTTGGTCCTACACAGAGGGCAGTATTTGAAGGCAGAGTCCAGGGAGTGGTTGTCCAAGCAATGAAGTAAGGAGTACCCCATTCGGCCATCTCCGGCTTAGGATTCTTCATTTTGAACTGTCCTACAACAGTTGTATCCTTCACGTCACGGTAACATCCCGGTTGATTCAACTCATGTGAACTAAGGCCGGTACCTGCTGCCGGAGAGTAAGGCTGTATAGTATAACCTTTATAGAGCAAGTTCTTCTTGTACAACTGTTTAAGCAACCACCACAAGGTTTCAATGTAACGGTTGTCGTATGTGATATAGGGATTATCCAAATCTACCCAATATCCCATTTTGTGTGTCAGGTCTGTCCACTCTTTGGTAAACTTCATCACATCCTTACGGCATGCTGCATTGTATTCAGCCACAGAAATAGTCTTACCGATGTCTTCTTTAGTGATGCCCAGTGCCTTCTCCACACCCAATTCTACCGGCAATCCATGTGTATCCCAACCGGCTTTACGCTTCACTTGGTAACCTTTCATGGTCTTGTAACGGCAGAAGATGTCTTTGATAGAGCGAGCCATTACGTGATGAATACCCGGCATTCCGTTGGCTGAGGGGGGACCCTCGAAAAATACGAATGAGGGACAGCCCTCACGTTCAGTCATACTTTTGGCGAACACATCGTTCGCATCCCACTTCTTCAGCACCTCTTTATTGATGTCTGAGAGGTTGAAGTTCTGATACTCGGCAAATTTCTTACCCATGCTTATACTTGATTTATCGTTTTTACTTCAGTTACTCCGAGATTCCCCGGCCGGTGCACTGCACCTCTTATTATTTATTAAGGGCGCAAAATTATAAAAAAGTTGGAGATTAGCGAGCATATTCCCCCTCTATTTTGCTTTTTTACAGAAAGTAAGCCCTACCCTCACTCTTTCTGATTACAAAAATAGATTACAACACCTTCCTCTCCGAGTGCAGAGAAAGGCATACCGATACATATACAAATAGAGGTAAAAGAAAAGAAACAATAGAATCCGTATCAAAGGAGACTAATCAACTCATCCACAGCCTCTGAAGGAGTAGCCCAAGAGGTAACAAAGCGTACAACAGTGTGAGTTCGTCCACGAGGCCCCCACAATTCGAATGTCGCGTAACGCATCAGTCTGTCAATCTCTTCATTAGGCAGACGAAAGAATTGCTGGTTAGTAGGGGAATCGATGTAGACCTCATATCCCTTGGCGCGGAAAGCATCCTTCAGGCGCATAGCCAAACTGACGGCATGGCGGGCAATCTTTTCATACAATCCTTCGGTAAACAATGTCTCAAACTGCACCCCCAGTAACCGTCCTTTGGCCAACAGAGCACCATGTTGTTTCACTAGCGGAAAGAAATGAGGCAGTACAGTAGGATTACTGATAACAACAGCCTCACCAAACAGCGCACCCACCTTAGTGCCACCGATATAGAACACATCACACAGACGGGCTATTTCCGGCAAGGTTACATCTGTATCATCTGCAGCAAGAGCATAGCCCAACCGGGCACCATCCATATATAAAGGAATGTGTGCAACTCGGCAAACACGACTCAGTTCCCGCAACTCCTCCAACGTATAAAGAGTTCCATACTCGGTAGGATGAGAGATATAAAGCATTCCGGGTGCTACCATATGCTCGTAAGTCTCATCACGATAGAAGTCTGTAACATACTGCTCCACATCAGCAGCCCGCACCTTACCCTCATACGAAGGCAATGTAAGTACCTTATGCCCGGAAGCTTCAATGGCTCCTGCTTCGTGAACATTGATATGAGCCGACTCTGCAGCCATCACCCCCTCATGCCGAGCCAATAATCCATCAATCACGGTGGCATTAGTCTGTGTTCCTCCTACCAGAAAATGTACACGAGCCTCCGGGCACAGACAAGCCTTCTTAATCAGTTCTTTAGCTCTTGCTGTGTACTCATCATTACCATATCCTACAGTTTGTTCCAGGTTTGTCTCCATCAGGCGACACATCAATTCAGGGTGTGCCCCCTCCATATAATCACTATCAAAATGCAACATAGCCATCAATATAATTTAATCTACCAACTGTCAACTGTCAATTATCAATTGCCAACTCCCCCGCAAAGGTATTGATAAAATGCACAAATGCCTCAGAAATGTGCTGCTTTTAAGAAAAAAGCTCTACCTTTGCGGCCAGAATTCACTAACAATAAAAAGAATAGATATGAAAGCATTTGTATTTCCCGGTCAAGGAGCACAGTTTGTAGGCATGGGTAAGGATCTCTACGAATCTTCTCCTTTGGCAAAAGAATTGTTTGAGAAAGCCAATGAAATCCTAGGATACCGCATCACAGATCTTATGTTTGAAGGAACTGATGAAGACCTCCGTCAGACCAAGGTTACACAACCTGCAGTATTTCTCCACTCAGTAATCTCAGCCCTCTGCATGGGTGAAGCCTTCAAGCCGGAGATGACTGCCGGTCACTCACTGGGCGAGTTCTCTGCATTGGTAGCTGCCGGTGCTCTGAGTTTTGAAGATGGTCTGAAACTGGTGTATGCTCGTGCTATGGCTATGCAAAAGGCATGTGAAATGCAACCCTCAACAATGGCCGCCATCATCGCACTGTCGGATGAAAAGATTAACGAGATTTGTGAACAAGTATCAGCAGAAGGCGAAGTTTGTGTAGCAGCTAACTTCAACTGCCCGGGTCAGGTGGTAATCTCCGGTTCTATCGAAGGTATCAACAAAGCCTGTGAACTGATGAAAGCTGCCGGCGCCAAACGTGCATTGCCGTTGAAGGTTGGTGGTGCTTTCCACTCACCGCTGATGAATCCGGCCAAAGTTGAGTTGGAAGCCGCAATCAACGCTACCGAGTTCCACACACCGAAGTGCCCCATCTATCAGAATGTTGATGCACTGCCTCATACCGATCCGGCAGAAATCAAGAAGAACCTGGTAGCACAACTTACAGCTTCAGTTCGCTGGACACAAACAGTTCAGAACATGATTGCCGACGGTGCTGACGAATTTACCGAGTGTGGCCCCGGTGCAGTATTGCAAGGCCTCATCAAGAAGATTGATAAAGAGGCTAACGCACACGGCATCGCATAATCCGACAACACATCAATCAATCTAACTCCGGTTCGGTTGCTACCTCAGCAATCGGACTTTTTATTTTAGCACACACTTCCCCACCCTCATGATATTTTAACGTCAGTTCGGCAGATGGTCTGAAAGACCAGGTGGCAAAGCCACTTTCAATAACCGCGGACTTTCAAGTCCATGGATAGGCTACTCGATTTCTATCCATCCGTCTGGAAGACGGGGCCGGAGGCTATAGTAGTCTTACAGACCGCGTCTTTACAGACGCAAGGAGTGTAAAAATATCACTACCACGGGCTTAAAAGCCCGCGGCTACTATAGTGCCTACGGCACCTGGTCTTTCAGACCATCTGCCAAATTCAGTTTCGCAAGCTCAACTTTATCTCCCCAAGCTTACTTGCGAAAGTTGAGTTAATAATTTCTAATAAGGTCAGCACTTCTAATAATGGTGTTGGAAGTATGGTTTATTTTCCTTAATTTTGCTTTACTTTTGTCTAATCAAAAGTTTGTTTGCTTATGAAAACTTTTAATCAGGATTCTAATCCGTCTCCACAGGAGTTTTTTGATGTTCTCAGTAAGCTACTCTCCAGTCGCCGCAAAGGAGGGAAATTTTCAGTTCATTTTGAATTTTCTCTTTCTGAACATGAGAACAATGGGGTATCTTCCACTTCTGAAGTAGTTCATAACCAACCTACCGAAGAGGAGAAAGAAGAGGAGGAACAAGAGCTGCCCGACGAGAAGGCATGTAATAGTTCCAATGTATTCAGGAAATGTTACAGCCTATGTCCACAGTCGGGCAAGCCAAACACCAAACCAATCAGTTTCATGTTGTTGCGCAATGCAGTCCGTAAGCATTGCCTTCCGTTCATTAAGCAGAAGTGTCATTGGTTCTGCCTTTGGCGTGTGCTGAGTGATTTGAAACTGTTAAAGACGGGTTGCCAACAGAGCAAGTTTATTGCTCTGATGCAAGAGTGGTTTCCGCTGGATGGTCAAACCAATTGTTGCAGCAAAAACTGCCTTCATGTCTACATGCCCACTTATTTAGGTCGGTTTCCTTGGCGTGAGTGGGAAGAAGAGAAATATCTGAATGATATTCAAACTCGTAAGAAAGCCAAGGCTGAAGCTTTCAGTGAATTTCGCGAAATCTGCACCCTGATGGATGCCGGTCTGCGTAAGCATTTCGTTGAGCTTCTGTAATCAAAAACCATTGTTGGCAAAATCCTCCAAAATGGAGGCGTGGAAATAGAGTATTACTCACCCCTCTTATCCACGCCTCCATTTGTTTTCTAGCCTACCCTCTTCCAGAACTATCCAAATCTTCCTCCTTTCAGAGGCTGCAACCCGATTTTTCCCCAACCTTTCCCCAACTTTTCCCGAAAATCTCGGGTATTTCCCGATAAATCTGTCAAGAAACGAGAATATTCTTGGGATTTCCTGAGAATCTTGTGAGGATTCCGAAAAAAGTTCGGGAAATCCCCCAAATTGTCCCCAAAACCGGCCAAAATCGGGCTAAAAAGTTGGGGATTTCCCCAAATCCCGAATATTAGCTGTTTCCTTCCACTTTATGATTTTATCTC
>JAGATY010000041.1 GCA_017621035.1 Bacteroides sp. | reverse complement strand
CGAGGCTAATAATGCCAAAGTAGTGCCGTTTGAACTCACTAACGGACATTTTGGGAACGACAGACTCAAAATCGCGGCATGACCATAGAAAGGAAGAACGATGAAATAAAACGAGGGCGCGCCGATTTTTGACACGCCCTCCTTTATATAAATAAGGTGTAGAATTACTTTTCCGGAGTTTGTTCCAATGTAGCAACCAAGAAGTCATAGAACTTGGCAACGGTAGGAATCAACGCTCTTTCGTCCGGAGAGTGAGGTGAACGAAGTGTCGGACCAAAGGAAATCATATCCAAGCCTTGCGGGCAATTGGCACCGATGATAGCACATTCCAAACCTGCGTGGATTACCTTTACAGCCGGAGCCACACCAAACTGCTTCTCGTAAGAGGCCTTCATGGCATGAAGAATAGGACTGTTTACATTGGGTTGCCAACCACTGTAACCTCCGCTGGTTTCCACCTTCATTCCAGCCAAAGAGAAACAAGCCAGCAAGCTGTCTGCCAAGAACTCTTTCATTGTGTCGCAAGAGCTTCTGGCCAGAATGCGAACGTCTACCTTACCCTCTTTGATTGTAACGATAGCCAGATTAGAAGAGGTTTCCACCGTATCAGGAATGGTAGGAATCATACGCATAACACCATTCTGAATAGCCATCATCATGCTTATCATATTGTCCTGAATCTCTTCCGGAACCAATGCCTTTGGCATTTCTGTCTCTTCAATCTTCAGCACCACATCTTTTTCAATGGATTCGTATTCTGAATTGATTTGAGCTTCATACTCTTTGATGTACTCTTCCAAGCCTTCCATATCTTCCGGATTGAACACCAATACAGCACTGGCCTCACGCGGAATGGCGTTACGCAAGTTTCCTCCTTCATAAGAAGCCAGCTGACAATCGAACTCGATAAGCAAATCGTGCAGCACACGTGCCAACAACTTGTTAGCATTACCACGTCCTTCATTGATTTCCAAACCGGAGTGTCCGCCTCGCAAACCTTTCAGTACAACCTTGCGTGCAACCAATCCTTGCGGAACTTCTTCTTCCTTATATTCAAGCGTAGCAGCAATGTTCAAACCGCCTGCGCAACCGATGTAGAGTTCGCCTTCATCTTCTGAGTCCAAATTGAGCAGAATGTCACCCTTAACAGTTCCGGGCTTCAAACCGAAAGCACCAAACATACCGGTCTCTTCATCCTTGGTGATAAGTGCTTCCAACGGACCGTGCTTCAGGTCTGTTGCTTCCAACACAGCCATGATGGCTGCCACGCCCAAACCATTGTCTGCGCCCAATGTAGTACCTTTAGCTTTCACCCAATCGCCATCAATGTAAGTCTCGATGGGGTCGTTTTCAAAGTCATGAACCGTATCGTTATTCTTCTGCGGCACCATATCCATATGTGCCTGAAGAATCACACCTTTTCTATTCTCCATTCCCGGAGTAGCGGGCTTGCGGATAATTACGTTTCCGGCCTCATCTACAAAGGTTTCCAAACCGAGGTTCTTACCGAAATTAACCATGAATTCGGTAATCTTTTCCATGTGTCCAGACGGACGAGGCACTTGTGTCAGTGCATAAAAGTGCTTCCAAACATTCTTGGGAGCCAGTTCCAATATCGTACTCATAATATATATAATTAGTTTGTGGCAAATTTAAAGGTTATTTGTGAGGAGAACAAATTTACCACATGTTTTAAAGAGGGAGTAAACGGTTAATTTTTATAAACGAAACTGTTCCTCCACCCTAAAAGTCAGGCTTCTAAAAAGAGTTCAGAAAGTAGATAGTAGTAGTTTCCCAAGTAGATAGTAGTAGTTGGGCAAGTTAATAGTAGTAGTTGGATGAGTTAATAGTAGTAGTTAGAAGGGTTAATAGTAGTAGTTTTTACCCTTCCGCTGCACACTCATAAAAAAGCCTCTTCCCATTCTCCTAAGGAGAGGAAAGAGGCTCAGCAATTATTCACTTTGGAGAATAGAATCTAATCAGAGAGCGCCTACTTCTTTCAAAGCAGCGTTGGTCTTACGAACAGCTTCTGCACTGGCAGCAAACTTAGCTTTTTCGTCTTCAGTCAGTTCCAGTTCAACAATCTTTTCAATACCATTCTTACCCAAGATAACGGGAACGCCGATACAGATGTCTGACTGGCCATATTCGCCTTCCAACATTACAGAGCAAGGAATCATCTTCTTCTGGTTGTGGATGATAGACTCAACAACAGCTGCACCAGCTGCACCCGGAGCATACCAAGCAGAAGTACCCAACAGCTTAGTCAGAGTAGCACCACCTACCATAGTAGAAGCAACTACCTCTTCCAACTTCTCTGCACTCAGCAATGTGCTAACCGGTTGGCCTTTGTAAGTAGCCAAGCGAGCCAGCGGAATCATAGTTGTGTCACCGTGGCCACCAATTACCATACCTTCTACCTCGTTAGCGTTGCAGCCCAAAGCTTGAGACAAGAAGTATTTGAAACGAGAGCTATCCAAAGCACCACCCATACCGATGATACGATTCTTCGGCAAGCCGAGTGACTTCAAAGAGAGGTAAGTCATGGTATCCATCGGGTTAGAGATAACTACCAAGATAGCGTTGGGAGAATATTTCAGAATGTTTTGTGCAACAGACTTAACGATACCGGCATTTACGCCAATCAGCTCTTCACGTGTCATACCCGGTTTGCGGGGAATACCAGAGGTAATCACTACAACGTCAGAGTTAGCAGTCTTTTCATAGTCGTTAGTGCAACCTACGATGGTAGTGTCGAAGCCCAACAACTGAGCAGTCTGCATCATATCCATTGCCTTACCTTCAGAAACGCCTTCTTTTACGTCCAGCATTACAACTTCGTCAGCCACTTCATTAAAGGCCAACACATTGGCGCATGTAGCACCTACGTTACCTGCACCTACTACGGTTACTTTTGACATAGTTCTTAATCTTTTGTTTAAAGTGAGTATTTTTAAAGTTGTTACAAATGTACGCTGTTATTCCCTATTGAAGAAATTTTTCTGCAATAATTTTAGTTAAATGCACAAATAGAAGTTCTGGTAACATAAACTGTTTGGGGATAAATCACTACTTTTGTGGCGTTTTGTAATTTCAAAACAGAAAATATAGCTTTTATTTATCCCATTTTAGCATCCATAACAATGGCAGAAAAGAGAAGCAAGTTACCCGTTATCATCGGAAGCGTACTTGTATTATTACTAATAGGTGTAACAGCCTTATTGATTTCAGAAAAGCAAACGAACAAAGAACTGATTCAAGAGTTCCAGTTAGAAAAAGAGGACTTGGAGAACGAGTACACCACTTTCGCCAAGCAATACGACGAGTTGAAGCTGACCGTATCGAACGACTCTCTCTCTGTTCTTCTAGAGCAGGAACAGCTGAAAACACAACGCTTACTGGAGGAGTTGCGCACCGTGAAAAGCAGCAACGCTGCCGAGATTCGTAGGCTGAAGAAAGAGTTGGCATCACTCCGCAAGGTAATGGTGGGCTACATCAACCAGATTGATTCTCTGAACCGACTGACTGCCCATCAGAAAGAGATTATTGCCGACGTAACCAAGAAGTATAATGCCGCCTCGCAACAAATCAACACTTTGAGTGAGGAGAAAAAGAACCTGACTAAGACAGTTACATTGGCTGCCCAGCTCGATGCTACCAACATTCAGGTACAGGCTCAGAACAAACGTGGGAAAACAGCCAAGAAGGTAAAAGATGTAGTGAAATTCAAGATAGACTTCACCATTGTGAAGAACATTACAGCCGAAACCGGCGAGCGCACCCTCTACATCCGCATCAACAAACCAGACAATGATGTGCTGACTAAAGACGCATCCGCCACCTTTACCTACGAGAACCGCCAGTTACCCTACTCCATCAAGAAGTACATTGAGTACAATGGCGAGGAACAAGACGTAACCGTTTACTGGAACGTAGAAGAGTATCTCTATGCAGGCGATTACCGTGTAGACATCTTTGCCGAAGGCACACTCATAGGTTCACAACAGTTTACACTGAAATAAAAGACCGTTACTGCAACCACATTTCGGTCGCCGTCCTAAAACAAGCGGATGAGGCAGATTTCCTGATTCCGACCATGCACGCATGGGATTCATCAATCTGCCTCATCCGTTTAATTTATAGATGTTTCACGAAGCAGCTGTCAGTCGACAGCGCGTTACGTTACTCTTTTACCAGTTTCTTCAGTACAGGATAGAGCTTCTCTGCATAGCGCATAAAGCCCAGGTCGGTAAAGTGACTACCATCCACAGTTGCTTCACCATCGTCACCTATCATGCCCTCATTGCTGAAGTAGTAGACGTTCTTGTCACCCTCTTTCTTCAGTTGCTTGAAGTACTCCTTATAGATACCATTCTCAGTAGTGAGATGTTCTTGTATCTCTGCATTGAAGCGTCCGTTCGGGAAAGGCGGGTTCTCTACCAGCAAGATAGGAGTATCAGGACACGCCTGGCGGATAATCTTATAGAAGGGGAAGAAACGCTCTTTCAGCTGTTCGATGGTTACATTAGGCAAGAAATCCAGCACAATAACCGAGGCATCTTTTACAGAAGCAATCACCTCTGCCACCTCATAGTCCAAACGAGCATTACCACTGAATCCCAGGTTGATACACTCACGTCCCAACCAACGGCTCAATATATTGGTGTGCGCCATGCCCGGACGGTTGGCACACCCACCTTGCAAGATGCTGGTACCATAGAACACCAGTGGGCGCTCCTGCACCGGATGATTCACCTGCGGGCCTGAAATGGTAGCAAGCGAGTCCACACCAATGGCCACCTTCACCGTACCATCGTACAGCGGCAAGTAGAGCATAAATTCACGGTCACGCGCTGGCATATCCTTTATCAACAGAGCCTCACTCTCTTTTCCTCCTGGGAAACCACTTCCGGCAAAGTACCATTTGCCCTCATCCATACAATAAAGATCCACACCTCGTACACCAATGTTAGTCATGTGTCCCATACCGAACTTGTTCAGCACCTCCCACTTGGCCTTGATAGTGGTAGAGTTACTGCGGAAACGGATGGCCATACCCGCACTGTTATGACCTAAATCCACCAGTTGCTTGCGAGCCTTGGTTTCCAACGAGTCCGGCAAGCGGTCATAACGTCCGGCAGTAGCATCAGTAGCCTTTCCCAAAAGCGGGAACTGAGCCGCATCGTGATACACAATCTGCGCCCCGAGCATAGTCGGCAGCAGCAGCGTCAATAGCATAAGTTTTACTTTCATAGTTGCATCGTTTTAATTATTGGCCGTAAAGGTAAGCAATAAATCGTTTGCTTGTGCACCACACATCTATTTTATATACATAAGAGAAACATTACGCAAAATTTCTTCCTGCGGGAAGGGAAAGGGAAGGAGAAGAAAAAAAATCTTAAGCAACAGTTGTTAGAAGTTTGAAAGATTTAGCGACAAAATGCACGATTATCAGAAGATTTGCTTACTGCCCATTTTTCAAAAATCTGTAATCTAGGTGAAAGATGAGCAGAAAAGGGGATAAGCATACAAGAAATATTGCATACATATGTATAATACTTAAAGAATATGCACTTCTCTTGTGCTTGGAAGCGTCAAGAGACAAATAATTTGTTTGCTGGAGACTTGTACGCCGCTTGCTCCACACAAGTGTGGAAGAAACAGGAGGCTTGTGTGGAGCAGATTCCGTACTTGTGTGGAGCAAATTCAACTCAAAAAGCCAGCTAATTCGGGATATTTTTTCGCTAGATTTTTTGTAAATATTTCGATACCGCACTATTTGACAAGCATTTAAGCCTTTCCCGCTTTAAAATTCTGCACCACCCTCCCCCTCGTCCCGAAATAAGCGATTCTCAGGCGGTTCGATATACAAAGTGTCAGAATATCAAACAAGCCCGAAATTTATTTTATATTTTTAACTTGTTAATTCTTTCCATTTTACGCAAAAAGCGTATATTTGTGCACGATTCACTAATGTTAAAACATTGTTCTTATGGAAAAATTAACAAGACAAGAAGAAGAAGTGATGCTCCACATCTGGAGTTTGGAACCCTGTTTCGTGAAAGAAGTATTGGCTAAATTTGCTGAGCCGCGTCCGCCTTACACTACTGTAGCTTCCATTTTCAAGAACTTGGAACGCAAGCATTACATTAAGCCGACTCGCTTTGGTAACATTTACCAATACAAGGCACTCATCAGTAAAGACGAGTACAAGAGTAACTTCATGAAGAATTTTACCAACAACTATTTCGACAACTCGTACAAGCAAATGGTATCATTCTTCGCACAGGAACAAGCTCTTTCGGCAGAAGACTTGAAAGAGATTCTTGCCATGATTGAGAAGGGGCAGGCATAACCCCCAAAAAGTTTCATTCCCATGAGAAACATGAGAAAAACAAACCGGCAACGGAGTGCACCTTGGTGGCGACTCCTGTTGTCGGTTGTTTTGTTATTGGCCGCAGGCCATGGCAAAGCAGTTGCGCAAACGCCCCAAGACAGTACCGCAATCAATGTGGCAACACCCGCTACCGATGACGACCGCATCTATAATTTCAGAATGCTGGGAGAGCAAGACCAACGGCCGGAGTTTGCCATAGGTGGCATGCACGGTCTGAAAAAATACTTTGAAAGCATCAAGCTCCCACGCAAAGCACTGAAAAAGGGTACGCGGGAAAAAGTTCACCTGAGTTTCGTCATCGATAAAGATGGAACCATTCTCAACCCCAAACTGACCAAAAGTGTCTCTCCCGAGGCAGACGAAACTGTTCTGCAAGCAGTCCGTGACATGCCGGCCTGGATACCGGCCATCAAAGATGGGAAGCCGGTAAAGATGCGTGGGGGGGTTGCCCTCTTCTTTACTTATGGTCAAGGCGTCAGAATGGGAATGCCGCCGGCTAAATCTCAAAATGGGAATGAAGCTAACGAAGTAAACAGCCCGCAACAGGTTGATCAAAATGCAGAATTTTCTAAAGGTGGAACAGAGGGGCTTATACGCTATCTAAAGAACAACATTCAGCACCCCAGGTCAGCCAATGGAATCTCCGGCAAAGTCAGTATCAGCTTTGTTGTAGACAAGGACGGGAGCATTACTGATGTGAAAGTTCTGCGAAGTTTACACCCTATTTTGGATAAAGAAGCTATCCGTGTTGTTCAGAATATGCCCAAATGGAAACCGGCCATCCATCAAGGTCAAGCTGTAAGATGCCGTTACACCATCCCCATCACCTTTAAAAGTTACCCCGACAACCACAACAAAAGTTCACGCTCTTCCCGAAGCAAGCAACGCGGGTACGACTTGAATAAGATTCTTTAGGTGGAACACCTATTATATATATATTCAAGTCTTACAAACTCAACTTTCGGTTCTTGAGTGCATCTCTCGGTTCAGAAATAAATCTGAAGAATGGTGTGTGTCTGAAAGAGATTCTCTATATTTGTACGGTGAAGTGGAAATATGAATTGAAAACCTTTAAAACTAACTTCCGAATGCGTAGGATTTTACTTTTCACCGTACTGGTTTATTTGACGACAGCACTATTTGCCGGCGACAAGAAACAACTGCCCCAACACACCTTCGCCGTGGATAAGTTGTGTGGCTACACTTCTGTTTTAAATCAGGCAAAGACTTCTACTTGTTGGGCACATGCAACAGCCTCGTTGCTAGAGTCTGACAGACTTTTCGCCGGAGGGGATACTGTACGTCTCTCTGTAATGTACATTGCAAGGCAGAAATATTTGGAACATTTCAACTACCACTATTACACACGTGGCCGTGACCGCGTGAGAGGGGGAAGCCTTGGACACACTTCTTTACGCATGATTGCCCGACATGGCATTCTGCCTACCGAGTCCTATACCGGATTGACAGAAGGAGTTACCGAACACAATCACAGAGAACTCATCAAGCAACTGGCCACATGGGCAGACTTGGCTGTGAAAGAGCGCAATCTTCCTCTCTATCGGGAAAAGGCTGAAGCCTTGTTGGATAGCCTGCTGGGTGAGGTTCCACAAACATTCCGCTACAAAGGAAAGAGTTACACACCCCAATCATTTGCTGCATACTTGCAGTTGGAACCGGACTCATATGTAGAGCTAACCAGTTTTTCGCACCATCCGTATTACACCTCTTTTATATTAGAGGTGCCGGACAATTGGGAACATGCCTCTTTCTACAATCTTCCGCTGGATGAACTGGAAAGAACTGTTCGCGAAGCCTTGGCCAAAGGGCAAACCGTTCTGTGGGATGGAGATATGAGTGAGGAGACTTTCTGTCCGAAACAGGGAATGGCCATTTGGGAAGAGTGTCCGGTGACTCAAGAGAGCCGTCAACGCGGCTTTGAACAGTTCACTACCACAGACGACCATCTGATGCACATAGTTGGTACTGCACATGACGAAACCGGCAAATTCTATTATATCATTAAGGACTCTTTCGGTGACGTAGGCCCATACCACGGATTGATATATATGTCTGAAGACTATTTCCGAGCAAAAACGGTATCTGTAATGTTGAAGAAGTAAAACTGTTCTAAAAACAATCGGTTGATGAATAAGACAAACAAACGGGTACTGGTAGGCATGAGCGGTGGTATTGACAGTACCGCAACTTGCCTGATGCTGAAAGAACTGGGCTACGAGATAGTAGGGCTGACCATGTGGGTATGGGGTGATGAGCCGCTGGAGGCATGCAGATTGGCCGAAACGATGGGAATAACTCATCACGTGGCGGATGAGCGTGCTGCCTTTAAGGAACAAATTGTTCAGAACTTCATAGATGAATACCGACAAGGACGCACCCCTAACCCGTGCGTAATCTGCAATCCCCTGTTCAAGTTCCGCATCTTACTGGAGTGGGCTAACCGACTGAACTGCACCTATATTGCTACCGGACACTACACCCAGCTGGAAAAGCGTGGTGACACAACTTATATTGTTACCGGAGTGGACGAGAAAAAGGATCAGTCCTATTTCCTCTGGAGATTGGGTCAGGAGGTACTCACCCGCTGCCTTTTCCCACTTGGTGGCCTCACCAAAGCTCAAGTACGCGACTACTTACGCAACAAGGGGTACACCTTGAAGGCTGAGGAAGGGGAGAGCATGGAGGTCTGCTTCATACAGGGTGACTACCGTGATTTCCTGCGGGAGCATTCTCCAGAGATAGATAAGGAAATAGGGAAAGGATGGTTTGTCAATACTGAGGGGGTGAAGTTGGGAGAGCACAAAGGCTTTCCTTACTACACCATCGGACAACGGAAAGGTTTGGAAATCTCTTTAGGAAAGCCCGCCTATGTATTGAAAATCAACCCACAGAAGAACACTGTCATGCTGGGTGATGCCGAACAGTTAAAGGCCTCCCACATGTTGCTGGAAGACCCTCTCTTTCCCAACATCAATGAGGCGCTTGATTCAAATGAACTGACGGTACGCATCCGGTATCGCAGTAAACCTATTCCCTGCACAGTTACTCTTCTGGAAGACGGACGTTTGTTGGTTCATTTCCATGCAGAAGCATCGGCTATTGCACCGGGTCAGTCTGCCGTCTTCTACATCGGAAACCGCATGGTAGGTGGAGCGTTCATTGCCTCACAACGAGGAATAGGCATGTACATAAAAGATACAGTACAATGAAAAGATTACTATTGTTACTCTGGGCTATACTACTTGCAACAGGAGTATCAGCCAAGAAACCAAGTTGGAAATATCGGATAAGCCTGACGGATAAGGCTGTTACTTCCTACTCTTTAGAACAGCCGGAAGCATTCCTCTCTCCCAAAGCTATTGAACGACGTGTAAAACAGGGGCTGCCTATTGACTCGACAGACTTGCCTGTTTGCCAACAGTATATTGACGAAATCTGTCGCTTCGGTGTAAAGGTTGTAGCGATAGGAAAGTGGGATAACTTCGTCACAGTCTCTTGCCCGGACACAGCTTGCATCATTTCAATCAGTCAACTACCTTTTGTCAGAACCACAGAATGTGTGTGGACGGGAGGGGAGATAGAAACCGGTAAACGGGAAAAGATTATAGATATGGAGGAAGAAACCTCCCCACAAAAATATGGTGCTGCTACCACCCAGATAGAAATAAACAACGGGCATTTGTTACATGAGGCCGGTTTCTCCGGCCAAGGTATGACAATTGCAGTGATTGATGCCGGCTTTCACAATGCAGACAAGATTGAATCCATGTGCAACATACAGGTATTGGGAAGTCGAGACTTTGTGAATCCCGCTTCAGACATCTATGCAGAACATTCTCACGGATTGAGCGTCTTCTCCTGCATGGCAATGAATCAACCCGGAATCATGGTCGGAACGGCTCCTGAGGCTGCTTATTGGTTACTTCGTAGCGAAGACAACAACAGTGAGCAGCTGGTGGAACAGGACTATTGGGCTGCTGCGGTAGAGTTTGCCGACAGTGTGGGAGTGGATGTGATAAACACTTCGTTGGGTTATAATGTGTTTGATGATACTTCCAAAAACTATACCTATTGCCAACTGGACGGTAGCTATTCCCTGATGTCACGACAAGCCTCTCGGATAGCTGATAAAGGGATGATATTGGTGTGCAGTGCCGGAAACACAGGCTCCGGCAGCTGGAAAAAGATTACAGTCCCGGCCGATGCAGAGCATGTACTTACGGTAGGCGCTATCAACAAAGATAGAGAACTGGCAAAGTTCTCTTCCATTGGCAACACGGCAGATGGCCGCATCAAGCCGGACGTTGTTGCGATGGGGGTAGATGCAGAAATCATGCGAGCTAACGGAATCATAGAACCGGGCGACGGAACATCTTTTGCTTCACCTATCTTATGTGGACAAGTTGCCTGTCTGTGGCAAGCTTGTCCTACGCTGACTGCTAAAGAGTTGATTTCACTTGTTCGCCAATCAGCTGACCGCCATGATTGTCCGGACAACATCTATGGTTATGGCGTGCCAGATATGTGGAAAGCATACAAAATCTATCAGGAAGAGAATGGAAACACTGACGCTTTATGAACTGAATGCACTTGTTCGTCGCAGTGTAGAGCACAACCTGTCTGCCGAGTATTGGATTCAGGCTGAACTGAGTGATGTGCGTACCAATGCAACCGGACACTGCTTCTTGGAATTTATCCAGAAAGATAGCGGTAGCAACAATCTGATAGCCAAAGCACGTGGAACCATTTGGTCAAATGTGTTTCGTCTGTTGAAGCCCTACTTTGAAGAGAGCACTGGACAAGCCTTTACGTCGGGCATCAAGGTGATGGTACTAGTGAGTGTCAGTTTCCATGAGCTGTATGGTTATACACTAGTGGTGCAGGACATAGACCCGGCCTATACGTTGGGGGATGTGGTGGCTCGTAGACGTGAAATATTGAAGCAGCTGGAAGATGAGGGAGTGTTGACGTTAAATCGAGAACTGGAATTTCCTCATTTGCCACAACGGATAGCCATTATCTCCTCAGCCACTGCTGCCGGTTATGGAGATTTCTGCCACCAGTTGCAAAACAATTCCCGAGGCTTTTACTTTCACACCGAGCTGTTTCCGGCTCTGATGCAAGGAGAGCAAGTGGAGGAATCGATTCTGGCTGCATTGGATAAAATACTGCTCAGGTTAAGTGAATTCGACGTAGTGGTTATCATCCGAGGCGGAGGCGCTACATCAGACCTTTCCGGCTTCGACACCTATCTGCTGGCGGCGGCTTGCGCACAATTCCCGTTGCCCATCATTACCGGCATAGGACATGAACGGGACGACACGGTTATTGATGCCGTGGCTCACACACGAGTAAAGACACCCACAGCAGCAGCCGAGTTCTTGATTGATTGCATGAGTGAAACGGCCGATGAGTTGGAAATGCTTGCCACCCGCCTCTACAGTACAGTCCGCAGCCGTCTACAGAAGGAACATCACAAAATATCAATGCTCACAAACCGAATACCAACCTTGGTCATCCGTCGGTTATCTGAGCGACAAACTCGCTTGGCTGAAATACGTAAAGACCTAAGTCGTACAGTATTCAATCAACTTACTCATCAACGATACCGGTTGAATCTGTTACAGCAACGAGTGGCAGATGCCTCTCCGGAGAGACTTTTAGCACGTGGTTACAGCATGACCATCAAAAACGGACACATCGTGAAAGCAGCATCAGAGCTGAATAGCGGTGACGAACTGACGATTCGCCTCTACCAAGGTGAAGTACAAACCAAAGTTATCAGCAAATCTTAATCATACATCATACACATGGCTAAAAAGAAAGAAACCTACTCGCAAGCTTTGGAACGCTTGGAAAAGATTATTGCCCAAATTGACAATAATGAGTTGGAGATAGACATGCTTGCCGAAAAAATAAAGGAAGCTAATGAGATTATTGCGTTTTGTAGCGATAAACTGACTAAAGCAGACAAAGAAATTGAAAAATTACTCTCCAACAAGCACGAAACTGAAGAATAAAGCGTACTTTTGTTGCAAATTGAACAAGAATCTAAAATACAAATAGCATATGAAAGAAATTGATTGGAGTAATCTGTCATTCGCTTACATCAAGACAGATTACAATGTGAGAATTTACTACCGCAACGGCCAATGGGGCGAACAAGAAATCTGTAGCGAGGAGACCATTCCTATGCACATGGCGGCAGCCTGTCTGCACTATGGCCAAGAAGCATTTGAAGGTCTGAAAGCTTTCCGTGGCAAAGATGGCAAGATTCGTATTTTCCGCTTGGAAGAGAATGCAGCCCGTTTGCAATCCACTTGTCGCGGTATAATGATGCCGGAGCTTTCAACTGAAATGTTTAGAGAGGCTGTTATTAAGGCAGTCAAACTGAACGAGCGCTTTATTCCTCCTTATGAAAGCGGAGCCTCACTCTACATTCGTCCGTTACTGATTGGTACCACAGCACAAGTAGGCGTGAAGCCTGCTACCGAATACCTGTTTGTGGTATTTGTAACGCCGGTAGGTCCTTACTTCAAAGGCGGATTTGCTGCAACTCCCTATCTGATTACCCGTAAATACGACCGTTCTGCCCCTCTGGGTACAGGTATCTATAAAGTAGGCGGTAACTATGCAGCCAGCCTGCGTGCCGGACACGAGGCTCACTCTGCCGGTTACTCTGCAGAGTTCTATCTTGATGCTAAGGAGAAGAAGTACATCGATGAGTGTGGTGCAGCCAACTTCTTCGGTATCAAAAATAATACTTATGTTACCCCGCTGTCTACCTCCATTCTTCCGTCTATCACAAACAAAAGCTTAATGCAACTGGCTGAAGATATGGGTATGAAGGTAGAGCGTCGTCCCATTCCGGAAGAAGAATTGTCTACGTTTGAAGAGGCCGGTGCTTGCGGAACGGCAGCAGTAATCAGCCCCATTCTGCGTATCGACGACCCGGAAAACAACCATTCATACATCTTGGCCAAGGACGGAAAACCGGGACCAATCTGTACTAAGTTGTATAACAAGCTGCGTGCGATTCAGTATGGTGATGAGCCTGATACGTACGGCTGGGTAACTGTTTTTGAATAATGAGCAAAGGAAAGTTAGCTAAGTTTGCCGACATGGCACAGTTCCCTCATGTGTTCGAGTTCCCATACTCGGCAGTGGCGGACGAGGTGTCTTGCGATATGAAAGGAAAGTGGGGCGAGTCGTTCTTTGGGAACGACCGCCCCATTGTATTGGAACTGGGCTGTGGACGAGGCGAATACACCGTAGGGCTAGGCAGACTCTTCCCTGAGAAGAACTTCATCGGGGTAGACATTAAGGGTGCGCGTATGTGGAGTGGAGCCAAGGAGTCATATGAGGCAGGCATGAAGAATGTGGCCTTTTTGCGTACTAACATTGAAATCATCGACCGTTTTTTTGCTCCGGGAGAGGTAAGCGAGATATGGCTAACCTTCAGCGACCCACAGATGAAGAAGGCAACCAAACGATTGACTTCCACTTACTTCATGGAACGCTACCGCCGTTTCTTAAAACCTGACGGCATCATCCACCTGAAGACGGACAGCAACTTTATGTTCACCTACACCAAGTACATGGTGCAACACAACAACCTGCCCGTCGAGGTAATGACAGAAGACCTTTATGGGCAGCATCCACTAACTACCCCTGACGGGGGAGAAGCTCAAAAGGGTGCGAACACAGCCATAAGTTCCCCCTTAGGAGGAGTTGAGAGGGCTATCCTCAGCATCAAGACCTACTATGAACAGCAATGGCTGGATCGCGGACTGAACATTAAGTACCTCAAGTTCCGCCTGCCGCAAGAAGGAACCCTCGAGGAACCGGACGTGGAGATAGAACTGGATGAATACCGCAGCTATAACCGAAGCAAACGTAGTGGACTCTCAGTAAGCAAATAACCATTTAATGAAGAATATCCTCGCTTTGCGCGGAGAAATGAAGTATCTCCGCATAGCATCAGAAATTCTTCATTCTTAATTCTTAATTCTTCATTGATATGACATTGTACCCCAAACTGATACTCGACGCACTTGCCACCGTGCGTTATCCCGGCAACGGGAAGAACTTGGTGGAGGCAGAAATGGTAGCTGACAACCTCAGAATAGATGGTATAAAAGTATCCTTCTCGCTCATCTTTGAGAAGCCCACCGACCCATTTATGAAATCTATGCTAAAGGCTGCAGAGACAGCCATTCACACCTACGTGTCGCCCGAAGTGGAAGTAAGTATTGCCACTGAAAGTCGTCAAGCAGCACGTCCCGAGCCGGGCAAGATGCTTCCGCAGGTAAAGAATGTCATCGCCGTATCTTCCGGTAAGGGAGGCGTGGGCAAGAGTACTGTGGCAGCCAACCTCGCCATCGCCCTCAGTAAGCTGGGCTATAAGGTGGGACTGCTCGATGCAGACATTTTCGGCCCCTCAGTGCCCAAGATGTTCCAAGTGGAAGACGCGCGTCCTTATGCAGAGGAGGTGGATGGACGTCAACTTATTGTCCCTGTGGAAAAGTACGGTATCAAACTACTCTCTATCGGTTTCTTCGTCAATCCCGATACTGCTACTTTATGGCGTGGCGGCATGGCCAGCAATGCACTGAAGCAACTGGTGGGTGATGCCAACTGGGGCGATTTGGATTACTTCATCCTCGACACGCCTCCAGGAACCAGCGACATCCACCTGACACTGCTTCAAACGCTTGCCATTACCGGAGCCGTCATCGTCAGCACCCCGCAACAAGTGGCACTGGCCGATGCCCGCAAGGGAGTGGATATGTACACCAACGAAAAGGTAAACGTCCCCATCCTTGGACTGATTGAGAATATGGCTTGGTTCACTCCTGCCGAACTACCGGAGAATCGCTACTACATCTTTGGAAAGGAAGGATGCAAACAGTTGGCCGAACTGTTAAACGTGCCTCTGCTGGGTCAGATACCTATCGTACAGAGCATTTGCGAGAGTGGCGACAAGGGTACGCCCGCTGCACTAGACACCGACAGCATCATCGGCCGAGCATTCCTGCAGCTGGCCGCCGCAGTAGTACGCCAGGTAGACAAACGCAACCTAGAACAAGCCCCAACTCAAATTGTTTCGGTAAAGAAGTAACCAAGGTGTAAATACTTCACCAAACAGAAACAATAAAGCATCCGTCGTAACTGTTGCAGTTCTTCGGATGCTTATGCTTATTTGAACAATACAATTATGGGATTCCCGCCGTCAGATTCATTACCTACTAAGGGGGATATGATGGATTCTTTGGGCAATCCTTCCAGCTTCTCGGTATAAATGACACCAACAAAACGGTCTTCATAGACGCATTTGGGGCGGACAAAAGTCTGTATGCCCAAGTCGTCTTCAAGATGTTTGAAGTTGCAGTAAAAGGCCTCTTGGCTCTTCTTGTCGTAGACACCGATAAACCTTTCTCCGTTACCCAGGTAGCAAAGAATCTTCTCACTATTCTCCTGTAACTCAATATATTGCACATAGTTCTCTTTCTTCAGCGCCTCAATAATGCTGTTTTTGTTTTCTATGATAAACTCCTCAGAGGGCATCTTCAGCTTTTCAAACGTCAGAGTATAAGCTGGTTGAAGGGTTTTGTCCGCCGGATTATACTGATAGAACTCATTCATGAAGGGGTGATGAAAGTAAATCAAGTCATCGTAACGGTGAAAATAGGTGAGCACGTTATAAGGTGCCCTGCGCGGAAAGTCCATCTGTGCTATCCGGCTATCAAGCAGATTGGCCTCCATATCAGTCAGTTGCAAGTGATTCTGAAAGGTTCCTTCATTCTTACATCCGGCACCATTGTACCAGACGAGTTGGCCGGAAGCTGCATATTCCAAGCAATCTGAATAGAAGGGAAGCCTCTCTTCTTTCAGAAACGTAAACGACTCTGCGTCAAAAAACAGCAACTTGTTTTGGGCTACATCCTTGACAATGACATGTCTCTCTATCGGGTCTATCACCATTCCCATAGGCATGATGTATTCTCCCAGCCCCGCGCCGACCGTTCCGATTCTGCCCAAGTATTTGCCTTCCAGATTAAAAACAAAGAAGCCTTTTGCTTGCGAGAAGCAGTCCAGAATATAAATCCGCCCGTTCCATAGGCGGACGATGCTTGCATCCAAGATAAGATTCTCATCGCAAGTCTCCAGCTTTATTAAGGAATAATCAGCCATTAGCTCAGAAACCGGAACACTCTCCCTCTCTCTAAAACAGATTTCGCGTGTGTTTTCCTTCTCGCTACAGGCAGAAAGTATAGACAAGAATGTGATAAAAATAGATACAAACTTATTCATAGAGATATACTTAACCATTGGTGCAAGTAGGGAGATTTTTCATACGGTTACAAGCTTACTGTTTTACTCCGGTATTTCCAAACTCCTTTCTCAACTTGCCGATAAAAATATAATTGTTGCCATTCTCGTCAATGCTTTTCATCAGTGCTTCCATCTTCTTCCGACGGCTCTCATCCGGATTTATTTTCAATCCTTCTTCCAATCTTTCCAATAGTACAGAAGGCTCAATATTCAATGTAAAATATCCATTACAACAATAAAAAGGCATAAATCTTATCGGTTCATAATCCAGATAGTCATTGCCAATGCGGAAAAACGCTCCTTTCAAATTTGCCTTACCAACCATGAAGAATGCTTCGTCCTTCGTTTCATGCATCCCGTCAGCTATTTGTACCGGATTGGTCAATGACCCTACATAGTGATGTGGAAAGTTGTGATAATCGTGAATGCTTATCTCTCGCTGTCCGAAATCCAACGTGAACTTTGGCTGAAGTTTGCCGTTTTCCATATTCAGATGGTATAATGTATCTTGTCTTAACTCCCAAAAAGTACAAATATAGGCATCCAATGCATCAGATGAAGCCTTTGTAGAAACCACTTCATTGCTGAAATCTGGTTTTACGCCAAGATGATTCATCGGTATTTCGTAAATAAAGTTTCCTTCCATGTCTTGTACCCATGCTACTACGGGAAGATAATTGAAAGGAAGCGACATCACAGCTACACGATTCTTTGTAGCATCCACCTTGAATTTACCTTTTGGAACAATCAGTTTCTCATACTTTTTGTTTAACGGAATATCCGAGAGATATTTCCCCTCCAGATTATATACGAAGATAGACTTGGCATTCCAAGGCAAGAGATAAATGCGTTTCGCCTGTTCGTCAATCTGCATATCATATACCATGGTGTATTCACCGGGACCTTGGCCAATGCTTCCTACACTTCCTACAAATGATCCGTCACGCCGAAAAAGCTTGCAAGGCACATTTTTTGCTCTACCAACCAATATATAATTGTCTGAAACAAGCACAGGCCCTTGGTGGTCTACCAAAGCTTCATCCCTTCCATCCAGTTTCACAGGTTCGAAATCTTCCACCCAATAGCTTAGTGGAAGGTCAATTGTGTCTTTCAACAGATTGAGTTCACATACGGTCATTTCCTGTCCACCGACATTCACCGAATGTGCCACTACCGGCAATTTGTTCACCACTTCTTCCGAATATGCCACTGCCGACAATTTACTCAACCGACTCTTCTCATTTCCCGAACAGGCAGCTAATGCTATCGTCATCACCGCCCAACATAGTTGTTTTACGTTCATGTCTGATATGTTTTACATTCTAGCAACACCTTGTTTTTTTGTAAATTACGATTTTTATCACGCATATTAGATTCACGCCAAAATTACGAAAAAGCATTCGATAAAAAGCAAAAAGAAAGGAATAAAAAATTTTATGGCGAAAAAAAACTCATTTTACACCAAAATAACACTCAGCATTACAGTTATATGACTTAGTACAGATTTACTTTACACGTGTTTAACAATTAAAACGTGTAAAAAAATGGAAGAAAAGAAGCGACGTTCTCGTCGTAAACTAGACCTTCAATTCAAGTTGAGTGTATTGAAGGATTATTATGAAAGTGGCAGT
>JAGATY010000040.1 GCA_017621035.1 Bacteroides sp. | reverse complement strand
TTATGATATCAAGAGACCGGTTGATGAATCCTATGAAAAGAGACTCGCGTGGCAGGTCGTTTTCTCACCAACACTTCCTAAATGGAATTACCTCATCAAACCTATCAACTGATGCAACTTATTTTTTAAACATTACTTAAATCCTATAGCCAATAATCATTTAAGAACAGCTTATGATATTTATAAATATAATGATAGTATTAATGTCGTTTTTGCTACAGTTGCCCACTATTTAGGAGTCATTGAAACAGAGAAGAGTAATTATGAATTAGCTACTCACTACACAATTCAGGCAATCAATTTAAGAGAAACGTTTTTTGGAAATAATAGTATACAATATGCCGTTTCTAATCATAATTTGGCCTACATTATGCTACAAACTGGAAAATTTCAGGAGTGTCTGAATTTGGAAGAAAAGATTTTACCGATATTTCAAGCCAATCACAATGAAATATTTATTGGTACCTGCTATAAATATATAGCAGAAGCAGCAAACAAACTTGGTAATTATAGCCTGGCAATAGAAGTTACATTAAAAGCACTTGATATATGTAAACGGTTATTTGGAAACGAGGATGCTGACTATTTAGAGATGCTTAACAATCTATTCTTATATTATAATTTCAACGAGAATTACGCTAAAGCAGTAGAAACCGGAGAACAGTGCGCCCAATTGACTTTATCTGCCTACGGTAAAGAAAGCGAGCAATATGCCATCGTAATTGAAAATTTAGGATATTGCCATGGTTGGTTAGGTCATGTAGAAAAGGCTATTCAATACTTTCAAGAATGTGCTAAAATCAGAAAAGAGATATTAGGGAGTTCTTCTGTGTCATACGCTTCGGCTATTGCTTCTCTCTCATTCTATTTATCAGAAATAGGAGAATTAGAAGAGGCAAAAAGGTTGAATCAAGAAGCAATAAACATCTTTCGGACTCATAAAATAGAAAGCAGTAATACCTATATAAGAGCTTTATTGGATAGTATTGATGTAGCATATAATTGCGCAAATTATCAAGAAGGTATTGATTTAGGTTGTAAGCTATTAGAAATTTTACAATCTAATGAAAAAAAGAATCTTCACAGAATAGCAGAAATAAAGCTTAATATTGCCAAATGTTATTCCGCATTAGGAGAAACATCAAATGCTATCAAATACAATCGTGAATCAATATCCATCTCACAAAAAATATCAAATTATCGATTATTTGATAAACTGGAGCAATTGGATTTACTACAACTTAATTATTTAGAAGCTGGATTGGATTCTCTTTATATTCAAACTGTACAAGAAGAGCATAATATATTAAAAGAAATACTTAGAATGCAACTACATACCCTTACGAATAAAGATAAAGTTGCATATTCCGAAGCTGCACACTCTTTCTATCACCAACTAACTAATGATTTGATACTTATTAGAGAATTCTATTCGAATAGATTCCAAATGATATTACCGCTGAAAGAAGTTATCTACGAAGGAGCTTTATTGTTGAAAGATTTAATTCTTAATACAGACAAGATAGATACACAAACGGAGAACTATCATATTTCTTTACAAGAGATAAAGGAACAATTGGGAGAACAGGATATCGCTATTGAGTTTATAAACTTCGTTGATTACCGTTACGAAGAAGATGTTCACAGTTATGCAGCTGTAGCCATTCGGAAAGAATGGAAAGAACCTACTATATTTTTTCTCTACGAAGAACCGCTTTATGAGTATGGTATGGAGAAACTACAAGATAAAGATTCCTTATCTATTAATTTACAACGTCTTTATAATCATACATGGAGAAGACTTGGACAAGCGATACAACCGGGAGATAATATTTATTTCTCAGCATCCGGTACTCTGCATAAATTACCATTAGAAAATCTCATTACAGAAGATGGAAAAATCATGAGTGACGTCTACCACATGCACCGTCTCTCCTCTACCCGAGAACTGGCTATCAAGAAAGAACCGATAAAATACGAAAAGGCCATTCTCTATGGTGGACTGAACTATGATATGACGGATGATGATATGCTGACGGAAAGCAACAAGTATCAATCTGATAGTACAGGAATTCATTTTGCTTCTCGCGGTCTATTGGAGGATTCTATCAGAGGGTATAAATGGACGAAACTTAGTAACACCACGCAAGAAGTGGAATATATATCCGACTTGATGAAGCAGAATAAAATTATAACCCAAGTCTATCAAGGGAACAAAGGAAATGAAGAGTCTTTTAAAGCCATATCAGGACAAGGGTATAACATTATCCACCTGGCAACACACGGTTTCTTCTATCCTGAGCAGGAGGCTCAAAAGAAAGATTATTTTCAGCCCATGCTACTGATACAAAACGACCTAAACAGAAGTTTGACCAAGGCTGATTTGTCTTTATGGCGAACAGGACTTGTCTTGTCCGGTGGTAATCGTGCATGGCAAGGAGACAGTATTCCTGAACAGGTGGAAGATGGTATACTCACCGCCAATGAAATCAAAGACATGGATTTGCGAAATACCGACTTAGTTGTACTTTCTGCTTGCCAAACAGGACAAGGCGAAGTAACCAGTGAAGGAGTATTCGGCCTACAACGTGCCTTCAAAATGGCCGGTGCAAAAACTATCGTAATGAGCCTTACCGAAGTGGACGACCAAACCACCATGGCCATGATGAACAAATTCTATAGCAACTTGATGGAAGGACAATCCAAGCACGATGCTTTCTACAATGCCCAACGCTACATCCGTTCCATAAAACCTGACCCGAAGTATTGGATGGGATGGATTATGTTGGATTGATACTCTGAATAAGATTAGAGATTGTTATTAGATACCCTATATTGTAGATGTATTTATATTCTTCACTAACTACAAATTACATAATGATCATAATACTTATTTCTTGATATTGTAGTATATTTGGCTGTTGTTTCGTTTAATTCTGCCAAAATGGATTATTGTCAATTATTAGAAGAAGATTTTTGGAAAGTAAAATGTATGGCCATATTAGATAGAGACCATTGCATTTGTCAGGATTGCCATAAAAAAGGAATCCATAGCGTCTATTTCCCGATAAATACAATTAATGATTTGGAAGAATATTTTCCAAATGCCTTATTTAGCGGAAAGAAATTATCAGAGTATTTAGAAAGCTGTAATTGGACAAATAATATAAAAAGCCCAATCAGAACATCAAGTAAACACATAATCGACAATATATTTTTTTCATATTTTGAAACATACGACTTATGGACACATTATGACTTTATTTCAGAATCTAAAATATCAGAAATCCATTATAAAAAAGCAATTGATAATTACTTGCAAATGAGTTACAATAATACATTAATAAGTGGTAGAATGTTTGCATTTTCATTTGCGGAAAGTATTTCAAAATCTAATTATGCAACAATAAAATACCATTGTGGTGGAAACACATCATTATTAGAAACTTTAGAATTGCATATATTCTACAACAACAAACTATATCATTTATATTTCAGTCATTTGAATTATATAGATAAAAATCCAGTTTTTACTTTTGCCACACTGCATATACATCACAAGTATTATATAAAAGATAAAAAACCGTGGGAATATGAAAATGAGGCTTTGATAACGCTATGTGCAGATTGTCATCAAAAAAGACATCAGACAACAAAAATACCATTATTCTCAAGTACCAAAGTATTACTTAAATCAAATCTCCCCTTATGCGACAGATGTCAAGGAAGAGGTTACATTCCACAGTATTACTATTATTGTGAAGGTATTTGCTTCAAATGTTTCGGTGAAGGAGTTTGCGATTTGTAATAAACGTCTTTCTTTATATATGTCTGCCCACCCACCAGCTCCTCTCTCGGAAACGAAAAGAGGCATCGGCGAAGTTGGCATTGCAAAATTAGAGATATAAACTAATAAAGCAAAATTTTGGATATTGTTTTTGGAGATAATCGCCAGAAAGATGGTCTGGTTCTTCCCGCAATACTCTTGAACCCACACTAATAAATAGACTTGTTGCAACAAGAAACCACTGAATCGGATTGATAGATTAACAAGTAACTATTGACAGTTGATGCCGGAAATTAACATTTTAAACAGGCTGTTTGTGAAGGAAAGTATGAGTGCTGATTTTCATTTCCTCGCGAGGTAGCAAAATTTTTCACCTCGTGGTAACAAAAATTTTCTCGTATGAGGATTGTGTAAATATAAATGTTAACTTTCTGATTAGTGAATGTTAAAAGGGTAACATGTAATTATGAATTATGACTGCGAAGCTGATGAACGTAAGCGAGTAATTTCACCAACCACTTTTGAACTATCAAAGTATTAGGTCCCTATCTCTCAAACTAAGAGAATGCAGCAAGCAAAGCAAGTAAATTATTTAATTTCGCAAGTAGTCTAAGGGTTAAAGGCCTGTCCTTCAAAAGGAGAGTGTGTGCATAAATCAACTTATTGATATTTTAGGCACACCCTCCTCCTTAAAAGAAAGCAGAAATAAGATTGAGTTGGTTACATCTGCCTCAACTCAGAACAGTTGAATAAGCAGTAAACCGACGGCCAACGATACTACGGTGGTAATCAGTCCCGGCATCATGAAGGAGTGATTCAGAATCCACTTGCCGATGCCGGTGGTGCCGGTGCGGTCGAAGTTGATGGCGGCAACCACCGTCGGATAGTTGGGAATGAAGAAGTATCCGTTCACGGCCGGGAATAGGGCTATCAGCATCATAGGCGACATGCCCAGCGCAATACCTAGAGGCATGATAGCACGCACAGTGGCAGCCTGACTGTAGAGGAGGATGGACATTACAAACAGGGCAATACCAAACAGCCACGGCATTTCCGTCACTACACCTTCAATCGAAGCCTTCAACTCCACGATGTTACCATTGATGAACGTGTCGCCCATCCAGGCAATACCGAAGATGGTTATCACGGCCTGCATACCGGCAGGAAAAATACTTCCCTGGGTGGCTTGGATGCCGTCGGTACGTGTCAGCAACAGAATCAGAGCTGCGGCAGAAAGCATCAGGATTTCAATCAAGATGGGCATACCCAAAGTAGTGTCTCCAAACGTGGGACGCAGACCAGGGATGGAACCGAACAGCACAATCAGTACCGTGGCCAGCAAGAAGAGGCAAACGGAGAGTTTGGCCTTGAAGCGGTTCTGCACATCGTTAATCTGCACCTTTTTGTCGTCCAACAGTCCACTCTTCAATCGACGGATATATTCGGGGTCGTCCACCAGTTCCTTACCTACCCTCATCGAAAAGAATGCACCCACCAGCACACCAATTAGTGTGGCAGGAATACAAATTTTCAGAATATCGAACAAGGTAATGTCAAATCCGGCCAGCAATCCCAGCAATGCAACAGTTGCTGCAGAGATGGGGCTGGCAGTAATTCCCTGCTGTGAGGCAATCACAGCAATGCCCAACGGACGTTCCGGGCGAATCTTAGTCTCGATGGCAACTTCAGAAATCACCGGCAACACCGAGTAGGCTACATGACCGGTACCGGCCAGAAAGGTGAAGAAGTAGGTCACCAACGGTGCCAGGATGGTTACGTGTGCCGGATTACGACGGAGCAAACGTTCAGCAATCTTTACCATGTAATCCAAACCTCCGGCCGCTTGCATGCACGAAGCAGCAGAAATTACTGCTGCAATCATCAGCATAACGTCGATAGGAGGTGCCGTAGGTTGCAGTCCGAAGAGAAAGGTCAAGATGGCCACTCCGATACCACCCATCACGCCCAATCCGATACCGCCCAAGCGGGCACCGAGAATGATGGCCATCAATACGAATAAGAGTTGTAGGATCATAAGCTATATGTCTTAAGGAAACAACTTATCAGTGTCTGGGCTTGATGTCGAGCTTCACCGGATGGAGCATGTTTTCCGGACTCAGGATGGTGTCAAGATCCTTTTTGGTGAGGATGTCGTGTTCCAATACCAGGTCGTAGACGCTCTTACCGGTCTCCAGTGCCTCTTTGGCAATCTTGGTAGAGTTCTTGTAACCGATGACCGGATTGAGGGCTGTTACCACACCGATGCTGTTGTAGACCTCGTTCTTACAACGCTCTTCGTTGGCCGTAATACCCTCCACACAGCGGATTCTCAGGGTGTCGAAGCCGTGCTCCATCAGGTCGATAGACTCAAAGCAGCATTGTGCCATCACCGGCTCCATGGCGTTCAGTTCCATCTGGGCAGCATCACCGGCCATGGTGACGCAAAGGTCGTTACCCATCACTTTGTAGCACACCTGGCTCATTACTTCGGGAATGACCGGATTGACCTTACCCGGCATGATGGAAGAACCCGGCTGCATGGGCGGAAGGTTGAACTCAGACAAACCACAACGTGGACCGCAGGCCAACAATCGGAGGTCGTTACAAATCTTGTTGACTTTCACAGCCAGACGACGCAAGGCCGACGAATAGCCTACCATGCAAGAGGTGTCGGAGGTGGCACCGACCAGGTCATCGGAGAGTTTGAACTCCAGTCCCGTGATGTCGCACATGGCCTTCACACACTTTTCAGAGTAGCCCGGCTCGGCACAGATACCGGTACCGATAGCAGTAGCCCCCATGTTCACTACTAGGAAATCGGCGGCAGCCTCATTGAGGTGCTTTATTTCGTCCTGAAGGATGCTGGCAAAACCACTGAAGGTTTGCCCCAACGTCATGGGCACAGCATCTTGCAACTGCGTACGTCCCATCTTGATGACGTGAGCAAACTCTTCCGACTTTTTACGCAAGGCAGCAATCAGTTCTTCCAGGTGCGGAACAAAAGCCAAATGGCGATAGTAGAGACCTACATGGATAGCGGTAGGATAGGCATCGTTGGTTGACTGGGCACAGTTCACATGGTCGTTGGGCGAGCAGTATTGGTACTCACCACGGTTGTGTCCCATTATCTCCAGTGCTCGATTGGCTATCACCTCGTTGGCATTCATGTTGGTGGTAGTTCCGGCACCACCCTGAATCATGTCCACGGGGAAGTGTTCATGATGCTTGCCGTCCAAGATTTCTTGGCAAGCTTGCTCAATGGACTTGGCCTGCTCGTCTGTCAAGAGACCCAGTGCATGGTTGGCACGAGCTGCCGCCATCTTGGTGATGGCCAATCCGTTAATGAATAGGGGATAATCACAAAGGTGGAAGTTGCTGATGGGGAAATTTTCCACTCCTCTCAATGTTTGCACTCCGTACAAGGCACTTTGTGGAATTTCACGTGTTCCGATAAGGTCGCTCTCCAAGCGAATTTCTTTTGTTGTCATGATATTAAATTGTTAGTTATTAAAAGTTTACTGAATGAAGGTGTGCATAGAAACATAGCATGCACATCCACATTTTGATTTTCTACAAAGTAACTCAATAAAAGGGGGGAAAAGCCAACCGTCTTGCGGTTAATTAACATCAATTACAGAATAAAGACTTATTTTACTAGAAAAGCCATAGCTCTGCCGGAATCCGGAGGCTTACTCCAGCGATTAGCAAGCTCTACGTTGTGACAGAGGAGTCCGCAGCCACAGTTGCCAACATCTCCAGTACATCGAAGGAGTCGGTCGAAAGAATGGCGACAAACAAAAAGAACTACCCGAAACCGATACCCGAATAGATTATGGCAACGTGGGTAGTCGGTAACAGGTAGTTCAGAAAGTTTCTACGGAGCAGGGTCAGGCCAGTTTATGGATAACCAATCCGGAACGAAGCTTCGGCTCAAACCAGGTGGTCTTGGGAGGCATGATGTTGCCGGTGTCGGCAATATCCATCAGCTGCTGCATGGAGACGGGGTAGAGAGCAAGGGCGACTTTCATTTCGCCACTGTCTACACGTTTCTTCAGCTCGCCAAGGCCACGGATGCCGCCCACAAAGTCAATGCGCTTGTCGCTGCGAAGGTCTTTGATGCCGAGTATCTCATCCAGAATGAGGTTGGAGGAGATGGTGACGTCGAGCACACCGATGGGGTCGTTGTCGTTGTAGGTTCCCTCCTTGGCAGTGAGGCTGTACCACTTGCCTTCGAGGTAGAGAGAGAAGTTGTGCAGGGAAGCAGGACGGTAGATGTCGGTACCCTTCTCTTCAACGATGAAGTTCTTCTCAACGGCAGCAAGGAACTGCTCGGGAGTGAGTCCGTTGAGGTCTTTCACCACACGGTTGTAGTCGATGATGGTCAGCTGATTAGCCGGGAAGCATACAGCCATGAAGTAATTGTACTCCTCGTTACCGGTATGGTTGGGATTCTGCTTGGCCTTCTCTGCACCCACAAGAGCAGCAGCTGCACTTCGGTGGTGTCCGTCGGCAATGTATAGGGCGGGCATTTTGGCAAACTCGGCGGTAATTGCATCAATGTCCTGCTTGTTGTCAATAATCCAGAACCGGTGTCCAAATCCATCGCCGGGGGCAATGAAGTCGTAGATGGGCTTCTGAGCCGTGTACTTGGCCACAAGAGCATCGAGAACGGCATTGTCGGGATAGGCAAAGAAAACCGGTTCGATGTTGGCGTTATTGACGCGAACGTGTTTCATGCGATCTTCTTCCTTGTCACGACGAGTCAGCTCGTGTTTCTTGATGACACCGTTCATGTAGTCGGGTACATAGGCACCTACCACCAGCCCGTACTGTGTTTTTCCGTTCATGGTCTGTGCATAGATGTAGTAGTTTTCCTGCTCATCTTGCACCAGCCAGCCTTTGTCCTGGAACATCTGGAAGTTTTCGGCCGCCTTTTCGTAGACACGGGGGTCGTGTTCATCGGTGCCAACGGGGAAGTCAATCTCGGGTTTGATGATGTGGTAGAGTGATTTTTCGTTTCCTGTTGCTTCTTCACGCGCTTCAGCAGAGTTGAGCACGTCGTAGGGACGGGAGGCAACTTGCTCTACCAACGCTTGTGGCGGACGGATGCCTTTGAAGGGTTTGATTGTAGCCATGATTATAAAAAAATATAGGACCCCATCCCAACCTTCCTCAAGGGGAAGGAGTGAATAGTATTGCAAAGCTATTCACTCCCCTCCCTTGTGGAGGGGTAAGGGGGAGGGTCTGTTGATTACTTATTTACTCTAAACTTCTCGCAACCGTCTTTCAGGAATCCAACGATTTGCTTGGCTGCAGCGATACCGGCATTGATGTTGGCCTCGGCTGTCTGGGCACCCATCTTCTTGGGGGTGGAGAAGTAACGGCCTTCAAACTTGGCACGGAAGGTATCGTTAGCAGCGGGCATGATGTCGGTCACGTATTTCAGGTCGGGACGTTGTTCCATCAACTCAATCAGTTCGGTTTCGTTGATAACCTCCTTGCGGGCAGTGTTTACCAACAGAGCACCCTTAGGCATCTTACCTACCAAGGAAGCATTGATGGAGTTTTTAGTCTCAGCCGTAGCGGGAATGTGGAGGGAAACAACATCGCAGGTGCTGTAAAGTTCCTCGGCTGAATCCACAACCTTGGCACCATCTGCTTCAATCACCTCTTTCGGACAGAAAGCGTCATAAGCATAGATTTCCATACCGAAACCACGGGCGATACGAGCCACGTTGCGACCCACGTTGCCGTAGGCGTGAATACCCAACTTCTTGCCCTTCAGCTCGGTGCCGGAGGTTCCGTTGTACATATTGCGCACGGCCATTACCATCAATCCGAGAGCCAGTTCGGCCACAGCGTTGGAGTTCTGTCCCGGAGTGTTCATCACGCAGATACCTTTGGCAGTAGCAGCTTCCAGGTCGACGTTATCGTATCCGGCACCGGCACGCACTACAATCTTCAACTGCTTGGCGGCATCCATCACTTCTGCATCAATCACATCACTGCGGATGATGATGGCATCAGCATCTTTTACTGCCTCCAGCAAGTTGGCCTTCTCACCATATTTCTCCAGCAGCACAAGCTCGTAGCCTGCTGCTTCAATCTCTTTGCGAATGCCGTCTACAGCCACTTTGGCAAACGGCTTATCTGTTGCGACTAAAACTTTCATATACTATATGTTAATAAGACCCTCCCCTTGCCCCTCCACAAGGGAGGGGAATGAATAGTTTTGCAATGCTATTTACTCCTTCCCCTTGGGGAAGGTTGGGATAGGGTCCGTTAATCAATGTAACTTCTCAAACTCTTTCATGCAGTCAATCAGTGCCTGTACGCTCTCCTTCGGCATGGCATTGTAGCAAGAAGCACGGAAACCACCCACTGAACGGTGGCCTTTGATGCCGACCATACCTTTTTCGGTAGCGAACTGCAAGAATTCTGCTTCCAACTCCTTGTACTCGGGAGCCATCACGAAGCAGATGTTCATGCGTGAGCGGTCTTCCTTAGCTGCGGTACCAACAAACATCTTGTTGCGGTCGATTTCGGCATAAAGCATGTCGGCTTTCTCGATGGCACGACGTTCCATCTCCTTCACACCACCTTGTGCCTTCAACCAACGGAGGGTCAACAGGGCTGAATAGATGGGCAATACGGGAGGAGTGTTGAACATTGAACCGCCACCCACGTGTGTCTGATAGTTCAGCATGGTGGGAATGTAGCGAGAAACTTTACCCAGTGCCTCATTCTTCACAATGACGAAAGTAACGCCGGCCGGAGCCAGATTTTTCTGTGCACCACCGTAGATGCAGATGTACTTGCTAACATCAACGGGACGAGAGAAGATGTCGGACGACATGTCGGCAATCATCGGAACATTCACGTCGAGGTCTTCCTTGATTTCTGTTCCGTAGATGGTGTTGTTGGTGGTGATGTGGAAGTAATCTACGTCAGCCGGAACGGTATAATCTTTAGGAATGTACGTATAGGTTGCTTCGGCAGACGAGGCCACTTCTACCACCTCGCCGAAGGCTTTGGCTTCCTTCATGGCCTTCTTTGCCCACACGCCGGTGTTGAGATAGGCTGCTTTCTTTTCCAGGAAGTTATAGGGAACCATGCAGAATTCCATACTGGCACCACCGCCCAGGAACAGAACCGAATAGCCTTCGGGAATGTTAAGTAGTTCTTTGAACAAGGCTACGGCTTCGTCTACAACGGGTTGGAAGTTCTTGGCACGGTGACTGATTTCCAAGATAGAAAGACCGGAACCCTGAAAGTCCAATACGGCTTTTGCTGTTTCTTCGATGACTTCACGCGGAAGGATGGAAGGTCCTGCATTGAAATTATGCTTTTTCATTTCAAGTTTGTTTATGTTATACAATCTGTTAGTTTGCTCATTCTGTTAAGAGTGGGCGAAATTACGGATTTTATTCTTCACAGCAAACCTTTCTTTATAAAATTTCACTCCGAAGCGCGTTTTCCTTACTTTTTATTGGAACATGAGGCAAATGTGCGTCGTTTTGTTATGCACAACCAAAGAAAGATTGTGCAAAAAAGCGGTAAAAGGAAAGATTGAGTTGTGAAAAGGAAAGATTAAGGAGCGAAAAAGAATAGATTGAGCCGTGAAAGGAAAGATTGAGCCGTGAAAAGAAAGAAGAGGCATTACTTTGCCTCTTCGATGATGGTTTTCATTCCTTTGATTTTTTCTCCGCGCAACAAAGTGAGCAACTGTTTCACTTTGCTTCGACGGACGGCCACAAAAGCGTAGTGTTCTTTCACGTCCACCTGACCCACGTCTTCCTTCTGCAGTCCTCCTTTCTTATATATAAAGCCGACGATGTCTATTTTATTCACCTTATCCTTCTTTCCTTTGCCGATGTAGAGGGTACTCCAGCGAGGTTTGGGAGGTTTGGAAGTATCGTCGGGCAGAGAGAAGTCCAAAATTTCTCCGCTCATATACTCCGGCAGCTGTTCCTCGGCGTGGAGGAGGAGGAATGAGCATCCGCTTGCCTCCCACCGAGCCGTACGACCGTTGCGATGGGTGAAAGCCTCCTCGTTGATGGGCAGATGATAGTGAACCACGTTCTCCACGCCCGGAATGTCCAGTCCGCGGGCTGCCAAATCGGTGGAAATCAGTACCGGCGAACAGCCGTTGCGAAATTTGTAGAGTGCCCGCTCGCGATCCTGCTGCTCCATGCCGCCGTGGAAAGATACACAGGGGAATTTCTTCGACTTCAGGAACGATGCAATCCGCTCCACACTCTCCCGATAGTTCACGAAGACCAGCGTCGAGGCATCGCCCAGCGTGCAGAGCAATTGGTAGAGCGTCTCCAGCTTGTCCTTCGCAGGCGACAGCACCTTGCGCAGGCTCAACCGTTCCGACAGCGGTTCCTCCGTCAGGAAGTTCAGCTTGATGAACGCTCCCCGACTGCTCCCCTCGCCCATCCCGACAAATTGCGGAATCTCCTCCGCATCGGTGGCCGAGAGCAAGATGCGTTTCCGCAGTCCGGGCAGCTGACCGATGACCTCCGCCATCTCTTCCTGAAAGCCCAGCTCCAGCGATTTGTCGAACTCGTCGATGACCAGCGTCGTCACTCCGGTCGCCTCAAAGTTCTGCTTGCGCAGGTGGTCGTTCATGCGTCCCGGGGTGCCGATGATAACCGACGGACGAACCCCGCGCATGGTTCTGTGCTCGTCCATCGCCGGCCGACCGCCATAGCAACTGATAGCTTTGAAGGGTGTGTTCATTCGGCGAAACACGGTTTCAATCTGCAGTGCCAATTCACGACTGGGCACCAGCACCACTGCCTGCACGCCCTCCACATCCGGCCTCAGCCGTTGCACCAGCGGAAGCAAGAATGCCAACGTTTTGCCCGAGCCGGTGGGCGACAGCAGCACCAAGTCTTTCTGCTCTCCATATGCCTCAGCCGCCGCCTGCTGCATGGCGGTCAGTTGTTCGATACCGAGGCTTTGGAGTATTTGCTGTAATTCCATTTGATTTATGATTT
>JAGATY010000039.1 GCA_017621035.1 Bacteroides sp. | reverse complement strand
CTATTTACTATTTACTATTTACTATTTACGATTTAGGATTTAGGATTGGGATGGGAGGCGGATGCAGAGAATCTTAAAAAAATCACTTGAAAGATGTTTGTTTCTTCTGAAAATGTGTACTTTTGTCACATCAACACTTTTGGTATCATTTTTATTTATTTAATACGTAACACACACTTATGAAACTCACGAAGCTTGCAATGCTCGGATTGCTGCTCGGAACCACTCTGTTTACGAGCTGCAGCATGAGCGACAAGTCCCCGGTTCCGGTGGCTTTATCATGGGAAAGTGTAGCAGCCAATGGCGGCTATGACAACATCTTTACCATTAAAAATGTGTCGAAAGAGGCACTGTCGAACGACTGGGCCATCTACTACTCACAATTCCCCCGCAGTGTGGAGCAGCAGGAGAATGCTCCGGTAAAAATGGAAACGGTTCATGCCTATCTGTTCCGTTTGATTCCCTCTGAACATTACAACGGCTTGAAGGCCGGAGACTCTATCAAGGTGGTGCTGCACTCTAAGAGCCGTATCCAGCGCAACTCGCTGGCACCGGAAGGCCCGTACTGGATTGGTGCCGATGGCAAGCCTAAGGCTTTAGACATCAACATCACTCCCCTGGCCGAGAATGAAGTGCCTCGCTACCCCGATGCCACCAAGATTTATGCCGAGAACGAGCGCTACACAGGTGCACGTGAGCTGTATCAGACAGATATTTTCCCCTCGGTAAAGACTGCCTTCCAGAATGAAGGTTCGGTTGTGCTGGAGAAGGTGAAGCTTGTCTATCTTGATGAGTACAAAAACGAAGCTACCCTGCTGGCCGATAAACTGAAGAAAGAGTATGGCATTAAGATAGAAGATGATGCTCCCGTAACCATCTCATTGGAGCGAATTCCCAAAAGTTCTAACTTGGAGTCGTACACCTTAATCATTAACGAAGAAGGAGTAAAGATTGGCTCCATCACTCCGCACGGCATCTTCAACGGTACACAAACCTTGCTGGCCATTCTGAAAGGCGTGCCGGCTCCCTACGAACTGAAGTGTGCACACATTCAAGACGAGCCTGACCTGCTTTACCGTGGTATGATGATTGACATTGCCCGTAACTTCACTACGGTAGAGAATCTGAAGCATCTGATTGATGTACTCGCTTCTTACAAAATCAACACTTTGCAGTTCCACTTCTGCGATGACGAGGCTTGGCGTCTGGAGATTCCCGGACTGGAGGAGTTGACAGAGATTACCAGTCGCAGAGGCTTCACCAAGGACGAGAGCGAATGTCTTTATACCAATTATGGCGGTGGTCATGATTATAAAGATGCTAACTCATCAGCCAACGGCTACTATACGCGCAAAGAGTTCATCGACTTCCTGCGCTATGCTCATGCCCGCCACATACAGGTGATTCCGGAAATAGAGTCTCCCGGACATGCCCGTGCAGCCATTGTAGCCATGAAGGCACGCTACAACAAGTACTTCGGTAAGGACAATGCCAAGGCAGAAGAGTATATGCTGGTAGACCCGCAAGACACCTCTCGCTACTCCTCAGTGCAACACTACAATGACAACGTGCTCGATGTGGCACTGCCCTCTACTTACCGCTTCCTTGAAAAGGTAATCCGCGAACTGAAGAAAATGTATTCCGATGCCGATGTGCCCCTCAAGTCTATTCACTTGGGTGGTGACGAAGTGGCTAAGGGCGCTTGGCTTGGTTCACCTGCCTGCCAACGACTGATGAAGGAGAAGGGTATGACTAAGCGTCATGACTTGGCTGAGTACTACATCACACGCATGGGTGACTTCCTGATTTCAGAAGGCCTCCGACTGAACGGCTGGCAAGAGATTGCCCTCGGCCACTCTACTCCCGGTCACCAACAGATGAAGGCTCAAACCTCCGGCATCAACTGCTGGACAGCTGTACCCGACTGGAAGACAGATGCAGTAGTCTATGAAATAGCCAACAACGGTTATCCCGTCATTCTCAGCAATGTTTGCAACTTCTACATGGACATGACTTATAGCTATCACCCTGACGAACGCGGTCTGGATTGGGGTGGCTGTGTGGATGAGGTTCGCGCCTTCTCAGCACTTCCGTTCCGCAATTACCGCTCTTGCCGCACCAGCCTGAAGGGCGAACCGTTTGATTTAGTGGAGATTGAGAAAGACAAACCGAACCTCACTCTCGATGGCTGCGAGAACATCATCGGCGTGCAAGGACAGCTCTTTGCCGAAACCATCCGTAGCTACGACTGGGTACAGTACTACCTCTTCCCTAAATGTCTAGGCCTGATAGAACGTGGCTGGAATGCACATCCGAAATGGGAGCTGATGGAAGATGAAGAGGAACAGCAGACTTTCGATAATGCTGTTGCCCTCTACGAGAAGAAGATTGCCGAGAAGGAGATGCCTTACTGGACCAAGAAAGGCATCAATTTCCGAATCGCTCACCCCGGCATCGTGCTGAAGGACGGCATGCTTTATGTCAACGCCATCATCCCCGGTGCAGAGGTACGCTACACAACAGACGGCAGCGAACCGACCCTCAACTCTGCCTTGTGGACTAAGCCGGTACCCTGCGACTCAAAGAAAGTAAGAGCCAAAACTTTCTTCCTGGGTAAAGAAAGCTACTCTCTGCTGCTGAATGCAGAATAGTAGAAGTAGACATAGTTAATAACACAGAGACACGGAGACCAGAGCTAATCATAAAACTCTGTCTCTCCGTGTCTCTTTTTCTCTCCCTCTGCGTACAGCTAGATTCAAGTCACTTCCCCGATAGCTAAGTCTTACAAATGAAGTAAAGGCGAAAGTCCTTTCTACTTATACACCTTAACGTCGGGCTGGCATAAGGTCTGAAAGACCTGGTGGCGAAGCCACTCTCAATAAGAGGGCGTGTCAAAAATCGGCGCGCCCTCGTTTTATTTCATCGTTCTTCCTTTCTATGGTCATGCCGCGATTTTGAGTCTGTCGTTCCCAAAATGTCCGTTAGTGAGTTCAAACGGCACTACTTTGGCATTATTAGCCTCG
>JAGATY010000038.1 GCA_017621035.1 Bacteroides sp. | reverse complement strand
GCTGTTTCACCAATCACCGCCGCTGTTTTACCATTCAGCGCCGCTGTTTCACCATTCAGTGGCGCCGTTTCGTTTTTATATCAGGATGAAAGAAAGTTTATGGCAGGGGAAGATGAGTTTTATTCCCTATCAGAAGCAAGAAGTTTGCCTGAGAAGTTGTTGTGCATATAATATAAGGTGTACAAACAAGAAAGGTCTTCCAGACATCTATCAAACTCACTTAATTATTTACAACTTACAAGGACACGGAAGTATGCAAAGTAACTTAACTACTCCTTGGTGGAAGTTGAGAGTTTGAATCCCAACACGCTAAGAGAACTAGAAAAGCTGGCCTTTGTTTGTAACTTTACTGCAGGATTGCTACTTTTGCAGGCATACAGCGTGTCGGCACGGGTGAGCTGTTGCTCGGAGTCGGCCGGAAAATAGAGTTATGGTATGAAACAAAGCAAGAAATTTATCGCTCCCGGAGCTTGGTTCTCCATGTTGTACCCGGCAGATTGGAATGAGTTTGAAGAGAACGAAGGAACATTCCTCTTCTACAATCCTGATAACTGGACCGGTAACTTCCGTATCTCAGCCTATCGAGGCCATGCAACGTATGCCACCGAGGCGATGCGTGCAGAACTGAAAGAGAATCCCTCGGCACAATTGGTAACGGTGGGCACATGGTCGTGCGCCTACAGCAAGGAGATGTTTGAGGAGGCGGGAAGCTACTACACCTCGCACGTATGGCTGACGGGGAAGGATGAACTGCTGTTTGAGTGCTCCATGACGGTTGCAAAGGGGGCATCGGTTGCAGAAGCGGAAGCTGTGATTGCCTCTCTGGAGGTGCGCAAGGCCGGTGAGAAATATCCTGCAGAGCTGATTCCTATACGAGTTTCTGAAATCTATCAGATAAATGAGGCTTACGAGTGGGTAGAGAAAACAGTGAAAGAGGTGCTGACCAAGGACTTCCAGGGCGTGGAGGAGGATGTGGAGAAGATGCAAGCCGTGGTTGACAAAGGCATCATCCCTCCTAAGAAGAAAGAGGCCTGGCTGGCGTTGGGCATCGCGCTTTGCGTCATCCTGGCCAATGAAGCAGACGGTATGGAGTGGCGCACACTGATTGACGGCAACCGCGAAGTGCCTGTGCTGCTGAACAGTTCCACCGGTAAGTGGATTGACCCCATGAAGCTGGCCTGGAGCAAGGTAAAGGCCGGTGAGGCATGTAACCTGTTGGAAACTTATCAATCCCTTTAAATAGTGATGAATCCGATACTTCAAGTAGAGAATCTGACCAAGTCGTTTGGCGACCTGATACTGTTTCAAGACATCTCTTTCGGACTGGCCGAAGGACAGCGTGTGGGTCTGATAGCCAAGAATGGCAGTGGCAAAAGCACGCTGTTGAACATACTCAGTGGCAAGGAGGGGTACGACGAGGGGAAAATCTCTTTCCGCAGAGACTTGCGCGTGGGCTATCTGGAGCAAGACCCGCACTACCCCGAGGAGCTGACTGTGTTGGAAGCCTGTTTTCACCACGGCAACAGCACGGTGCAACTCATCAAAGAGTATGAACGCTGTATGGAGACGGACGGGCACCCCGGTCTGGATGAACTGCTCGCCCGCATGGAGCAAGAAAAGGCTTGGGAGTATGAGCAGAAGGCTAAACAGATTCTTTCCCAACTGAAGATACGCGACTTTGAGCAGCCGGTGAAGCAACTCTCCGGCGGGCAACTGAAACGCATCGCCCTGGCAAACACCCTGATTACCGAACCCGACCTGCTGATACTGGACGAGCCAACCAATCACCTAGACCTGGAGATGACCGAGTGGCTGGAGGAGTATCTGAAGCGCTCCAACCTTACGCTGCTGATGGTGACGCACGACCGCTACTTCCTGGATCGTGTCTGCTCAGAGATTATGGAGATTGATGCCCGCAGCATCTACTTCTACAAAGGCAACTACAGCTACTATCTGGAGAAGCGTCAGGAGCGCATGGAGGCCAAGACGGTGGAGGTGGAGCGTGCCAAGAATCTCTATCGTACCGAACTGGACTGGATGCGCCGAATGCCACAAGCACGCGGACACAAGGCACGCTATCGCGAAGAGGCTTTCTACGAACTGGAGAAAGTGGCCAAGCAACGCTTCAATGACAAAAACGTACAGCTGGATGTAAAGGCCTCGTACATAGGTAGTAAGATATTTGAAGCTGACCATCTCTATAAATCGTTCGGCGACTTGAAGATTCTGGATGACTTCTCCTACATCTTTGCCCGCTATGAGAAGATGGGCATCGTGGGAAACAACGGAACAGGAAAATCTACCTTTATAAAGATACTGATGGGCTTGCAAAAGCCTGATAGCGGTACGCTGGACATTGGCGAGACTGTCCGCTTTGGCTACTACTCGCAAGAGGGGCTTCAGTTTGATGAGCAGATGAAGGTCATCGACGTGGTGCAAGAGATTGCCGAGGTCATTGAACTGGGCAACGGCAAGCGACTCACGGCCTCACAGTTCCTGCAACACTTCCTTTTCACGCCAGAAACACAGCACAGTTACGTCTATAAGTTGAGTGGCGGAGAACGCCGTCGTCTCTATCTTTGCACGGTGCTGATGCGCAACCCTAACTTCCTGGTGCTGGATGAGCCGACCAACGACCTAGACATTGTAACACTGCAGGTGCTGGAGGAGTATCTGCAAAGCTTCAAGGGGTGCGTGATGGTGGTCAGCCACGACCGCTACTTTATGGATAAGGTGGTAGACCATCTGCTTGTCTTCAACGGGCAGGGTGACATCCGCGACTTCCCCGGAAACTACACTCAATATCGTGCCTGGAAAGAGGCAAAGGCTGCCCAAGAGCGGGAGAAAGAACGCGAAAGCCAGAAACCCTCAGAAGAAAAGAGTGGCAAGGTGCGCCTGAATGACAAACGTCGTCTCACCTATAAGGAACGCTTGGAACTGGAACAACTGGAGCAGCAGATTGCCACCCTGGAACAGGAGAAAACCGAGCTGGAAACAGCTCTCTGTAGTGGTGCCCTCTCGGTAGATGAACTGACTGAGAAATCAAAACGCCTCCCCCAACTGAATGAAGAGCTGGATGAAAAAACCTTCCGCTGGCTGGAACTGAGCGAGATAGAGGGGTGAGAACTATTACTCAACTTTCGCAAGTAAGCTTGGAGAGATAAAGAGCAGATGAAGAATGAAGAATGAAGAAT
>JAGATY010000037.1 GCA_017621035.1 Bacteroides sp. | reverse complement strand
GTTGATAGTTGATAATTAGGCTGCGCGGTGGGTGTGTTGCTGGGAGGTGAGAGTATCTCGGCTCTCCTCCTTCTGGAAGGAGGAGTACCCGCAGGGGGAGGTGGTAGGTGAATACACAAAGTTAACCAACTCCACCTACCACCCCGTCACGTTGTGCCACCCCACCCCCTCCGGCTCCCCCGTTATCGGGGGAGAGCAATTTCCAGAAGGAGGGGAACTGAGATACTCCGTGAGCCAAATAGTAAATCAATAGATTGTAAATCGTAAATCGCTAAATAGTAAATATACTCGATGAAACATTATAAACTCCTTATAGTACTACTTGCCTTGCTGGGAACAGTGAGTGGTTGTAGTGATGAGTGGGAAGGCAACCGCTTGCGCCCCTCAGAACAGTTGTGCTTCACGGCATCGCTGGGCAGCAACAGTGCCGTGCTCTCACCCACCACCCGAGGCACGGCAGGCCACCTCAGCTTTGTGGAAGAGGAGTGGACACTGGAGGCCACTGCCACCACCAAGGCTGCACCGGTCACTGCTCTGACAGGAGAGGCAGGAATCGTTGGTTATGTAGGAGACCAGGTTTATGATGACCTCAATAACAAAGCGTTTACCTTTAATGGTGACGAACTTACCTCTGCCGAGCCTATCTACTGGAAGAATATTGAGAACAAGGGTACCCAATTAGATATCTATGCCTATGTTCCCTCTACTATTTCTAGCAATAAAAGCTTTGCTTATACCGTCCCGACTGAAGCTTCTAAGCAAACAGATATTCTTGTAGCCACCGCTACGGCTGAAAACAGTGCCACAGCGGCCATCCCATACCGTCAGCGCATCCCTCTTACCTTTGACCATGCCCTTACTGCCATCCGCTTCAAGATGGGTTTTGCGACTACAGTGAAGTCTATCACCATCAGCGGGGTGAAGTCTACCGGCACTTATACCATCGGTACGGGCTGGGCTGTGGAAACAGCAACAACAAAAGATTATACCCTTTCCTTTGGTGATAACGGTTCCACTTTTGCAGAGGGCGCTTTCCTGAATGATGGCAATAACACCTTTATGCTTATCCCCCAAACCCTGGGAGAGGAGGCAACAGTGACACTGGAAACAACAGACGGCACATACACCACCGATTTGGAAGGCGTGGAGTGGAAAGAGGGCAAACTGATTACTTATACCTTACATAAAGGCTCTGCACCCCAATACATCTATCTGGACTTGGCGGCAGGGAATGTAACCATCAATGGCACTACTAACACTTACTCCGGTTCCTATTACAAAACTGAGAATGGGAATACAGAGAAGGTTACAGTTACCGATGGTAAGCATGATGCTAAGAATGTCTATTATGTCTATCAATCTACCGATAAGAACAAAAGCACAACAGGTCGGGTGAATGGGAAGTTTATTATTCCTACTTATCCGGCAATAACCTACAACAATAAACCGTGGAGTGAGTTTATCACCAACAACACCTCTGTGGAAGATGTGATAGAGATATGGGACGATGGCAAGAATGTAAAAGGAACTGATGCTACCGGTGAACAGCACATTGGCACAGCAGTGGTGCGTGATGCAGGGCGGGAGCATACAACGAATAAGATTTATATAGAAGGAACAGATAATTTCACTTGCAACCTGACCATTGATAATATTTACTCTACTTATTACCAACGTAAAGGTTCAGGATATAGAACCGAAGGTACTTTCACTTTTAAAGCCAGAGGAACAAATTCTCAACTGTTCCTGAATAGTGTAGGTGACAACCGCTTAGGGAATATACATTATTGTAATTATAATCGAGGTAATGGTTCTGCCATTGTGTTTGAGGGCACCGGCTCGCTAACTGTTGCTGATGCAGATTTCTATACAGGGAAGTATCATCGTTTTTCTATCACAGGATATTACTCCAATCACCATGAGTCTGCCATTGGGGGCTCTGATTCTGACGGTAATAGCAATAGTAATGATGATGCCCGAAGCTGTGGAATTATATTTAAAAGTGGTGTAATCTTTGCAGGAACTACACAGGCAGAGAACTGTTCGGCTATAGGCGGAGGAGGAAATGTGGTAGGGGATGTCACAATTGATGGAGGTACAATTACAGCTGTTGCATCAACCACAGGTGCCACCATTGGTGGGGGTATTGGCTTCTCAGCTCAAGGCGGTGTAGGATATGTTACCATCAATGGTGGTAATGTGTATGCCTACAACTTCAGTAATCCGGTAGACATTCCTAGTGCTGCCATTGGAGGAGGAGGTTCTAGTGACTCCAAAGGAAGTGCAGGATATGTAACTATTACAGGGGGTAATGTATATGCAGAGTCTGCATTAGGTACTGCTATAGGGGGTGGTAGCAGTAAGACACAAGAAGGTGGAATAGCAGAAGTTACCATTACCGGTGGAACCGTTATTGCTAAAAGTAAATCAGCTTTTGGTGGCCCGGATGGAGGAAACAAAGGTAAAGAATTACCTGCCGGTGCCGGTATTGGAGGGGGCACAGGGGGCGCAGGGCTTGCTTCAGATTACAAAACACCGGCTTATGGAGGTAATGCAACTATCAAAATAAGTGGTAATCCTATCATCCGCACTGGTTCTATCGGTGGAGGTAAAACTAATAACTCAAAAGGAACTATTGGCTCTGCACAAATCTCCGTCACAGGGGGCGATACTCAGGCCCAGTTTGTGATGGCAGCCGGCGCTGGAAAGACACCATCTTTTACTATGTCAGGTGGTCTTATCCGCAATAGCGATACTTCTGACCAGGAGTATATTCATATCCAAAAGTACGGTGGTGCAGTCTATCTGGAGGATGGAAGCTTCACCATGTCGGGCGGTACTATAGAGAGCTGCAGGGCAGAACTTGGCGGAGCCGTCTATATCAAAGGTTCCAATAACCCGACTTTTACCATGACTGGCGGTACCATAAAGGACTGTATTTCATCAACCCATGGCGGTGCTCTCTATCTGGAGGGAGGTCAGGTAGATATTAGTAACAATGGCAGCATTGAAGGCAATTTGGCCAAAGGTGGCAATGGAGGCGGCATCTGCATTCAGAACGGTATGTTCACCATGAGTGGGGGAAGCATCACTAAGAACTCATCCATCTTTAGAGACAATCAGGGCGGCAATGGCGGTGGAGTATATATCACTTCCACGCAAGCAAGTTCTGCCACCATTACTTCCGGCAGCATTACAGGTAACACTTCCGACCGTCTGGGCGGAGGCATCTGTGTAGTGCCCAGTGGAGACAACATAGCGACAGTAACCTTTGGCGTGGATGGAAGTAGCGACACAACCACCCCGTCTATTACCAACAACCTCACCCTGTTAAAAGGAGGCGGGCTGTATGCCGAGGGTAAGAATGCCAACCTCTTTATTTACAGTGGTAAGATTAGAGAGAACCAAACCTCTGCCTATGTGGCCAATGAGGACGTGGCCAATGAGCAGGGTATGGTAACGCTGACGGGAGGAGATGTGCCCAGCGTGGAGATAACCTTCAACGCTAACGGTGGCACAGCAGATGACGGCACAACCACCACTTCCACGCAGAAGATTGTAACCGCAACCAACAGTATTCTGGTGCAACCCACCTTCAAGCGCACCGGCTACACCTTCACCGGTTGGAACACCCGTGCCGACGGCCGTGGCACCTCATATACCAATGGCCAGGTGATGAACATCACCACAGACCTGACGCTGTATGCGCAATGGAAACTGTAGCCCTCTCAACTCTCTCAACTCTCTCAATTGATAATTGATAATTGACAATTGATAATTAGGCTGCGCGGTGGGATGAATCTCTTGTAAGAGAGTGTGCTATGATTTACTTAGCAGTTCTTCAATTCTATTGATTAGCTGACTAGCAGGGATACGCATTGTAGCAACCTCATCCTCTGCTACAGAATATATGCAATTATAGTCTCCTTTCTGACGGAGCTGTTCCATGCGTGATAAAAAACTGCCTAAAGTTGAATCTACTTTCCCTGTTTTCACAAAGTTAAGTCCAAAGCAGCTAATTAGTCCATCATGCGTGCGACAGTTTAACCCATTCTTGATAAGTAAGGCTTGTACTGCATGAAAGCATGCATAATAATAACGGTTGGAAGCTATGTCCCAATACTTCATGTCATACATTTCGTTTGCTTGCTGCAAGAAACGTTTTGCCTTTTCCATTTGCAACGTTACCAACGCATTGCGTTCTTCTTCAGAAAGACTCATACCAATATAATACTATCTTGTTCTACATTTTTATAAAAGGGTGTTATGCTGCTGGCTGCCCACTCCTTACGGGTGTACATAATAGGATTTATCCGTTCCCCCAACTCCCACCCTAAAGTAGTCAATGGATAGGATACGTTATCATAATCGGCAGTCATCAGTTTCTCTTTGTCCAGCACGATGAGAATGTCCCAATCGGAATCAGGACGTGCATCACCACGAGCCTGCGAACCAAAAAGTAATGCACGCCCCCCTATAGGTAGCAATTGTTTCAATAGTTGCCGAATACGAGTAAGTGTATCGTTTGTAGTGGAAGTCATAAACACATTTCTTTTTACTAGAGATGTTACCCTTTTGAACAGCAAAGTTACAACTATTGTTGAGAAAATCAATCTGTTATGTTTCTTTATTTAATTCTGATTCAAGTTTTATAACCTATACAAGACTGCTCGCATTACAATAAATCGCAACAAGTAAGTCTTCTGGTTTCTGCGCCACTTGCAAGGCGTTTGCTGGACACTTGTGCGGGACGCGCTCCACACAAGTGTCCAGCGTGCTCCGCACAAGTGTCCCGTTTGTTCCACACAAGTGTGGAATAAAGCGGGATTTTAGGTTTACTATATTGTTGGTAAATAGTGTATTACGTTTTCTGAAAAAGGGGTAAGTAGAAGCTTTTGGGGGTTTTGCTTACCAGAGTCGATAGTGGTAGACTTAAGATAAATATTTACAATGTGTGGTGCCGATAATAGTTGAAAGTTGAAAGATGAGAGCGGAAAACGGAAAGGTGAAAACTAATAACTAATAGCTGATAACTAACAACTATTTTGCTTCTGCGCTCAGCTTGCACTATCTTTGTCCCCGGAAACCAATAGACTTGATGAGATGAGACAGACTATTTTGCACATACTCTGCACGTTGCTGTGCTGCCTGCCGGTGGTGATGTGGGCACAATCGGGCACTGTGGAGTCGCGTGCCGAGCATCTTTATCAGGAGGGGCATACACTCTTTCAACAGCAGGCGTATAGTGCAGCCCTCCTACCTTTACAAACATTTCTGAAGGAACAAGCCCGTCTCGGCAATCCGGCAGAGGAAACTAACTGTCGACAAGAGGCGGCCTACATGCTGGCCTGCTGTAGTTACGAGCTGCAAGAGGCTGACTGCATTGGCACACTGGAGGCATTCTTGCAACGCCATCCCGACACGCCTCACCGCAATCGTGTACAGGCTCTGATTGCTTCGGCACACTTCTTCAACGGTGACTACGAGGAGGCGCTTCGTGCCTTCAGCCACAGTGACCTCACACTGCTTGCCAACGATGAGCGCGACGACATGACCTATCGCCTGGCCCTCTGCTATCTGCAGACGGGAGAGCTCCGCGAGGCAGCCACCTGGCTGGAGGTGTTGCGCACTACCGGTAGTAAGCGTTATGAAGAAGATTGCCGCTACTACACCTCTTATATACGCTACACGCAGCAGCGTTACGAGGAGGCTCTGACAGGCTTCCACTCGTTGCAGCAGAGCGAGAAGTACCGTACACTGGTGCCTTACTATCTGGCCGAAATCTACCTGCTGCAGCAACAACCCGACCAAGCCGAGCAGCTGGCGCGCAACTACCTGAACCAATATCCTCGTCAGGAGCATGCCACCGAGATGCAACGCATACTGGGTACAGCTCTCTATCGCCAAGCCAACTATTCGGAGGCTATCCAAGCCTTTGACCACTACCGGAATGAGGCCTCACAGCCGCGACGTGATGCCCTCTACATGCACGGCCTCTCCTGCTATCACAGTGGTGTCTTTACGCGCGTACCTCTTCTATTAAGTGAGACCACCACAACCGAGGACGATGCCCTCACACAGAATGCCTACCTGTTCATGGGATTGGCCTACCTGCAGCTCTCCGACATCCATAAGGCACGCATGGCCTTTGAGCAGGCTGCCGCCCGCGATGCCGACCCTTGCGTGAAGGAACAGGCCGCCTATAACCACGCCCTCTGCATTCATGAAACCTCCTACTCTGCATTTGGCGAGTCGGTTACTGTCTTTGAGAAGTTCCTCAACACCTTCCCCAACTCCCCTCATGCCAATCAGGTGGGCAGCTATCTGGTGGAGGTCTACATGAATACCCGCAGCTATGATGCCGCCCTGGCCTCTATCGAGCACATCTCTCGTCCTGGGAGAACCATTCTGGAAGCCAAGCAGCGCATCCTCTACCACCTGGGTACACAGTCCTTTGCCAACACCCGTTTTGCAGAGGCGGCCGACTACTTCCGTCGCAGTGCAGAACTGGGAAACTACAACCGTCAGACAGAGGCCGATGCACTCTACTGGCTGGGTGAGTCGAACTATCGTCTCGGAAAGAGTGATGAGGCTCAACGCTCCTTCCACCGCTACCTCACCCTGGCTCCTCGGCGCACCGGTGAAACCTTTTCCATGGCCTACTACAACCTGGGCTATCTGGCTTTCAATCAAGAGGAGTATGCCGCGGCCGAGCCGCATTTTCTGAACTATACACGGCTGCAGCAGGGAGAACACCCCGACGTGCTGGCCGATGCCTACAACCGACTGGGTGACTGCAAGCTGCATGTGCGTCGTTTTGATGATGCCCGCCGCTACTACACCCTGGCAGAAAACACTCACCCCTCGGCAGGCGACTATGCCTGTTATCAGCAAGCATTGGTGGCCGGTCTGCAGAAGGAGTACGCAGAGAAGGCCTCCCTGCTGGACAAGCTGACTGCTCGCTATCCGCAGTCGCCCTACCTGGTGAACGCCCTCTATGAGAAGGGACGCTCGCTGGTGCAGTCAGGTGACAGTCCCGCAGCCATCACCACCTTCAACCGCCTGCTTACCGACTATCCGGAAAGCCCCATCAGTAGAAAGGCTGCTGCCGAGATAGGTCTGCTTCACTACCGGAATGAGGAGTATGACCTCGCCATCCGGGTCTACAAACTGGTGGTTACCCGCTATCCCGGCAGTGAAGAGGCACGCCTGGCTCTGCGCGACCTGAAGAGCCTCTATGTGGAGACCAACCGCGTGGATGAGTATGCCGCACTGGCACAACAACTCCCCGGTGAGATGTCCTTTGAGGCCGATGAACAAGACTCACTGACCTATCTGGCCGCTGAGAAGGTCTATATGAAGGGTGACACACTCTCTGCCCGCAACAGCCTCTCCCGCTACCTGCAGAGCTATCCCGACGGTGCCTTCAAACTGGCTGCCCACTATCGCCTGGCCGTGCTGGTCAACAGCCGGGGCAATGAGGAGGAGGTGCTGCAACAGACCGCTGAGCTGCTGAAGTTTCCCAACAGTCCCTATACTGAGGAGGCACTGCTGATGCACAGCCGGGTACTCTTCAACCGGAAGCAATACAAAGAGGCACTGGCCGACTACAAGGCACTACAGGCCAGAGCCGTTACTGTCGAACGCCGGCAAACAGGCTGCCTCGGTGTGCTGCGTTGTGCCACACAGCTACAGGAAGATGCCGAAGTCATCCAAGCCGCTACCACCCTACTGGGCGAGAGCAAGCTGACACCGGAGCTGCGTAACGAGGCTCTCTATCACCGTGCCAAGGCTTACCACCGTCAGCAGGCAGAGCAACCCTATATTGCCGACCTGAAACTGCTGGCCGAAGATACCCGCACGCTGTATGGTGCCGAGGCTAAGTACCTGCTGGCACAACAGTTGTATGACACCAATCAGCTGGCTGCTGCCGAGCAGGAGGTGCTGGCCTACATCGACCAAAGTACTCCTCATGCCTACTGGCTGGCTCGTAGCTTTATCCTGCTGGCCGATATCTACACAGTCCAAGGCAAGAGACTGGATGCCCGCCAGTATCTCTTGAGTCTGCAACAAAACTATCAAGAACAAGATGACATACAGACAATGATTCAGGAGAGGGTGGAGAAGTTGAAAGTTGAAAGTTGAAAGTTGACTGCGAAGCTGATGAGCGTAAGCGAATAATGTGTAAAGGTGCTATCTCTTAAGCTCTTAAATGTCCTTAGAATCCTTAAGGCCTTTAAAGAGTTTAGCATCGCCTCCTGAAAGAAACTTAAATAATTTGTTATTGAAAATGAAACGATACATCTATATCTTATCCCTGCTGGTGGCCGGTGCTGCTGCACCCCTCCACGCACAGCAAGACTCCACCCTTAACCGCACGGTGGTGGTGGAGCAAGAGTACACGCCGGACATTCAGTCTGCCACTAAAGTGAACATTCTTCCCACGGTTGAGGTACCGACAGCTGAGAAAAGAGCGGTGGAGTATGATGTCACTGCTACCCCTATCAGTGCTATGCCGACATCTACCTTACCCGCATTCTCCGGCGAGGAGAGTGCTACCCAAGCCCTGCCCGGTTATGCCCGCTTGGGCTATGGCAACCGGTGGAATCTGGATGCCTATGCCCACTACCGCTTTGCTCTCTCTCCTCAGGATCGCCTGCAGGTAAGGTTCAGTCTGGATGGCAATAACGGTGAGCGGGAGTGTCTGCGTGAGAACAATGGTACCCAACCCGATAATGGAGCTGCAGCCCGTCTTAACCGCTGGGATGCCTACTTCTATCATACTGAGGCTGCTGCCGATTACCGTCACCTCTTCCGACGCATGGCATTGGATGCCCGGGCACAACTGGGTCTGAGTAACTTCAACTACCTGCTCAATGTGGCTGAGGACCAGGGAAATGAACGGCAGAAGTTTCTCTCCTGGGATGTGCATGTGGGAGTGACCTCCACCGACAACAGCCTGCCCATACAGTTTAAGGCGGAAACTAACCTCCTCTCTTACAGTCGCAAGAATGACTTCCTGTGGCAAGAGATGCAGGAATACATCCTACGCACTCGGGGAGAGGCTTATGGAAACATAGACGAAGAGCAACAGGTAGGTGTAGCCGTCAGCATGGACAATCTCTTCTATCCCGCACCTCGCCGGCAAGGAGATGAATACCTACACTCGGCAGAGCGGTTCCAGGACTACACCGTGCTGGAAGCCAATCCCTACTACCTCCATCGTCAAGGCAACTGGAACTTCCGACTGGGTGCCAATCTTCAGCTCTCCCTACAATATGGAAAGGACTTTCAGGCATCCCCTGATGTGGAGGTGAGCTACGACCTCTTCAAGAAGCATCGCTTCTATCTGCAGGCTACCGGTGGCCGGCGTGCCAATGACTTCCGCGCCTTGGAACAGCAGAATCCTTACCTCCTGTTGTACCGGAGCAATGGACTCCTGCAGCCGGAAGATAGCTACGAGACACTGAATGCGGTCGCAGGTGTGAAAAGCTCTCCTCTGGAAGGGTTGTGGTTGCATCTGTATGGAGGCTATCAGCTGCTGGAGAATGACCTGTTTACCGGTTACACTGCCCTCGATACACAGGGGTATGTCTTTGCTTCCCAGCGAGATACCCGTAACTTCCGTGTCGGTATAGATGCCTCTTACAGCTATAAAGAACTGTTTACCCTCTCTGCCTCGGCTACCAAATATGCCTGGCGAGCCTCTCATACAGAGGAAGATAAGGCCGGTAATGAATTGCGTGACTGCCTCTTTGCCTTCAAGCCCGACTTGCGACTGGAGTTCACGGCAACGCTACACCCCCTCACTCCGTTACACATTGAGCTGAGCTATCGGCATGTGGTGCGCGAGGCATACAGTCTGGGTAAGATGAACCCCATCAGCAACCTGCATGCCCACGTCTCCTATGAACTGCTTGACAACATTGCTCTCTATGCCTGGGCAGAGAATCTGCTCAACAAGCAGTATCAACTCAGCTGGGGACACTTTGCACAGAAACTACACTTCTGGGGAGGAATGAGCTTTAGGTTTTAGTCATTAACTCAACTTTCTTTTTCCTCCTTTACGCGCTCAAAAAACTCCTTTTTTGCTAAATTCTCTTTATATTATAAGGTGGGGTAGTGGTTTTTTCCTACTTTTGCCCCCAATTTTAAAGCAAAGCCCCTTATAAGAGAGATATTATGCAGAAAAACCTAGTAATTGTCGAATCTCCGGCCAAAGCCAAGACTATAGAAAAGTTCCTGGGAAAGGAGTACAAAGTACTGTCCAGCTACGGCCACATTCGAGACTTAAAGAAAAAAGAGTTCAGCATTGACCTCACCGGCGATTTCACCCCAAACTATGAAATCCCTGCCGACAAGAAGAGAGTGGTTGCCCAACTGAAAGAGGAATCTCAGAAAGCAGAAACTGTCTGGTTGGCATCCGATGAGGACCGCGAAGGAGAAGCCATCTCATGGCACTTGTCCGAGGTGTTGCAACTGAACCCCGAGCATACCAAGCGTATCGTCTTCCACGAAATCACTAAAGGAGCCATCCTGAAGGCTATTGAAAACCCGCGTAACATAGATATCAACCTGGTGAATGCACAGCAAGCCCGCCGTGTACTAGACCGTATCGTGGGTTTTGAGCTGTCGCCCGTGCTCTGGAAGAAGGTGAAGCCGGCTCTCTCTGCCGGACGTGTACAGTCGGTAGCTGTACGCCTCATTGTAGAACGCGAGCGCGAAATACAGGCGTTCCAGAGTGAGGCCTCTTACCGCGTGACTGCCGTATTCCTGGTGCCGGAGGCCGATGGCAAGCAGACTCCCCTGAAGGCTGAATTGGGACGTCGCTTCAAAACCAAGGCAGAAGCTCGTGCCTTTCTGGAACAGTGCCGCAAGGCTACCTTCACCATCGACGACATCACAACCCGTCCGCTGAAGAAAAGTCCTGCTGCCCCCTTCACTACCTCTACCCTGCAACAAGAGGCTGCCCGTAAGTTGGGATTCACCGTGGCACAGACCATGATGATGGCACAACGCCTCTACGAATCGGGATTCATCACCTACATGCGTACCGACTCTGTCAACCTCTCTGCCCTGGCCATCAATACCGGCAAAGAGACCATCGCCCGCATGATGGGTGAGCGTTATGTACACCCTCGTCAATTCTCTACCAAGACCAAGGGCGCACAAGAGGCTCACGAAGCCATCCGCCCCACCTACATAGAGAACACCAAGATTGAGGGCACTGCTCAGGAACGTCGCCTCTATGACCTGATTTGGAAACGTACCATTGCCTCCCAAATGGCTGAAGCCGAGCTGGAGAAGACTACCGTTACCATCAGCATATCCGGTCAGGAAGATACCTTCACAGCCAGCGGCGAAGTGGTAAAGTTTGACGGTTTCCTGCGTGTCTACCGTGAGTCTTATGACGATGATATGGAGGTGGTAGAAGATGAGACCGCTCTGCTTCCGCCTCTGCAAATCGGTCAACAACTCTCTTATAACGAGGTGATTGCTACCGAACGCTTTACCCAACACCCCTTCCGTTATACCGAGGCCAGTCTCGTGCGCAAGCTGGAAGAGCTGGGAATTGGCCGTCCGTCAACCTATGCCCCCACCATCTCCACCATCCAACAGCGTGAGTATGTCATCAAGGGCGAAAAGGAGGGCGAGGAACGTAAGTACAACATTCTCAGCCTGAAGGCCGACAAAATGAGCGATACCATCCACAAAGAGATTACCGGTGCGGAAAAAGGAAAGCTGATGCCTACCGACATAGGTACTGTGGTGAACGACTTCCTGATTGAATACTTCCCTACCATTCTTGACTATAACTTCACGGCCAACGTAGAGAAGCAGTTTGATGAGATTGCTGACGGAGAGAAACAATGGGTGGCTGTGCTGAAGGATTTCTACAAAGACTTCCATCCCTCGGTAGAGAAGACACTTGCCACCAAGAACGCTCACAAGGCAGGTGAACGCATCCTGGGAACCGATGCCGACGGCAAGCAGGTATCAGTAAAAATCGGGCGTTTCGGGCCTATGGCACAAATCGGAAGTGCTGACGACAAGGAGAAACCGCGTTTTGCTCAGCTGAAGAAAGATATGTCCATCGAAACCGTTACCCTGGAGGAGGTACTGGAACTCTTCAAACTGCCCCGTACTCTGGGTGAATATGACGGAAGTCCCGTCTCTGTGGGTGCAGGACGCTTTGGTCCTTACGTTGCTTACAGCGGCATGTATGTCTCCATCCCCAAGGGTGAAGACCCGCTCGCCATCACATTGGAAGAGGCTACCGAACTGATTAAGGAGAAACAACAGGCGGAAGCCAAACGCCACCTGAAGAGTTTCGACGAAGAGCCGGAACTGGAAATCATGGACGGTCGTTACGGCCCCTACATAGCCTACAAGGGAACCAACTATAAGATTCCGAAGGATATTGTTCCGCAAGACCTCAATCTGCAGGCCTGCCTCAACCTGATTAAGATTCAGGAAGCGAAAGAGAGCAGCAAGCCCAAGCGGACAGCAGCCAAGAAAACTACTGCCACTGCCAGAAGCAGAGCCGCCAAGAAGGCAAAAGCCTGACGATAGTTGCAGGAAGGCTGTACATAGAAATATATAATTTAGGCACGGGTGACACAGAATTACACTGTTGAAATAATGCAGTGATTTTTCTGTGTCATCCGTGCCTAATTTTAATATAAGACACTTGACTGTATAGTTTGTGTCAGCCTCTATTTAGGATTCCGACCCTTACATGCGTTCCGGTACCTCGATACCCAGCAGACCCATGCCCAGGCGAACCACCTTGGCTACGTTTTGGCTGAGTGCCAGACGGAACACTTTCAGTGCAGGATTCTCTTCACGCAAGATGCTGAAGTCGTGATAGAACTGATTGTACTCCTTCACTAAGTCATAACAGTAGTTGGCAATGCCCGAGGGACTGTAGTCTACACCGGCTTGCTTCACCACCGTGGCAAAGTCTGCCAACATCTGAATCAGCCCCTCCTCTTTCTCGCTCAGCTCAATGTCTGTAGGCAATTGTGCAGGGATTTCGATGCCGGCCTCAGCCGCCTTGCGCAATACTGACTGTATTCTCGCGTAGGTGTACTGGATGAAAGGTCCTGTGTTACCGTTGAAGTCAATGGATTCTTTCGGGTTAAACGTCATGTTCTTTCGGGCATCCACCTTCAGGATGAAGTACTTCAAGGCGCCCAGTCCCACAATACGTGCAATGTTGTCGGCCTCTTCTTGTGTCATACCGTCCAGCTTACCCAGCTCGTTGCTGGTCTCTTTGGCAGTGGCAATCATCTCGGCCATCAGGTCATCCGCATCCACTACGGTACCCTCGCGACTCTTCATCTTGCCCTCCGGCAGTTCCACCATTCCGTAAGAGAAGTGTACTAAATCTTTACCCCATTCAAAACCCAGCTTATCCAGCAGGATAGAGAGCACCTGGAAGTGATAGTTCTGTTCGTTGCCCACCACATAAATCATCTTGTCGATGGGGAAATCGGCAAAACGAAGCTTGGCTGTACCGATGTCTTGTGTCATGTAAACCGAAGTACCGTCAGCACGCAGCAGCAGCTTATGATCCAAGCCTTCACCCGTCAGGTCGGCCCACACAGAGCCATCCTCCTTACGGTAGAAGAAACCCTTCTCTAAACCTTCCATCACCTTTTCCTTACCTTCCAGGTAGGTGTCAGACTCGTAGTAGATTTTATCAAAGCCTACACCCATCATCTTGTAAGTCTCATCGAAGCCGGCATAGACCCAATCGTTCATTTTTTTCCATAAAGCGCGCACCTCGGGGTCGTTGGCTTCCCACTTCACCAGCATGGCACGTGCCTCTTTCATCAGCGGGCTTTCTGCCTCAGCTTTGGTCTTGGCCTCCTCTTCAGAGAGACCTTCTTGCTGATACTGTGCCATCAGCTCTTTTACCTCTGCCTTATAGTGCTTGTCGAAAGCCACGTAATAGTCACCAATCAGGTGGTCGCCCTTCTTGCCGCTGCTTTCGGGAGTCTCGCCATTGCCATATTTCAACCAGGCCAACATCGACTTGCAGATGTGAATGCCACGGTCGTTTACAATGTTGGTCTTCACCACCTTGTTGCCATTGGCAGCCACGATGTTAGCCAGAGCATTACCCAGCAGGTTGTTGCGTACGTGTCCCAAGTGGAGGGGCTTGTTGGTGTTAGGCGAAGAGTATTCAATCATAACCAAAGGAGACGCTTCGGTAGCTTTTGTCAAACCATAGTTCTCATCAGCCTGAATACCATTCAGCAGTTCCACCCATGCGGCAGAAGCCACGGTCAGGTTCAAGAAACCTTTGATAACGTTATAGGCTGCCACCATCGGCTCGTTGGCCTTCAGATAGTCACCAATCTCTTGTGCAGTCTGTTCGGGACCTTTCTTTGACATACGCAGGAAGGGGAATACCACCAGCGTCAAATGACCCTCAAACTCTTTTTTTGTTTTCTGTAGTTGCACCATCTTCTCCGGAACCTCTTGTCCGTAGAGTGCCTTCAGTCCGCTAATTACGGATGCTGTCAGTTTCTGTTCTATGTTCATTGTCTATAATATTTTCTGGGAGGTAACTAATTTCTAACGAAAAACCTTATTCGTGGCAAAGATACGAACTATTTTTATACCAATCCTTGCGACAGCGTCAAAAAGTGGTTGAAGAGGCTTCTGATTCCCCTCGGGAGCTCCTTCTTATCCCATTCTGAGAGCGTTTTCCAACCATATCCTCTCCGTTATCTAGCTGTTATAACTTTGGTATCCCTTCGATATATATTCGATAAAGTAGTGGTTTTCTGAGTATATATCATAGAAATATCGAAGCAATACCAAATGGATAATGGGCTTGGTAGGGAGATGGTATGGCTGATGTTAGGTCTTGGGGTGGATTCAGGTTAGTTACAATTTGGCAAAAATCCCTAAAAATAGAGTAGGAGAGGGGTAAAAAGCGGGAAAGAGAGAGGGTTAGGCGTTATGGTAGAAAAATAATATGTATCTTTGCAAAATAATCAATGAACGCATCCGGATTATGAACAATATACCGACTATAACCAAGAACCTTCTCATTATCAATGCGCTGGCATTTCTTGCTACTGTGGTGGCCGAGTCGTATGGAATAGACCTGACCAACTATCTTGGCTTGCACTTCCTGCTGTCAGAAGATTTTAACCTGGCGCAGTTGTTTACCTATATGTTTATGCACGGTGGGTTTACTCATCTGTTCTTCAATATGTTTGCCTTGTGGATGTTTGGTCGTACGCTGGAGATGGTGTGGGGACCGAAACGTTTCCTTACCTTCTATCTGGTGTGTGGTATCGGTGCCGGTATTGTGCAAGAGGTGGTGACGGGCATCCATTACGTAACCCTGACTGCCGGAGTGCCTCCCGAAGCGCTGGAAGCTGTGTATAACGAGGGAGCCAATGCCCTGCGTAACCATATGAATTTTACCAATCCTACCTTGGCTGCCATCAACGCAACGCTGAATGGTTCTACGGTGGGTGCGTCGGGTTCCATCTATGGTATCTTGCTGGGATTCGGCATGTTGTTCCCCAATGAGCGCATGTTTGTCTTTCCGCTTCCTTTCCCCATTAAGGCTAAATTTTTTGTGATAGGTTATGCCGTTATCGAGCTGCTGGCCGGACTGGCAAACAATCCCGCCGACAATGTAGCTCACTTTGCTCACCTGGGAGGCATGATTTTCGGCTTCTTCCTGATACTCTATTGGCGAAACAAAAACAGAAGAGATGGCTTCTATTATAACTGAACTGAGAGATAAGTACCGCAGAGGGAATACGGCTATCCGCTTCATCTTTGTGAATGTGGCGATATTTGTGGTCGTAACCCTGCTGGAGGTGGTGATGCTGCTGTTTAACCACAGCCTGACGGGCTTGTTTGAGTGGTTTCAGCTTCCGGCCTCACTCAACCGCTTTGCGCTGCAGCCCTGGTCGCTGGTAACCTACATGTTTATGCACGCCAACCTGTTACACCTGTTGTTTAATATGGCGTGGCTCTACTCTTTCGGGATGCTCTTTCTGCAATTCTTCTCGGCTCGCCATTTGCGGGGACTCTATTTTCTGGGAGGCATCTGTGGCGGACTGCTCTACATGGCTGCCTACAACCTTTTTCCCTACTTTGCCGGCATCAAGGAGTTCTCGTTTATGCTGGGTGCCTCGGCTTCGGTACTGGCCATTACCATAGCCACAGCCTGCAGGGAGCCGAATTTTGCTGTCCGTCTGTTGCTGTTCGGTACCGTCCGTTTAAAGTATCTGGCTCTGATTGTGGTGATTACAGACCTGCTGTTTATTACCTCCGGTAATGCCGGCGGGCACATTGCTCACCTGGGAGGTGCCTTGGCGGGATGGTGGTTTGCTGCCTCGCTGGCTAAAGGAAGAGACATCACGTCGGGGGTGAACAAGCTGATAGACGCCCTGCTGGGTCTGTTTGAAAAGAGGCCGCAGAAGCCCAAAATGAAGATTCGTCAGGGAGGAAAACGGCAGAAAGATTATGAATATAACGCACAAAAAAAGGCACAGTCTGAGGAGATTGACCGCATTCTGGAGAAGCTGAAGAAGTCGGGTTACGAGAGTTTGACCACCGAGGAGAAGAAGAGCCTTTTCGATGCCAGCAAACGATGAGCCGATGAAGTACCTGGGAAGATTTGTCGCACTGCTGCTGTTGATTGTCAATCTGGCATTTGTCTTGTTGCTGCTACTGGCTGCCTACAGCTCTTATATCCGGCCTGCAAGCTACCCTTCGCTGTCGTGTATGGGACTGACTTTTCCTTTCTTCCTGTTTATCAATCTGATATTTCTCTGTTTTTGGATGGTGGTTCAGCACTATAAGAGTGCCCTGCTGCCGCTGGCGGCCATTCTGTTTTGCTGGTCACAGCTGGCTGCTTTCTTGCCCTTCCACTCGGAAACGCCGGAGGAAGAGTTGCCGGAAAAAAGGTTTAAGATTCTCTCTTACAACGTAATGGGATTCAATGGTTGTGAGAAAAAGGAGGGGAAGAATGCCATATTGGAGTATCTGAAGGGGAGTGGAGCAGACATTCTTTGCCTGCAAGAGTATGCTACCGGAAAAGGAATCAAACAGCTGACGCAGCGTGATATAGAGAGTGCCCTGAAGGAGTATCCCTATCGTCGCATCCATCTGGTGGGAAGTCGGAAGGGGTACACCAACCGATTGGCCTGCTACTCTAAGCATCCCATTCTGTCGGCTAAAGAGATTGCATACCCGGGACGGTACAATGGCTCCGTCATTTACCGGATAAAAATAGGAAACGACACGGTGGCACTGGTGAATAATCACCTGGAGTCCAATCGCTTGACCAAGGCGGATAAGCGAATCTATGAAGGAATGTTGGAGGCACCGGAGACCGAAAAGGTGAAGAGCGGCGGTAAACAGTTGCTGCACAAGCTGGCGGAAGCCTCGGTGGTACGTTCCCAACAGGCGGAAGCCATAGCCAAGGAGATAGCCGGTTGCGGGGAGCGTCATGTGGTGGTATGTGGTGACTTCAACGATACCGCCCTTTCATACACACATCGTATCATCGGGAAAGGACTGCAGGATGCCTTCACGGAGAGTGGTAGCGGGTTGGGCATTTCGTACAACCGCAACAAGTTCTACTTCCGCATAGACCACATCTTGGCCGGGAAAACCTTGCAGGCATTCAACTGTCGGGTGGATCGCTCCATCAAGGAGAGTGACCACTATCCGATAACCTGCTACCTGAGTATAGTAGAATCACCTGAATTCTATGTAAGGTCTGAAAGACCGGGTGGCAAAGCCACTTTCAATAACCGCGGACTTTTAAGTCCGTGGCAGTGTGGAGACACCTAGAACTTGCGTCTGTAAAGACGCGGCCTATAACATTTTATAGCCTACGGCCACGTCTTTCAGACGTTTTTTACTGTATCGCTATAGTAACCACGGGTTTAAAAACCCGCGGCTATTATAGTACCTGCGGTACCCGGTCTTTCAGATCTTATAGCGAACTGATGTTTAAATTCATAAATTAAAAATAGTAAAACACACATGTTTAAAAAGAGTATTTTAATGTTAGCTGCAAGTTGTATGATGTACTCCTGTGCTACAAAAACGGGAGAGAACCCGTTCCTTTCTGAGTTTCAAACACCCAATGGCGTGCCTCCTTTTGATCAAATCAAGCTGGAGCATTATGAACCGGCTTTTCTGAAGGGTATTGAAGAGCAAAATGCCAACATTCAGGCCATTATCGACAACGCCGAGGCTCCGACTTTTGAAAATGTTATTGTCGCCTTTGACAACAGTTCACCCATCTTCGACCGCGTGGCAGGTGTCTTCTACAACCTGACCGAGGCAGAGACCAATGACCAACTGTCTGCACTGGAGATGAAGCTGGCTCCCATCGTGTCAGAACACGGGGATAACATCTCCCTCAACCAGGCTCTGTTCCGGAAAATCAAGGCTGTGTATCAGCAAAAGGATTCGCTGAACCTGAACCGTGAGCAGGAGAGATTATTAGATAAGGTATATAAAGATTTTGTACGCTCCGGTGCCAACCTGGATGCAGAGAAGCAGGCTCGCTTGCGTGAGATTAACAAGCAGCTCTCTACCCTGGGCATCACCTTCGGAAACAATGTGTTGAATGAGAACAACGAGTTCAAACTCTACGTGGAGAAGGAAGAAGACCTGGCCGGTCTGCCTGAATGGTTCCGCCAGAGTGCTGCCTCAGAGGCGAAAGCTGACGGACAGGAGAGTAAGTGGCTGTTTACGTTGCATAACGCCAGCCGTCTGCCTTTCTTGCAATATGCTGCCAACCGTCCTTTGCGTGAGCAGATTTATAAGGCTTATATCAACCGGGGCAATAATAAGGATAAGAATGATAACCAACAGGTGATTGCCGACATTGTGAGCCTGCGTCTGGAGAAGGCGAAACTGCTTGGTTTCGACTGTTACTCTAACTTTACGCTGGAAAACAAGATGGCTAAGGATAGCAAGACCGTGATGGAGTTCTTGCACAACCTGTGGAGCTATGCACTGCCGAAAGCAAAGGCTGAGGCTGCCGAGCTGCAAAAGCTGATGGATAAAGAGGGTAAGGGCGAGAAACTGGAGGCTTGGGACTGGTGGTACTACACCGAAAAGCTTCGTAAAGAGAAGTATAACCTGGAGGAAGAGGACTTGAAGCCCTACTTCAAACTGGAAAATGTTCGCGAAGGTGCTTTCACCGTGGCCAACAAACTGTATGGCATCACGCTGACCAAGATGGAGGGTGTGCCCGTTTATCATCCTGATGTGGAGGTGTTTGAAGTGAAGGATAGCGACGGTTCGCAGCTGGGTATCTTCTATGTAGACTATTTTCCCCGTCCGGGTAAGCGTGGTGGTGCCTGGATGAGCAACTACAGAGAGCAGCAGGGAGAAACACGTCCGCTGATTTGTAATGTTTGCAGCTTTACCAAACCGGTGGGTGACACTCCCTCATTGCTGACGTTGGATGAGGTGCAAACTCTTTTCCACGAGTTTGGCCATGCCCTGCACGGACTGCTGACCAAGTGCCAATACAAGGGTACTTCCGGAACCAACGTAGTACGTGACTTTGTGGAACTTCCCTCACAAATCAATGAACACTGGGCTACAGAACCTGAAGTCTTGAAGATGTATGCCAAGCACTATCAGACCGGAGAGACCATTCCCGACGCATTGATAGAGAAGATTCAGGAGCAGATGACCTTCAATCAGGGCTTTATGACTACCGAGCTGTTGGCTGCAGCCATTCTGGATATGAATCTTCACAACCTTACCACTACCGAAGGGTTGGATGTAATGGCCTATGAAAAGGAGGCTATGGACAAGCTGGGACTGATTCCTGAAATTGCACCGCGCTACCGCACTACCTATTTCAACCACATCATCGGTGGATATGCAGCCGGCTATTACAGCTACCTTTGGGCTAATGTGCTGGATAACGATGCCTTTGAAGCCTTTAAAGAAAAGGGTATTTTTGACCAGGAGACTGCCGGACTTTTCCGCAGCAATGTGTTAGAAAAAGGTGACAGTGAAGAGCCCATGACACTCTATAAGAACTTCAGAGGTGCTGAGCCACAATTAGAAGCGATGTTAAAAAATAGGGGCATGAAGTAATAAGTTGTGAAAAAAAGGCTATATTTGCAGCCTTGTACGCACTAGCATTTAATTTAAAAAGTAATCATAATAAACTAAAGTAACATGCAAAACAAAGGATTTGTAAAGGTTTTTGCCGCACTTCTTACGCTGGTTTGCCTTTTCTACCTCTCCTTCTCTTTTGTAACTCGCCACTATACTAACAAGGCGAAAGAGATTGCAAACGGAGACCCGAAGGTGGAGCAGGATTACCTGGACTCGCTGGCCAATGAGAAAGTGTTCATGGGCAACTGGACCTTGAAAGATTGTCGTGAAATGGAAATCAGTTTGGGTCTGGACTTGAAGGGCGGTATGAACGTCATTCTGGAAGTTTCCGTACCTGATGTTATCAAGGTTTTGGCCGACCACAAGACTGATGAAGCATTCAACCAAGCACTGGCTAATGCTGCAAAACAGGCTACTACAAGCCAAGACGACGTTATCACGCTATTCGTGAAAGAGTACAAAAAGTTGGCTCCGGAAGGTGCACTCGCACAGTTGTTCGCCACTCAGCAGTTGAAAGACAAAGTAAACCAAAAGTCTAGCGATGCAGAAGTGGAAAAGGTATTGCGCGAAGAGGTTAAGGCTGCCATCAGCAATTCATACAATGTGCTCCGTACCCGTATCGACCGCTTTGGTGTTGTTCAGCCGAACATCCAGAGTTTGGAAGACAAGATGGGTCGTATCATGGTTGAATTGCCGGGTATTAAAGAACCTGAACGTGTAAGAAAACTTTTGCAAGGCTCTGCTAACCTGGAGTTCTGGGAAACTTACAATTCTACAGAAGTTCTGCCTATCCTGCAATCAGTTGATGTGAAGCTGGCTTCTATCCAAAAGGCTAATGCCGGTGAAGAAGAGGCTGCTCCTGCAGAAGAAAAAGCTGCAGCTATCAGCACTGCCGACAGCTTGGCTGCCGCACTGAAGGGTAAGGATGCTGCGCAGGAGGCAAACTTGGAACTGTTCAAGAAGGAACACCCGTTGCTGGCTCTTCTCCAACTGAATGCTAACGGCGGTCCGGTAGCAGGTTATGCTAATTATAAGGATACAGCTGAAATCAATAAATACCTCTCTATGGCTGAGGTGAAGGCTGAGTTGCCGAAAGACCTTCGTCTGAAGTGGGGTGTGTCAGCTGCCGAGTTTGACCCGAAGGCTCAAATCTTTGAACTCTATGCCATCAAGGCTACCGAACGCAGCGGCAAGGCTCCGTTGGAAGGTGATGTGATGGTTGACGCCAAGGATGACTATGATCAATATGGTAAGCCGTGTGTAAACATGTCTATGAATACTGACGGTGCACGCCGTTGGGCACAGTTGACTAAGCAGAACATCGGTAAGTCTATTGCCATTGTTCTGGATGGTTATGTATATTCTGCTCCGAATGTGCAGACAGAAATCACCGGTGGTAACTCTATCATTACCGGTAACTTCACTCCCGAGCAGACAAAGGACTTGGCTAACGTATTGAAATCCGGTAAGATGCCGGCTCCGGCACACATCGTTCAGGAAGATATTGTTGGTCCGTCACTCGGTCAGGCCTCTATCAACGCAGGTGTAATCTCATTTATTGTGGCTCTGGTGCTGCTGATGGTTTACATGTGTGTAATGTATGGTCTTATCCCGGGTATGATTGCTAACGGTGCGTTGGTGCTGAACATGTTCTTCACACTGGGTATCCTCTCTTCTTTCCAAGCAGCGTTGACCATGTCAGGTATCGCCGGTATGGTATTGTCATTGGGTATGGCTGTGGATGCTAACGTGTTGATTTACGAGCGTACAAAAGAAGAACTTCGTGCCGGTAAGGGTGTGAAGAAGGCATTGGCTGATGGTTATTCCAACGCATTCTCTGCCATCTTCGACTCTAACTTGACATCAATCATTACCGGTATCATCCTGTTTAACTTTGGTACAGGCCCGATTCGCGGCTTTGCCACTACCTTGATTATCGGTATTCTCATTTCGTTCTTCACCGCTGTATTTATGACTCGTCTGGTTTATGAATACTTCATGGGTAAGGACAAGTGGCAGAACCTCACTTTCAACACCAAGCTGTCTAAGGGCTTGATGGAGAATGTGAACTTCGACTTCATAGGTCGCAGCAAGACATGGTTGACCACAGCTGCTGCTGTTGTAGTGGTTTGCGTAGCCTTCTTGTGTACTCGTGGCTTGAGCCAAAGCATCGACTTCACCGGTGGACGTAACTTTAAGGTACAGTTCGAGAACCAGGTAGAACCTGAACAGATCCGTGAACTGATTGCCGGTAAGTTTGGTGACGCTAACGTAAGTGTGATTGCTGTAGGTACAGATGGTAAGACAGTACGTATCAGTACTAACTACCGTATTGAGGAAGAGGGTAGCCATGTGGATAGTGAAATCGAGGCATACCTCTACGAAACACTGAAACCTCTGCTCACACAGAATATCTCTCTGGAAACATTTATCGACCGTGATAACCACACCGGCGGTAGTATTGTAAGCTCTGCTAAGGTAGGCCCGAGTATGGCAGACGACATCAAGGTTTCAGCTATCTGGTCTATTATCTTGGCTCTGTTGGCTATCGGTCTCTACATCTTGTTCCGTTTCCGCAACATTGCTTACTCAATTGGTTCTATCGTAGCGTTGACATTCGACACCGTAGTTATCTTGGGTGCTTACTCTATCTTCTGGGGTATCTTGCCGTTCTCTCTGGAAATCGACCAGACATTTATCGGTGCTATCCTGACAGCTATCGGTTACTCTATCAACGATAAGGTGGTAATCTTCGACCGTGTACGTGAGTTCTTCGGCCTCTACCCGAAACGTGATAACTTCCTGCTGTTCAACGAATCACTGAACACTACTTTGTCACGTACCATTAGCACCTCAGTCAGCACCTTGATTGTATTGTTGTGTATCTTCATCCTGGGTGGTGAAAGCATCCGCAGCTTTGCATTCGCCATGATTCTGGGTGTGGTATTCGGTACACTCTCTTCTCTGTTCATTGCATCTCCTATTGCATACTCAATGATGAAGAAGAGCAAAACAGAAGAGAGCAAATAAGCATGCTTTGACAGAAATCAGATAGACTTCTTATAAAATGGGCGGTTCTTAATTGTGAGAGCCGCCCATTTATTTTAGGCACTGTTCTGATTTAACGTCTGTTAGACACATCTCATATCCAAATAACTGCTTATCTTTGCCTGACTATTCGTCGGCAAAACCGGATAGTTGGTAGAGTTTATTTGTACCGTTATAACCTGTCGGCTACATTTGCACCGCAGTTTAAAACGTGTATAATGAAGAAGATAATACTTATCGGATGGATGCTAATGGCTTGCGCCGGCGGGCAACTGCTCCGGGCGCAGGAACAGCAGACGGAAGCAGGAAAGGAACAGTTTCGCGAAATCCCCTCACCGGAAAAGAATGCCCGCAGGGAGACGGAGCGCATGAAGAAGGAACTGGGACTGACCGAGAAGCAATATAATAAGGTGTATAAACTGTTGCTGAAGCTGGAGAGGAAACGCTTCTCGGCACTGACCGGCGGAAACAGCAACATGTCATTCCCGACAATGGGCGAAGCTCCCGGTGAAGGAGGCGGAGGTCGCCCACCCATGGGAGGCGGTGGAGGAATGGGACCCGGTATGGGTGGTGGATGTCCCCCGATGGGTGGAGGAGGCCCCGGCAGAAGACCCATGATGAACCAAAACTCGGCAGAGTCCTTGCAAAAGGCTGAAGCCTCTACCGACAAGAAGATAAAGAAAATCTTGAGCGAAGAACAATTTGCCAAGTGGCAGGAGATGCGGAAACCGCAAGAACCTCCTCGTCGGCCGAAAGGAGAACGCCCTCCTCATCCCAACGGTGAGGAACAGCCTCTCTAAGAAGCTAACCATCACAGAAAGAGACTCTCTCTAAAATAGCGTTTTTTCATGTATTATTAGAAGGCCGCTTCCACCCGCGAGGGCAGAAGCGGCCATTTTTTTTTGTTGCTTATGAGCAATCTCTGATAGTTGAAAGATGAAAGCGGAAAGATGACTGCGAAGCTGATGAGCGTAAGCGAATAAAGATAAAAGTCATCAGTCTTGCAAATCCTAAATCATAACCCACAAATCCTAAATCCTAAATCCTAAATCACAAATCATAAATCCTAAATCACAAATCCTAAATCACAAATCACAAATCCTAAATCCTAAATCATAAATCATAAAATGCTTTTTTCACACTTTTTCTTGGTGTGATAAGAATGTTTGACTAATTTTGCTGTGATTTAAAGAATAGCCTCCTGAAATTAGGGAGGTAAGCAAACAAAACAAGCAAACAAAATTAACAAAAAGGTGGCATGAAGCCGGCAAAGAGAGTTGTACTCCTATTGCTACTTGTATGTCTCTGTACTACCCTTTCTGCACAGACATACAATTCTGATACCCTGGAAGTCTATTTTCGCCAGGGCTATTCTACGTGGGACCCTACCTATCGTGATAATGGTCAGCGTCTGCAGGGCTTTGTTGACCGCTTCAAGAAGTTGCGCGAAGACCGCGTAATGAGCAAGATTTCCAAGATTCATATCATTTCAGGTGCCTCGCCGGAAGGTTCGTGGGCTTTCAACCAGCGATTGTCTACCAACCGTGCCAAGCGCATTCAGGGGGTGCTGAAGGAGTACATCGACCTGCCGGACTCGGTGGTGGTGGTGGATTCCCGAGGTGTCAACTGGCAGGGGCTGCGGGAGCTGGTGGTGGCAGATTCTGCCATGCCGTACCGACAGGAGGTGCTGGACATCATTGATAACAGTCCCGAGCTGGATAAAGATGCCAATGGACGTACTCGTGAGCTGCGTAAGGTGCGGCTGATGTGGCGGTTCGACGGCAAAGCCTGGCGCTACATGTATGAGCGATTCTTCCCCATCCTGCGTATCTTCAAGCTGCAGATTGTGGTGGAATGGGAGCGTTTTGAGGCTGCCAAGCAGGAGGTGGAGCGGGAAGATCGCATCGTGGAACGCATTGCCATCCCGCCAATGAGCCTGCCTGAGCCGGTTTATCCCATCCCGACACCTACACCTATTATAAATAAGCCGTTCCCTCCTTTCTACATGGCCATCCGAAACAACCTATTGTACGACGCCTTGCTGGTGCCGAACATTGGCGTGGAGTTCTACCTCGGCAACCGCTATGCCGTGGTGGGTAACTGGATGTATGCCTGGTGGAAGAGTGACCCTTCCAGCTGGTACCACCGCACGTATGGGGGTGACCTGG
>JAGATY010000036.1 GCA_017621035.1 Bacteroides sp. | reverse complement strand
AGGCATTCTTCAGCTGGCTTATCGAAAAAACAAATATTCAAAGAGCTTACAAGTGCCGGTCAACCGCCGGACTACTTTTACATGTGATGGGCAAAATCGCCATCGCTTTTATAACGTTAATTTTTAACTACTGATTCAAATTATTATCTATACGTTACAGCTAAGAGGGAAAAGAATCTTGAAGCAGCACTGTTTTACAAAGAAAAATCTGATTCTCTTTTAAACATTCACAGAAACGGTAACTTAGAAGCAGATATATTACGCATAAAGAAAGAATTCCAAAACAGCAAATTAGAAGCCGAGAATAAAATATTGATTTATAGGAACTATTCCTATACATATCTAGTTGGCTGCCTTTTCCTGTTAATTACGTTTACCTGTATATGGTTTAAGAAACGACTAAAAAAACAGTATGATTATACCCAAGAAATCATCAAAAATAATGAAAGAACGATAGGCCAATACTTTATACAAATACAAGAATTGAAAGATAGAGAGACAAGAACATCCATCGAGAAGGATTTAGTAAAAGAGAAGCTGGAACATGAGATAACCCTACTCATAGAAGAAAATAGGGCTTTGCAACAGGAATATAGAAACTCCGGAATGGAGATTCTGAATGCAATACGTAACCATAAAATCTGTGTACACAATTTAACCAACAAAGAAAAAGAGGCAATATTCAGCATGATGGATTTTATGTATAACGGTTATGTATCATGTCTAAAGGAAAAATATGCGTTAACAAACAAAACTTTATTACTACCTATTTTAATAAAAATGGGATTCTCCACAGAAGAATTATCCTATGCTTTTGATTGTGAGCTAGAGGCTATTTGGAAAAGAAAACAGCGACTTAAAGAGAAATTAGGCTTGAATAAAAATGAAAATCTTGAAAATTTCCTTATTTTTAAACTTAAAAATGTCCACAAGACAGCTTTCAGACAAACATAAAACAATAAAATTCAGATAGATACAAGGGAATTTAAATGTCCACCATTTTTTTTGTTACTTTTATTATAGCTAACTAGATTTGCCACAAATTATAAACTTATATCCATGGAAACAAAAAAAGTAATGGCATTGCTAGTACTACTATTGGTAAGTATAAGCAATTTGAGAGCATTAAATTTAGGTAATGAAGAAGGAGAAATCACCTTTACTGACATTGATGGTACATTTACATCTATTAAGGATACGGAAAATGGCTCCCGTACTCTTCCTTCACTACCCTTTTCTGCTTTTGTGGTAACTAATCAATCGGTTAGTGTAAACTTTCATGAGGCTATTGGCGAAATCACTGTTACGATTTCTACATTAAACGGCCAAATTCTCTATCAAACTTTGGAGCATATTACCTCTCCACAAGTGTTACCAATCTTTCTATCAGAACCATCGAATGAATTTTTGCTGATTGAAATTAAAAACTGTGAAGGAGCTTATGCATCCGGTACTTTTTTATTAACACCATAAATTAAGCACTATGATGAAAAAAGAATTTTTTACCACGTTGGCATTAGGCCTATTCTTGTTTGCATCATGCTCACAAGATGAAGTATTGAATGAGGTTGTAGAAACAGCTACAGTATCCACACGCTCTACAGAAGACAGTGTCGTAAGTAACAATGACTACAAAGTTGATTACACATTACTACAGAAGTATCTGAAATTGACCAAAAAAGATGCCGACGTGCAAGCCATCACTCCACTTGTACGTGAGGGAGACACTTTGGCTTATGGCGTACAATATACGCAAGGATGGGATTTTATTGCCGCAGACCAACGTCTAACACCGGTAATGGCCTACTCAAAAGTAGGATTTTTTCCACAGCCACTCACTGAGCCAATAGAAGGATTAAGTGTGATTGGTGGCAACTAGAATTGGTTCTTAATCACAGATTGTATTTTGAAGAAGTTTGCTACGTCTTATAAGAAACATTTAAATGAAAGATATATGAAGAAAGTTGTATTGGGTATGATGCTGATGATGCTGGTAGTAGCATCAGCCACAGCACAAGTTAATGAGAAAAAGAATCATTGGGGCGTTCGTGCCAATGCGGAGGTAACTTTTGAAGGTAGTGACACGAAAACATATTGGGCAGAAAAGGTTTGGGGATTTAATGTCTCTGCTTTCTATCAATACTTTTTGGGTGAAAAGGGATGGTATCTTGAACCTCAAGCTTCTTTTTACTACATGGGGTATGATGCCAGCGATGAATGGGTCGGTGTGAGTGATAGTGATGCTCACAAGATGAAAGAGTATGGATTAGGAGTTGCACTTGCGGGAGGTTATACATTCTCTCTTTCAGAGAAATGCAACTTACAACTCTTTACAGGCCCTGACTTCAAGTATGCTTTTTCATGTAGGAATGAAGCCGATTTGACCGATTGGTACTTCAATCCGGCTCTCCTGCGTTGGAAAGTGGGTGCCGGAGTTAACCTGGGAAATTGGGAAGTGACCTTGTCCGCTTTGATGGATGTCACTAAAAAGAGTAAAGAGTCTTTCTATGCTTCAGATAGGAATGTTGCTCTTTCTTTCGGCATAGGTTATCATTTCTAAGTTTCCAGACGCAAGAGGAGCTCGGGTTTCTATATTTGTAACTCAGCTTTCGCAAGTGAGATAAAGGAAGATAGAAGAAGATAAAAGGAGATAAATGCCGATACATTCATAATTCAAAATTATCTATTACTCGTGCCTTTTAAGGAAGTTGGCTTATCCAAAATTCAGATTATAGAGTGAACGGGCTTTTAGCCCTTATTTTCACTTGCGAAAGTTGAGTTTAGGTTTATAATCATCCGCTATCTTACAGTTCTGACAGTTGACAGTGGGGTGGGGTGAAAGTGTGAGGTGTAGGAATGTAGGGTTAAATATATAAATATATTTATATATTTAAAATTTTATGCCCGTAGTGGGGGGTGGTTTCTTACGGTTCTGTCAACTGTAAGAACTGTAAGATTTCGTGTTTCACGAGGAAGAAAATTTTGCTGCATCGCGAGGAATCAGAATTGCCTTGTGTCCGGCGGGACGGGACTGTGGTGGCGGACATTCTTTTTCGGGTAGTTAGAGAAACTTTATCTTTGCACCGAGTAATTTATGACCATCAAGTAAAAGCTGTTGAGCACAATGTGTCTTTACTTGGAAAGTTGAGTAAAAACTTTTTGGAAGAAAATCAAAACGGACTCTAAATTATATGTACCTTTGCCGCAAGAAAATAGCCTGCTCAACTTATAAAGGAGGTATCGGAAGTTGCCATAAATCAACTTATTGATATTTTAGGTACAGCTTACACGAAACTCCACGGTAGGATTCTATCACTCAGAGAAAACTAGGAGAAAAATCAGTGATTATCCATGCCTAAACTAGGAGTTGAGTTAGCGAAACTTAAATTACCAGTTTCATGAAGAAAAACATAGTTTTATCAGCTGTATTACTTGCTTTTCTTGCCGGAAAGGCAGAAGCACAAACCATTGAATCTACCGTAGAAGAGCGTTTGCAATCTTTCTTCAAGACGTACAAAACCGAGCATGCCAGCATTGGTGAGTGCAGCTTGGATAGTGTGGAGATTGATTTCAAAAAGAAAAAGCTTACTGTATTTGCCGGTGACCGGTTCAGTTGGCAACCCTTCCGCCCCGAAACGGTGGATGCCATCTATCGTGACTTGAAGCAGACTTTACCCGGCCCGGTGACTTACTTTGACGTAAGCATCTTGGCTGGTGGAAGAGAAATCTCTACATTGGTGCCTAACATCTATCGCGAAGGAAAGAAAGATAAGGAACGTCTCTCCCTGAAGCAGGAGTATAAAGGTAAACCTTGGGTGACTCGTGCATCTCGCCCAAATGAAATATCACGCGGTTTGAACAACAAGCACATTGCCCTTTGGCAAAGTCATGGTAAGTATTACATCAATAAGTTGGATAAGTGGGGCTGGCAACGTCCTCGTCTCTTCTGTACTTCGGAAGACCAGCTTACGCAATCATTCATCCTCCCCTACCTCATCCCCATGTTGGAGAATGCCGGAGCCAATGTCTTTACGCCTCGTGAGCGTGATACCCAACTGAATGAAGTGATTGTGGACAACGATGGCAATCAGCAATGCCCCAATGCGTTGTATGTGGAAGAAGAAAGTCGCAAGGCAAAATGGAGTGCTACCTCTATGGCCGGTTTTGCCCAACTGAAGACAAGCTATCAGGATAATGAGAATCCTTTTACCGACGGTACCGCACGCTTTGCCCCAACGGAGAAGAAAGCCGGAAGAGCTTTTGCCGAATGGGTACCGGAAATACCTGAAGCCGGAGAGTATGCCGTATATGTATCGTATCAGACACTTCCCAACAGTATTTCCGATGCCAAGTATCTTGTCTATCATAATGGAGGTGTTACCGAGTTTAAAGTTAATCAGCAGATGGGTGGAGGCACATGGGTTTACCTGGGAACCTTCTCATTCAGCAAAGGACGTAACGACTATGGCATGGTGGTACTCAGCAACGAGAGCAAGCAAAAGGGTGTTGTTTGTGCCGATGCCGTACGCTTTGGTGGAGGTATGGGAAACATGCCACGTGGCGGAAAACTTAGCGGATTGCCCAGATATCTGGAAGCTGCCCGCTATACGGCACAATGGAGCGGAATACCTTATAATATCTATAGCGTATTTGAAGGAAAGAACGACTACTCGGATGACATTGCCGTACGTGGTGCAACCGTTAACTATCTGGCAGGAGGTTCCATCTTCAATCCGAAAGAAGAGGGTTTGAAAGTTCCTTTCGAAATGAGCATGGCCTTGCATACCGATGCCGGAGTGAATGCAGGTGATAGCATTATCGGATGCCTCAGTGTCTACACCACGAATTTCAATAACGGAAAGCTGAATAACGGTACAGATCGAATCACCTCACGCGACTTAGCCGACCTGATGCTAACTGAACTGAAACGGGATATTCCGGCTAATTTTGACATCGACTTTACTCGTCGAGGCATGTGGGATAGAAACTACGGAGAGACACGTCGTCCGGCCGTACCCAGTACCATTGTGGAGTTATTGTCGCACCAGAACTTTGGTGACATGCGTTTGGCACACGACCCTAACTTCAAGTTTACCGTGGGTCGCTCACTCTATAAGGCCATCCTTCGTTACGTTACAACACAACATGGAGATAAGTATGTAGTACAACCACTTCCCGTTGATCACTTTGCCATAAGTTTCGGTGCTAAGAAAAACACTGTAGAGCTAACGTGGAAACCGGTGAATGACCCCTTGGAGCCTACCGCCAAAGCCGAACAATACATTGTTTACACACGCATTGGACGTAGTGGTTGGGATAACGGAACACTGGTAGAAGGCACTAGTTATACGGCTACTATTCAGCCCGGTTTCATCCACTCTTATAAGGTTACGGCTGTAAATCGTGGTGGAGAGAGCTTCCCCAGTGAGATTCTTTGTGCATACAAAGCCAAGAACGAGAGTGGAAAAGTTCTGATTGTAAACGGTTTCGACCGTATTAGTGGGCCTGCCGTGATTGATACGCCTACCGAAGCAGGCTTCGACATGGAGCGCGACCCGGGTGTTCCCTATCAGCAAGACATCTCTTATTGCGGACGTCAGACAAACTTCGACCGATCACAAATCGGAAAGAATTTGGGCGTTAGTACCGATGAATACGAAGGAATGGCTATTGCCGGAAACACTTTTGACTATGCCTACACTCACGGTAAGGCACTTCAACAAATGGGAGGCATCAGCTTTACCGCTTGTAGTGACGAGGTCGTTGAAGAGAATCTGATTGATTTGCAAAGTTACCAAGCCATCGACTACATCCTCGGCATGGAGAAAGATGACAAGAGCTACAATCCTGCCGGTAAGAGTAACTACAAGACCTTTACTCCCGCCATGCAAAACGCACTCACCAACTACACCCGCACCGGTGGACATCTGCTGGTAAGTGGTGCCTTTGTGGGAAGTGACATGCAGACCGATGCCGAAAGGAACTTTACGGAATCCGTTTTAAAGTATCGCTACGATGCCTCCTTGATGACATCGGACACCCTAAACGTTACCATCCAAGGCTTGGGAGATAGCTATACATTGCCTCGTCGACCCAATCCGGTACAATATGCCGTAAGCATACCCGATTGCATCTTGCCCGCAGGTACAGCATTTACCTCTCTTACCTATGCCGAAGGAACCGGAGCAGCCATTGCTTACAAGGGAAATGATTACCGTACCTTTGTCTTGGCCTTCCCCTTAGAAGCCGTGCAAAGTGAGACCGGACGGACACGTATCATGGCTTCTGCCATACAATTCTTGCTAAAAGATTAAACCTCAATATTCAACTTTAAAACATCAAACAACATGTACACCATACAAGCCAACCCCAGCGGAACACGCAAGATGGAGGTTTCTGAAGAAAACCTGATGACCATCCGTAAGTACTCACTCTTCCAACACCTCATCGATAGCAACGGCATCATCGACGAAACGGTGCTCGACAAGTTGAAGTTAAACATCCGCTCCCTCATTGCCGCACAAGTGGAAGATAGCAAAGACCTGCTCGACCTCTGCATCGACGTTATCTATCACAACAATATGAAGGCATTCGGTTTACAACAACTCATCCAGCTCTACCTGAAATGGATGGCTGAACAACCGGAAGAAACCGTGGAGGAGTGACTTATGAAGACCATCGACACACGAGGCACCCTTCACTACTCCCCCCTCATCCCTGCCATTGTGGCTTTATGCGAGGCTCAAAAAGGAGAACAACTGGAAATTATCATGGATAACGAAACAGCTTTCAATGACCTGAAAGAGTATCTGGCCGAACAGGAAATCGGATTCCGTGAAATCTATGATGGAGAGGAACTATCCGTAGAGTTTGTGAAATGAAGGAATACCGACTGACCGACTGGCTGCCCACCACCAAGAAGGAAATGGAGCTGAGAGGATGGGACGAAGTGGATGTCGTCCTGTTCAGCGGTGATGCGTATGTGGACCACCCCTCATTCGGTGCGGCCGTCATCGGACGGTTGCTCGAAGCGCAAGGGCTGAAGGTAGCCATCGTTCCCCAACCCAACTGGCGCGACGACCTGCGCGACTTCAAGAAGATGGGACGTCCACGTTTGTTCTTCGGCGTGTCGGCCGGCTGCATGGACAGCATGGTGAACAAGTACACCGCCAACAAGCGCCTCCGCAGCGAAGATGCCTACACGCCCGACGGCCGCCACGACATGCGCCCCGAATACCCCTCCATCGTCTATACCCAAATATTGAAGAAGCTTTGGCCCGATGTACCCGTCATCCTGGGCGGAATCGAGGCTTCCCTCCGCCGACTTACGCACTACGACTACTGGCAGGACAAGGTGCAACGCAGTATCCTCATCGACTCCGGCGCCGACCTGCTGATATACGGCATGGGCGAGAAACCCATCACCGAACTCTGCCGACGGATGAAGGAGTGTCCGTCCGTTCCCCACGACATTCCTCAGACGGTGTATGTAGTGAAGGGCAAGCAGGCCATTCCTCCCCACACCGGCGGAAAGGAAGACATCATCCTCCATTCGCACGAGGAGTGTCTGGGCGACAAGAAGAAGGAAGCCGAGAACTTTCGCTTCATCGAAGAAGAGTCGAACAAATACGAAGCGGCCCGCATCCTGCAAGCATCAGGCAACAGTACGGTCGTGGTGAATCCACCCTATCCGCCCATGACGCAAGGCGAACTGGACATGTCGTTCGACCTGCCCTATACCCGTCTGCCGCATCCCAAGTACAAAAGCAAGCGCATCCCGGCCTTCGATATGATTAAGTTCTCGGTGAATCTGCACCGGGGCTGCTTCGGCGGTTGTGCCTTCTGCACCATCAGCGCACATCAGGGTAAGTTCATCGTGAGTCGCAGCAAGGAGAGTATTCTGAAAGAGGTGAAAGCCATCACCGAGATGCCCGACTTCAAGGGTTATCTGAGCGACTTAGGCGGGCCGAGTGCCAACATGTACGCCATGCGTGGACAGGACGAGGATAAATGCCGCAAGTGCAAGCGTCCGTCGTGCATCCATCCCAAGGTGTGTCCCAACCTGAACACCGACCACCGCCCGTTGCTCGACATCTATCATGCAGTGGATGCGTTGCCCGGCATCAAGAAAAGCTTCATCGGCAGTGGCGTGCGCTACGACCTGTTGCTTCACGAAAGCAAGGACCCGGCCGTGAACAAAAGCACGAAGGAATACACCCGAGAACTGATAGCCAAGCACGTGAGCGGTCGCCTGAAGGTGGCTCCCGAGCATACCAGCGACGCGGTGCTGACTGTGATGCGCAAGCCTCCATTCGCCCAGTTCTACGACTTCAAGCGGATATTCGACAAGATAAACAAGGAACTGAACCTCCGCCAACAGATTGTCCCCTACTTCATCAGTAGCCACCCCGGATGCACGGAGGAGGACATGGCCGAGTTGGCCGTCATCACCAAACGTCTGGACTTCCATTTGGAACAGGTGCAGGACTTCACGCCCACACCCATGACGGTGGCTACCGAAGCGTGGTACACGGGAGTTCATCCCTACACCCTGCAACCCATCTTCTCCGCCAAGACGCAGAAAGAGAAGTTGGCCCAGCGCATGTTCTTCTTCTGGTACAAGCCCGAGGAGCGGCGTGCGATTATCCAAGAGCTGAAGCGGATAGGGAGAAATGATTTGATAGACAAATTGTATAGTTCTTTCAACTCCCCCCGCGGAAAATCCAAAGGGAGATAGTCAAAGATACAAGTTACGAGGTACACAAGACTTTAACCCTCTAAGCTAGTAGCTAAAATCTACTAACCAGCAGCAAGATTTTAACTCCTTCGCTTGTTATTTCTTGTTAAACCAATCCACCATACTTAAACTTTCCAGAGGTTGTAGTGTCATAAAGACGTTGCAACACAATAGGTATTTGAGATTATATAAATTGATTAGTAACTTCTAAAAGAGTAAAGTATGAAAAAAATAACTTTAGTATTGGTGGCTCTCCTGATGGTGGGCGGTATGGTAATGGCGCAAGATGGTCCTCGTGGCGGTAACAAGAAGATGCCCGATCCGAAAGCACGAGCTGAACGTATGACGGAGCGTATGGCCAAAGAGTTGAACCTGACCGACGCACAGAAGCAACAATTGTTGGAATTGAACCTTGAACAGGTGGAAAAGATGAAAGATGCTCCTCGTCCACCTCGTCGTCCCGACATGAAACGTGGAAAGAGTTGTGGCGATAGTTGTTGCTGTGGAAAGGCCGAGCGTCCTAACCGTCCGAAGAAGATGGAGGGTAAGCGTCCCGAGCCTACCGAAGAGCAACGTGCACAAATGAAGGCCGATCGTGAGAAACGCAAAGCAGAGATGAAGAGTAACCGTGAAGCCTACGACAAGAAGCTTCAACAGATTCTCACCCCCGAGCAATACACCTCTTATCAAAAGAAACAAGACGAACGTAAGAACGCCAAGAAGGAAAAAAGAGACTAATACACTTGTATTTCTGCCCGTCTTTTTGTTCCTTTGCCTCTGTAAACTCTAAAAGATGAACAAATGAAATCAATTGCTTCTATTTTAGTGTGTGCAGGGGCAATTCTTTTTGCCGCCTGCTCCTCACAACCGAAATCAGAAAAAGAACAACAGAAAACGCTGATTAAAGATAACACCCTTGCGGACAACAACCAGACTCCCGAACGCATGCAGGTGTCCGACAAACAGGAAAACGTCGTTTTTCGAGGTAAAGAATACCGTTCTTCGGTCACTAGAAGGCCGGATGAATCGCTCCCGTTGGTGAAGAACGAAGAGGGCGAACGCTTTATAGACAATCGTATCTATCTTCGCCTGACCGGTGGAGGAAAGACGGTGATTGATAAAGCCTTCACTAAAGCGGACTTTGCTCAGATAGTAGATGCCCGATTCCTACAACATGCAATCCTCGAAGGGCTGGTATTCGACCACACCACTCCGCAAGGTTTTGTCTATGCCGCCAGTGTGGCCTATCCAAATTCCGACCTCTACGTGCCTCTTCGCCTCACTATCACTCCCGATGGAAAAATACAGCTTTCGAAAGACAAACTGATGGAGGAGCCTCCTGCTGAAGAGGAAGAAAATAAAGTTTCAAGTAACTAACTATAAGTTATCAAGGTACAAGTCCTTGTCAACTTACTCCTTCAACTATCATCTTTCAACTTTTAAAGTCAAAACATTCCCAAATCTTTCCAACATTTCCCCCTAATTTTGTCGTATGAAGATACTGATTGTGGAAGATGAACAAGCGATGCGGGAAACTATCTGCACTTCGCTACAGAAAGAAAAGTTTGTGGTCGAAACGGCCTCCGACTTCTCCTCGGCCATGTGTAAAGTAAATGATTATGATTACGATTGTATTCTGCTGGACATTATGTTGCCCGGAGGTAGCGGACTGGATGTGTTGCGCGAACTAAAACGACTGCACAGAAGTGATAGCGTGCTGATTCTCTCTGCCAAAGATTCATTGGAGGATAAAGTGACTGGGCTTGAATTAGGAGCTGATGACTATTTGACCAAACCTTTCCATCTGGCAGAATTGAATGCTAGGGTAAAATCACTTATTCGCAGACGTCATTCAAAGGGTGAGATAAGCCTTACGTTGGGGAATCTGACGCTCTTTCCCGACGACCGAAGTGCCTCTGTCTCCGGACAAGCGTTGCAACTCAATCGAAAGGAGTTCGACCTGTTGTACTACTTTGCAGTTAATCCCAATCGTGTTATCCATCGCACCTCACTCGCTGAATCGGTTTGGGGAGACAATATTGACCAAGCTGACTCGTTGGACTTCATCTATTCGCAAGTGAAAAATCTTCGCAAGAAACTGAAACAAACCGAAGCCTCGGTGGAGTTGAAGGCCGTCTATGGTTTTGGTTATAAGCTCACACTTCTGTAAATCCCTCTACCATGAAACTTCTACACTATACCTATCGCAATCTATCTCTCTTCTTCCTCCTGCTGGTAGCCGTATGGGGAGCCTTGTTCTACTACACCCTGATGGATGAAGTGGTGGACGAAACTGACGATATGTTGGAGAATCATGCTTACCTACTCATCAAACAAGCCTTGGAAGAGCCTGAATTTATAAACTCAGAAGGCTCTCCCGTAACCCTTTATAGCTTCCGTCCTATTTCAGAAAGTGAAGGAGAAAACTATCGGGAGCGTTTCTTCAACGACGAGGTGTATATAGAAGTGGAGGACGAATACGAACCGGTGCGCGTTTTCAAAACCGCATTCCGTGCCACAAACAACCGTTTTTATGAACTTACCGTGATGCTTTCCACTCTCGAACGCGACGACATGTTGGAAACCATCATTACTTATCTGCTTGCCCTCTTTCTCTTATTCCTAATACTGACTACCGTAGGTACACGTTTGGTACTAAAACGAGTGTTTCGCCAGTTGGACAGATTGATGACATGGGTGCATACCATCCAACCGGAAAAGCCTGTAGAAACCGTCGGGAATCCTTCCAAAGTGCGTGAGTTCCGTGAGTTGGAAGAGGCCATCAGAGCCATGGGCAACCGAAGTTATCAAGCCTATCAAGAGCAGAAAGAGTTTATTGAAAATGCCTCACACGAGCTTCAGACACCCCTGGCCATTGCCATGGGAAAGGTGGAGATGCTCACAGACAACCCTCACCTCACCGAGAAACAGATGCAGGAACTGGACGCACTCTATTCAACCCTGACACGTGCCATCAGACTAAACAAGAGTCTTCTGCTACTGGCACGCATCGAAAACGGACAGTATAGTGAGGCCAAGGAGGAGAATCTCACACACATAATCGACACACTTCTGACTGATTTGATGGAAATTTACGAAGAAAAGCAAATTCACCTTGTGCGTAAGGGAGACCCACAAGCCCCCTTTATTCTCCAAGCCAACCCTACACTGATGGAGCTAATGCTCTCCAACCTGCTGAAGAATGCCTTGCAACACAACCATCAAGGAGGAACGTTGCTGATAGAAACCACTTCCACATCGCTTACCATTGCCAATACGGGAGACTCATCTCTAGATACCAAGCGTATGTTCCAACGTTTCTACCATCCGCAAGGTGGGAAGAACGATTCCAATGGGCTGGGACTCTCCATTGCCTACACCATTGCCCGCCTCTCATCCCTGCGTCTTACCTATCGTTGGGAGGATGGGATGCACTACTTCACGTTTGTTAAAGAAAGCAAATAAAACAGATTCACGTTACTATTCCCAAATCTTTCCAATTTTACCATCGTTATTTGTAGTGTGAAAAGGCTAATCATAGCCTGAAATGATTCAATAACTTTTAAAAAATAACGATTATGAAGAAAGTAGTATCTCTGTTAGTGTTAGCATTAGTAGCATTGCAATTTGTATGGGCTGGAGATGTCATCACCCAAGACCCCAAGCAACTCCCTGCCTCAGCCCGCGCCTTCATCACCAAGTACTTTAGTCAAGCAGAAATCTCACACATCAAAATTGATAGTGAGTTAATGAAAGGAAAGACCTATGATGTGCTGCTCACCGACCGTACCGAACTTGAGTTTGATAGCAAAGGAAACTGGACGGAAATTGATTGTCAGAAAAGAGCCGTACCCTCTGAACTGATTCCCGCCAGCGTGAAACAATATGTAGAGACCAACTTTCCACGCGAAATCATCACAAAGATAGAACGTAAAGGAGGTATCGAGGTAGAACTAAGCAACGACTTCTCCCTGAAATTCAACAAGAAAGGTAAATTCATCAGCATGGACGACTGATTATATCCCTGAGAAAGTAAACAGCTTAAACCTATAACCCTCTAAAACAACAATCTTATGAAGACAAAACTCAGACTTTTGGCTATGTTCCTGATAACCTCATTGACTCTGGTTGCCTGTGGTGACGATGATGACGACAGCCAATTCACCCTCAATGTACCAACCGCGGTAACCGAAGCCTTGCATGCCAAATACCCCGGTGTCACACACATAGAATGGGAGTTGATGGGTAAATACTATGTGGCCGAATGCCGGCTGGCCGGAAAGGATATGGACGTATGGTTCGGTGCGCAAGGCGACTGGGTTCTTACCGAAGTAGACATTGCTTGGAACGACCTGCCTGCAGCCGTACAAACCACTTTCCTAGAGAGCGAGTACGCTAGCTGGAAACAAGAAGAGATTGACGAGTTACAACACCCACTCTCTCCTACCGAGTTCGTCATTCAGGTAGAGCAAGGAAATCGTGAGCTCCAACTCTTCTATTCCGCCTCCGGAGAACTTATGGAAGTACGTGACGTAACCGGTAAAGACGACACACACTGGCCCAAAACAAGTTGATATGTTTTAAAATCAGCACACACTTTTCGAAAGTAAGTGTGTGCTGTTACCATAATTAGAAATAATGAGTACCTTTGTCCGGTCTAATAGAAATGGTAATGAAAAAGTTTATGAAGGGGGTACGCTTTACTCCCAAGAGCTACTCGGACGAAGTAGAAGAGAAGATTCAACACTATAAGAAAGAGGGGTACAAACTGCCGCAACGTCACTTACTACGTACCCCGGAACAACTGGCAGGCATTCGCGAAAGTGCACGCATCAACACAGCCTTGCTGGATTACATCTCCCAAAACATTCAAGAAGGTATGACCACGGCCGACATCGACCACATGGTCTACTGTTTTACTACCGACCACGATGCCATTCCGGCTCCTTTCCTCTACGAAGGGTTTCCTAAAAGCGTTTGTACCAGCATCAACGATGTGGTGTGCCACGGTATTCCCAGCACCAAAGAGGTGTTAAAGAGTGGTGACATCATTAACGTGGATGTGTCAACCATCTATAAGGGATACTTCAGCGATGCCTCACGCATGTTTATGATTGGTAACGTCTCTCCCGAGATGCAACGATTGGTGCAAGTGGCCAAAGAGTGTCGCGACATAGGTGTGGAGATGGCCAAGCCCTGGACAAGGTTAGGCGACTTAGGGGCAGCCATCCAAGAACATGCAGAAAAGAATGGGTACAGTGTGGTGCGCGACTTATGCGGACACGGGGTAGGCATCAAATTTCATGAGGAACCGGACGTTGAGCACTTCGGCAAAAGAGGCACAGGTATGCTGATTGTCCCGGGGATGACCTTCACCATCGAACCGATGATTAACATGGGAACTTACGAAGTGTTTATTGACGAGGCCGACGGATGGACCGTGTGTACCGACGACGGACTGCCCTCTGCACAGTGGGAAAGCATGGTACTGATTACCGAAGAGGGCAACGAAGTATTGACTGAATAGTATTCAACAATAGAGAAACCATGGAACACGGACTACTGTTTATAGCACTGGCAGGCGGAACAGCCCTTGGTACAGCCATCGGTTACCTGCTGGGAAGCCGTAAAGTAACAGCTCTGTCTGCCCAACAGAAGGCGGCAGAAGAGCGGGAACAACTGCTCAAACAAACTTTTGAGGAGTATCTCACACGGGAAAAGAAAGCCAACGAAAGCCTGCTGGCAGAGAAAGAACACTCTTTTGCAGAACGTTTGTCTGCTCAGGAACAGTCGTTTGCCATACGCTTGCAAGAGCAACAACAGCAATGGGAAGAGCGTCTGAAGCAGCAACGTGAAGAGGCAGAAGCCTTGCACCGACGTATGAATGCTGAGTTTGAGAACCTTTCCAACCGTATTTTCCAAGCTAAAACAGAAGACCTGACCAAGCTGAACACCGAGCACATCGGTAACTTGTTGCGTCCGCTGAGCGAGAAGATTAAAGACTTCCGCGACAAAGTGGAACAGGCTTACAACACCGAGTCGAAAGAGCGTTTCTCTCTGGGTGAACGCATCAAGGAACTGGTTGAACTGAACAGCCGATTGAGTGAAGATGCCAACAACCTGACCCGAGCTTTAAAGGGTGACTCTAAAATGCAGGGAAACTGGGGAGAAATGATTCTGGAACGTCTGTTGCAAGCTTCCGGACTCATCGAGGGAGAGCATTACGTACGTCAGGAGTTCCTCAAAGACGAGCGAGGCGAGGTACTGACCAACGAAGAGAATGGGCAACGTATGCAACCGGACATTATTATTCGCTACCCCGATGAGCGAGAAATGATTATCGACTCCAAGGTTTCGCTCACTGCTTACTCCAACTACACGGCTGCTGAAGAGAAAGAAGAGCAGAACCGCTGGCTAAGGGGACACCTGCAATCTGTGCGTAACCACATCGACGAACTGAGCAAAAAGGATTACTCGCACTACAACATCAAGTCACCCGACTTTGTTATGATGTTCATTCCCACCGAAGGAGCCTACTTGCTGGCCGTACAGAGCGACAACACTTTATGGGAATATGCCTACAACAAGAAGGTGGTTCTGATGAGTCCTACCAACCTCATCAGTGCCTTGCGTCTTTCTCTCGACCTGTGGAAGCGTGAGAATCAGGTCAAGAATGTGCAGGCCATCATCAAACGAGGAACTTCACTTTATGAGAAGATTGTAGGGTTTACCGACACATTCCTCACTCTGGGCGACCGTTTAGGTGCGCTACAAAAGGATTATGACAAAGCCGTCAACCAGCTTTCTGAAGGAAACGGAAGCGTTGTCCGACAAGCCGAACAACTGAGAGGAATGAGCCTCAGCCCCAAAAAGAGAATCTCTGCCCGCCTGCTTCCGAAAGAGGAAACAGAGGAAGATAATTAAGAATTATGAATTATGAATGAAGAATTATGAATAAAGGATGCTGAGGCGAATTACTTAACTCGGCTTCTGTTCCGTGGTCAGTTGATAATAATTGGCCAGCAACGTTTTAACATCGCGCACATTACCAAGAGTAGCTCCGGAGCCTATCCGCAGACTGATGGAGAGCATCTCGGCTTTATCCACACTCCGGTAAGCATTGATGCCCTGCTCCAGTTCCTTTAACGAGCAGTTCCTGAAGCTGATGGTCAGACCGGCACTGCTTTTCAAATCCACCTCCACCGGAATAGGAAGTTCCACTTCCGAGCCACCTTCTGCCAGCAATTGATAAATGGGAACAGCTGTTTCCGGCTCGTGAGACTTTGGAGTAGCAAATGCAAACAGCGTCAGCACAACCACCGGCACCCACAACGCCATCTTCAGGCGTGCCCATCCACTGGTTCGTTGCCTCAACATCATAGAAATACGAAGCTTTAATGTATTGACGGCAAAGCCACTGGTCATAGAATAAAGAGATGAATTTACCGACCTGCGTACTAACAGCAACTGATAGCGCATGGGGTTTACCCCGTGAGCCAGCACGCCATTGTCTGCTTCAAACTCATGCAACTCGCGCAACTCACGCAAGATGGCCCACACAGCAGGATTGAACCAGTGGAATATCAGCAGAAACTGCATCCAAAACAAGTCCAGGCTATGTTTGTAACGCAGGTGCATCTCCTCGTGTAGCAACACCTCATCCCTGTGTCGCTCGTAATCTTCTTGTGAGAGTACAACCACATCCCGCCACGAGAAAGAGACATTCTGCTCCGGACAAACCACCAGCCAATGCCCATTGCAATAGGTGTAAGGATAGCTGTTCAGCAACCGGCAAACCTGATGCAGCGAGCGGGAGAAGAAGAAGAAGACAACCAAAGCTCCCAATCCATAGATAGCAGCCAACAAGTGGGGATACGAGAGGTTGAAAGAGTCGGAAGCTTCTGAAATCAATGCAGCATCCTCTGCCTCTAACAGTTCTGCAGCAGACGTCTCACTGCTCAGCCAGTGGCGAACCATGGAGATGGGCTGTTGCCATAACTGCTCTTTGGCAACCTCCACTTGCACCAAAGGCAGCAACAAGCAACACACCGTGCCCGCCAACAAAAGAAATCGGTTAGTACGAAACAGCGTGTCGGCCTTGAAAAAGAGTCGGTAAAGCACGTAGAGTAACGTCAGACACACCGTAGATTCTAAGATGTAAAGCAGAAGCGTTGCCATAAGCCTTTCGTTTTTTATCAATGGATAACGCAAAGCTAGTAATTTTATCTAACCGAGAGAGTAACTAAAGGAATATTAGCTAAATGTTTTCAATAAATTAACAAAGCGCCTATCTAAAACTCCTTTTAATCACAGTTCCTTTCTCTCGTTGTGCCACTCTCCTACCCTCTTCTCCGCACCGATAGGAAGACACGACGGAAAGATTTAAATGTTGAGAAGCGAAGATTTAAATCTTACGACGGAAAGAATTAAATCTTACGATGAAAAGAAGCGTAAGTTACGATGAAAAGAACCGGCACATTAGAAGGAGCGATGCACAAGTTGCCAACTTGTGTTGCACAAGATGGCATCTTGTGCAGCATAAGATGCCATCTTGTGCAATATCGGTAGCTGTGGGGAGGAAAAGAGGAATAGGTGCAAAGGGTCGGAAGAGTGTATGCAAAGTGTGCCGCGTCTGTGTCTCTTTCTGCCGACCAATAAGAAAAGCAGTCCGACCTCTATAAAGAGAACGAGTTGACGAGTTAATGAGGTGTTCGTCGGGTGCCTCATGTTAACTCGTCAACTCGTTAAGCAGTCAAGCGAATGACTTATCTTATCCTCCGCTAGAAGAAAATGATTTGGGCAATGATGTACAAAGGAAGCAACACTACCAATGAGAACTTACAGATGTAACCAAAGAAAGAGGGCATGGGGACACCACTTCGCTCTGCAATGGCTTTTACCATGAAGTTGGGGCCGTTTCCGATATAAGTCATAGCGCCAAAGAATACGGACGCTACGGCAATTACCTTCAGCAACACCTCCTGAATGCCTGCCACCACAGGAACGCCCTCTGCAACCGGCAAGCCGGTAGCTACCGAGTGGAAGGCCACTGCAGTAGGAGCATTGTCGAGGAACGAGCTGAGCAAGCCGGTGCTATAATAGAACTGCCACGGCTCAGTCAATCCCATAGAGGCTGCATTGGTATTCAGATAGATAAGTGCGGGCGTCATGGTTGCAAAGATACCGACAAACAGGACGGCTACTTCAACTATCGGCTCCCAAGAGAAATGGTTTGCCTCACGCACGCTTTTCTTGGTGGTGACCAAAGATAGGATAATGATAGCTATCAGCACAAACTCACGCAACAGCTTGATATAGAACGGAGCGTGTTCTTCACCCATTGCCGGAATGTAGCCACTGTTGATAAACATCACGCTCATAATGACCGCCAGCAGCCAACACAGGTTAATCAGTCCACCGAAACTAATCGGGGTAATGTTGGCGGCATCTTCTATCAGATTGCCCAAAGCTTCACGCTTCTTATAATAATAGGAGTCCAAGAAGTAATATATCACTAATAAGCAGATGCCCACAAAGGCCCACACGGGAATCAAAGAAGTAAACCAGGTGAACTCAGCTCCTCGCAAGTAGAGCAGAAACAAAGGAGGGTCGCCCAGGGGAGTAAGCAAACCGCCACAGTTGGCAACAATGGCAATGAAGAATAAAATGGTGTGAGTAGTGTACTTACGTTGTGAGTTGGTGGCAATCAGCGGGCGAATCAAGAGCATTGCCGCACCGGTAGTCCCCATCAACGAGGCCAACACAAAACCGATAGCCAACATAAAGGTATTCACCTTAGGAGTGGCCTGAATATCTCCATTCACTTTGATGCCACCGGTCACTACAAACAGGGCGGTAAGCAACAAGATGAAGGGGATGTAATCGTAAACCATCTGATGAATCAGTTTGTGAGTAAACTGGTTCTCAGCAGTGTTATTCGCAACCATCCAAATGGCAACGATGGAACCTAGCACCATAGAAACACAGAACTTATTTAAGTTCTTTTCCCATCGCTTCTCTATGACAAGCGGTGCAATTGCAATACAAAGCAACATTGCAATAAACGGGAGTAAAATCCAAAAAGGAATTTCCATAAATTTCTGTTTTAGTATAGTATAAGTTGATAATAAAGCTTTAATCAAGCTTCAGCACAGCCAGGAATGCTTTCTGAGGAACTTCTACGTTTCCAATCTGCTTCATACGCTTCTTTCCACGCTTTTGTTTCTCCAACAGCTTACGCTTACGGCTGACGTCACCACCATAGCACTTGGCCGTAACATCCTTACGTACCTGCTTCACCGTTTCACGGGCAATAATCTTAGCACCGATGGCAGCCTGGATAGCAATATCAAATTGTTGGCGCGGAATCAGTTCTTTCAGTTTCTCGCACATACGACGACCAAAGGTTTCTGCATTATCAAAGTGAGTCAGGGTAGAGAGAGCATCCACCGGTTCTCCATTCAGCAAGATGTCCAGCTTAACCAATTTGGATGGGCGGAAGCCATTGGGATGATAGTCAAACGAGGCATATCCTTTGGAAATGCTTTTCAGTTTGTCATAAAAGTCTATAACGATTTCGCCTAACGGCATGTCGTAATAAATCTCCATACGGTTACCGGAGATGTATTCCTGCTTAACCAATTCACCACGTTTGCCTAAGCAAAGGGTCATGATTGGGCCAATGTAGTCAGTCTTGGTAATGACGGAAGCACGAATATAAGGCTCTTCAATGTGGTCAATCAGTGTGATGTCCGGCATACTTCCCGGATTGTGAACCTCGGTTACCCCACCCTGCTTGTCGTACACATTATAAGAAACGTTGGGAACGGTGGTAATCACATTCATATCGAACTCACGATCCAGACGCTCCTGAATAATTTCCATGTGCAACAAGCCCAAGAAGCCACAACGGAAACCAAAGCCCAGTGCCAAAGATGATTCGGGTTGGAAGGTCAGTGAAGCGTCATTCAGCTGCAACTTCTCCAAGGAAGCACGCAAGTCTTCAAAATCTTCCGCCTCGATGGGATAGACACCGGCAAAGACCATTGGCTTGACCTCTTCAAAGCCGGCAATAGCGCTATCGCAAGGACGAGCTATGTGAGTAATGGTATCTCCCACTTTCACCTCTTTGGAGGTTTTGATGCCGGAGATGATGTAACCCACATCGCCGGTTCGCAACTCTTGTCTGGGGTGCATATCCATCTTCAAGACACCAATTTCATCGGCATCATACTCCTTGCCGGTATTAAAGAACTTCACCTTATCTCCTTTACGAATAACACCGTTTTCTATCTTGAAATAGGCAATGATACCACGGAAAGAGTTAAACACAGAGTCGAAAATCAAAGCCTGCAAAGGAGCCTCTTCATCACCGGTGGGATGAGGAACCCGCTCGATTACCGCAGCAAGAATCTCTTCCACACCCATTCCGGTTTTACCGCTGGCACGGATAATCTCTTCACGCTTGCAACCTAAGAGGTCAATGATTTCATCCTCCACCTCGTCAGGCATGGCACTATCCATATCGCACTTATTGATAACAGGAATAATCTCCAAATCGTGCTCCAGTGCCATATAAAGATTGGAGATGGTTTGTGCTTGCACACCCTGACTGGCATCAACAATCAGCAAGGCTCCTTCACAAGCAGCAATGGAGCGAGACACTTCGTAAGAGAAGTCCACGTGCCCCGGAGTATCAATCAGATTCAGTACATACTTTTCACCTTTATATGTATACTCCATCTGGATAGCATGACTTTTGATGGTAATACCACGTTCTTTCTCCAGCTCCATATCATCCAACATCTGTCCTTCAGTTACTTGTATCGTGTTGGTGAATTCAAGCAATCGGTCAGCCAAAGTAGATTTGCCGTGGTCAATGTGAGCAATAATGCAAAAATTTCTTATATGTTTCATTGTATAAAGTTATCAGTTTATGAATGATTACCTGTTGCAAAGATACGACAAAGAAACGAAAGTGAATGCAACACCAGGAAAGAATGTTGCCTGCTAGCGGTTTAACGGCAGATAACAAAACATACCAATATCATCAAAAGGTTACGTAAGACCTGAATGTATTTTGAGTTTCGATAGCCTAGGGCATCGCCCTAGGTATGGATAGTTGCATTCAGACCTGCGCTGAAAGTGCAAAACGATAGGTTGTGTTGCGCTTCGCTTACTCTGGGCTATAGAGTGAACGGGCTTTCAGCCCTTATTTTTACTTGCGAAAGTTGAGTTTGGTTTATAATCATCCGCTATCTTACAGTTCTGACAGTTGACAGTGGGGTGGGGTGAAAGTGTGAGGTGTAGGAATGTAAGGTTAAATATATAAATATATTTATATATTTAAAATTTTATGCCCGTAGGTGGGGTGGTTTCTTACGGTTCTGTCAACTGTAAGAACTGTAAGATTTCGTGTTTCACGAGGAGGAAAATTTTGCTGCATCGCGAGGAATCAAAAATTGCCTTGTGTCCGAACAGGACGGGACTATGGTGGCGGACATCCTTTTTCGGGTAGTTAGAGAAGTTTTATCTTTGCACCGAGTAATTAAGTCTGTTTTATGACAATAAAGTAAAAGCTGTTGAGCACAATGTGTCTTTACTTGCGAAAGTTGAATAAAATAAATACCTTTGCGTTAAATTCAATAGATTGATTATAATGGAGGATATAAATCGTCTTAAGATAGTGCTTGTAGAAAAAAAACGTACAGTAAATGGTTGGCTGAACAATTGGGGAAAAATCCGTCAACTGTATCTAAAAAGGCCAGCAAGTAAACTGAAGTTAAGTTTTGATGATGGCACTATTATTATGGAGCACGATTCTGTCTCTACATTTAAAGTATTTGTTGAGAACGTCGGTATAGCCCGAGTTGCGTCCTTGAATATGCGAGAAAGAAAAGATACACCATTGATAAGTAACAACTTAGTGAAGAATACCGCAAATTTCAGCACCCAATGAGTAATGGATATTTTGTATTATTAAATCATAGCACAGAAAGTCTAAAAAGATTAGTAGAGGAGATAGCTCTTAAGTTAAATATCATTGTAAGTGTTGATATTGTACCAAAGCAATGATTTTTTACAATATCAAGTATATATAATTGCAGAGATTGGGCAGAAATTAAGAACTGAGTACAAGGATTATTTAAAGTAGGATTATGACCTCAAAAGAACTTCAACAATACTTGCTTCGCGAGTTTCCACAGGAAAATACCTGTTGTGAGTGGAAAGAGATGAAGAACCTGAAAAACTCGTTTGCAGGAGACGAGAAAAATGATGTTGTCTCTTATGTATCAGCCATTGCCAATATGGAAGGTGGGCATCTTGTAATTGGAGTGCAGGACAAGACATTGGAAATCGTGGGTACTGACCTTACGATGTTTAATCTGAATGCACAATCTGCTGTTTGGAAATTAGTTGAGCATTGTACTAACCTTTCTTCTGAAGGGCTTGATATCAGTGAATACATAACGGAAGACACGCAAAAGGTTGTGTGGGTCATTCACATTCCTAAACATTT
>JAGATY010000035.1 GCA_017621035.1 Bacteroides sp. | reverse complement strand
TCCTATGAAAAGAGGCGGAAGTTTTAAACTTTTCGGCCGCAACATTAAGACTTTTCACTCAGAAGTCTTAAACCTATCCCCCTCCAGAAGCAGTCCTGAAGGGGGTAAGTCTTAAACTTATCTACGAAAACATTGCAAGAATCGCTCTAGAATGTGCAAACTTAATCAACCCTCGGTTAGGAGAATTTTGATTTTGGATGCAAAAAGAAAGTGATTTATGTTTAAATGCGCACAATGTGATAGTTGATGTTTTGGGGTAAAACACAGAGACACGGAGGCACAGAGGTTAAAGATGAAAATTAAAACCTCCGTGTCTTTGTGTCTCTGTGTTCCCAATTTCCCGCTTTAACCTCCGTGTCTCTGTGTCTCTGTGTTCCCCAATCGTCAATCGTAAATCCGTAAATAGTAAATCGTAAATTACTGAATCATCCATCCCCTCATCCTCACTTCTCTCCCCTCCCTCTAACTTTTGAATGATTTTCTATTGAGTTAGCTAACTATTCACTACCTTTGCACCTTAAATCTATAACACGTGTAATGACCGCTAGCAATAACACAGAGCTGATACTTATCCGCATCACCGGCGAAGACAGACCGGGACTTACTGCCTCCGTCACCGAGATTTTGGCGCGTTACGATGCTGCCATCCTCGACATCGGACAGGCAGACATCCACAACACCCTCTCACTTGGAATACTTTGCAAAGCAGACGAGCAGCACTCCGGATTCATCATGAAGGAGCTTCTCTTCAAGGCATCGGAGCTGGGAGTTAATATCCGTTTCGAGCCGGTAACCACCGAAAAGTACGAAAACTGGGTGAGTATGCAAGGCAAACATCGCTACATCCTGACCCTTTTAGGCCGTAAACTGTCTGCCCGCCAAATATCCGAAGTGGCGAAAGTCATTGCCGGACAGGGCATGAATATTGATGCCATCAAGCGTCTGACCGGACGAATTCCCCTCGGTGATGAGTTCGAAGCCAAGACACGTGCCTGTATCGAGTTCTCCGTCCGTGGTACTCCTACCGACCGAGGTTTGATGCAAGAGCAACTGATGCAGCTGGCTTCCGACCTGGAGATGGACTTCTCTTTCCAACAAGATAACATGTACCGCCGTATGCGAAGGCTTATTTGCTTCGACATGGACTCTACTTTGATAGAGACAGAAGTAATCGACGAGCTGGCCATACGCGCAGGTGTGGGTGACCAAGTTAAAGCCATCACCGAGCGAGCTATGCGTGGAGAGATAGACTTCATAGAGAGTTTCCGCGAACGAGTGGCTTTGCTGAAGGGGTTGGATGTGTCGGTCATGCAGGAGATTGCCGAGTCTTTACCCATCACCGAAGGTGCCGACCGACTGATGTATGTGCTTAAAAAGTATGGCTACAAGATAGCTATCCTCTCCGGAGGTTTCACCTACTTTGGCGAATATTTGCAGAAACGGTGGGGCATTGACTATGTGTATGCCAACGAATTAGAGATGGAAGAGGGCAAACTCACCGGCCGATACGTGGGCGATGTGGTAGATGGCAAGCGTAAAGCCGAACTCCTCCGCCTCATTGCACAGGTTGAAAAGGTGGACATTGCACAGACCATTGCCGTGGGAGACGGTGCCAACGACCTACCCATGTTAGGCATTGCCGGCCTCGGAATAGCTTTCCACGCCAAGCCGAAAGTGGTTGCCAATGCCAAGCAGTCCATCAATACCATCGGTCTGGATGGTGTCCTTTACTTCCTTGGTTTTAAAGATTCTTACCTTGACGAGCCTAAATAATAGCAAATGAAATTTACCGAATTAGCATTAAATGACGATGTGCTGGACGCTTTGGACGCCATGCACTTTGAAGAATGTACACCCATACAGGAGCAATCAATCCCAGTTATACTAGAGGGGCGCGACCTTATTGCCGTTGCACAAACGGGCACGGGCAAGACAGCTTCCTATCTGTTACCTATTCTCGATAAGCTTTCCGAGGGCAATCATCCGGAGGATGCCATCAATTGTATCATCATGGCACCCACTCGCGAGCTGGCACAACAGATTGACCAACAGATGGAAGGCTTCTCTTACTTCCTTCCGGTGAGCAGTGTGGCCGTTTATGGAGGCAACGATGGCATACTCTTTGAGCAACAAAAGAGGGGTCTTACGCTGGGAGCCGACGTAGTAATTGCCACCCCGGGACGCTTGATAGCACATCTGAGTCTGGGATATGTAGACCTTTCGAGGGTATCTTATTTCATTCTGGACGAAGCCGACCGCATGCTTGATATGGGTTTCTATGACGACATCATGCAAATCGTTAAGTTCCTTCCTAAGGAGCGGCAGACCATTATGTTCTCTGCAACCATGCCTGCGAAGATACAACAACTGGCACATAACATACTCAACAACCCTGCTGAGGTGAAACTGGCCGTATCGAAACCGGCAGACAAAATCATTCAAGGTGCGTATGTTTGCTACGAGAACCAGAAGTTGGGCATCATTCGTTCCCTATTCTCTGAGCAGACACCTGAGAGAGTCATCATCTTTGCCTCCTCCAAACTGAAGGTGAAAGAGGTAACCAAAGCCCTCCAACAAATGAAACTCAACGTGGCTGAGATGCACTCCGACCTGGAACAAGCCCAACGCGAAGACGTTATGTACGGCTTCAAGGCAGGCCGCATCAACATACTGGTGGCCACCGACATACTTTCTCGTGGCATCGACATCGACGACATTCGCCTCGTTATCAACTATGATGTGCCGCGCGATTGCGAAGATTATGTGCATCGCATCGGACGTACGGCACGCGCCAACAACGACGGAGTGGCCCTCACTTTTGTAGGCGAAAGAGACCAAAGTCGCTTCAAAGCCATCGAAGAGTTCATCGAAAAGGAGGTTTATAAGATACCCGTCCCTGCCGAGTTGGGTGAAGCACCCGCCTATCGTCCCAAGCGAGGAGGCGACAATCACGTAGAAAGAAAGCCTCACTATAACAAAGGACGCAACAATCGGGGGCGCAACAACCGAGGCAGACAGCAACCTCGTCGTTCCTCCAGATAGACTTTTCCCGCTGCTGTGCGCCACAAGCACGTTCTACCATTTCAATCTCCTGTAGAACAGATGCACTGAAAAGCAGTTACAGAATAGTAGAAAACAGAATAATCTTCCAAAAAGAGAGCATTTCATTTTGAGACGCTCTCTTTTTGTGTACCTTTGTCCGAGGGTTACCGAGGGCTACTTCGGATGCCACTGTGTGCCATCCCCTCCCCCGCTCACCCCTATCAATGTGGAAACAAACCCTATATACATAGTAAAACAACAAAGAAACATGGACAAACAAACCCAAGTCATTCATGCCGCTTTCCAGCATCCGGATGCCTATCATTCCCTGAGCATGCCCGTTTATCATACGGCCGCCTACGAGTTTGATAACGCAACAGAGATGGAAGATGCCTTTTGCGGCCGTACAGAAATGCCCGACTACAGCCGCGTAAGTAACCCAACCGTAACCTACTTTGAACAGAAAGTGAAACTATTGACCGGTGCCGACAACGTCATTGCTTTCGGTTCAGGCATGGCTGCCATCAGCAACACACTGCTGGCCGTAGCTGCCTCGGGCAAGAACATTGTCTCATCAAGGCACATGTTTGGCAATACCTATGCACTGATTTCCGGCACACTGGCACGCTTCGGAGTAGAGGCAAAGCTCTGCGATCTGACGGATATCGATGCCGTGGAAAGCAACATCGATGCCAATACCTGCTGCATCTATCTGGAGATTATTACCAATCCGCAACAAGAAGTTGCCGACCTTAGGGCACTTGCCCGTGTGGCACACAGCCATCAGATACCGCTCATTGCCGACACAACCATGATACCTTTCACGCAGTTCAGCGCCAAAGAGCTGGGTGTAGACATTGAGATTGTCTCCAGTACCAAGTATCTTTCCGGTGGTGCGACCAGCATCGGAGGCCTGGTAATGGACTACGGAGGCCTGCCCGGTTTCGGTAAACGTATGAAGACGGAGATGTTACTGAACCTCGGAGCCTACATGACACCCCATGTGGCATACATGCAAAGCCTGGGTCTGGACAATTTACACGCCCGCTATCTGCTACAATCAGCTAACACTCAACGCCTGGCAGAGATGCTTTGTACACTGCCCGGCATTGCCAAAGTCACCTACATCGGACTGAAAGATAACCCATATCACGCCCTCGCACAAAGTCAATTCGGTGCTACGGGTGGGGCAATGATTACCATCGACTTAGAGAGCCGCGATGCCTGTTTTCGATTCATCAACCAGCTGAAGCTGATTCGTCGTGCCACCAACCTCTTCGACAACAAGACTTTAGCCATACATCCCGCCTCCACCATCTTCGGAAACTTCACCGATGAACAACGCCGAGAGATGGATGTATTAGATACCACCATCCGCCTCTCCGTAGGATTGGAGGCCGTGGAAGATTTGTTCGAGGACATTAAACAAGCAATTACACCTATTTAATATAATAAAGAAACATATGACATACAATTTCGACAAGTGGACTGAACGCCGGGGAACAGGCGCATTAAAGTGGGACGCTCTGCAAGAGAGGTTCGGTGAGAAAGATTTGCTACCACTATGGGTGGCCGACATGGACTTTGAAACACCTCCTTTCATCATGGATGCCTTGCGCCAACGGTTGGAGCATCCTGTGCTGGGATACACACTTACACCCACAGAGTTGTGGCCTACGGTGGCCCAATGGATAGAGTCGCACCACGGCTGGAAGGTGGAAACCGACTGGCTGACCTTTATTCCCGGTGTGGTAAAAGGCATCGGCATGGTCATCAATCTCTTTGTGAAGGAGGACGAGAAGGTCATCATTCAGCCCCCAGTCTATCACCCCTTCCGCCTTACAACGCTGGGCAACGGGCGTCAGATAGTCAACAATCCGCTCCGTCGTCATGAGGACGGGCACTACTCAATGGACTTTGAAGGGCTGGAGCGGGTGACCGATAGCAAATGTAAGTTGCTCATACTCTCCAACCCACACAACCCCGGTGGCACGGTGTGGGATAGAGAGACCCTCACCCGACTGGCACAATTCTGCCACAGCAGGGGTATCTTGGTCATCTCCGATGAGATTCATTGCGACATTCTTCTCTACAATCATCGCCACACGCCCTTTGCCTCCGTCAGCCCCGAAGCCCAAGCATGCAGCATTACGTTCGGTGCTCCCAGCAAGACGTTCAACATAGCCGGTGTGGTAAGCTCATACGCCATTGTGCCCAATGCCGAACTCAGGGAGCGTTTCTTCGGATGGCTCAGTGCCAACGAGTTGAACGAGCCCACCCTTTTTGCCCCCATTGCCACCCTTGCGGCCTTTACCCAAGGGGAAGAGTGGCGCCGACAGATGGTGAGTTACATAGAGGGAAACGTGGATTTGGTAATGGACTTCTGCCGCACCAGGTTGCAACAGGTGAAGCCTTTACGCCCACAAGCCTCGTACCTGATGTGGTTGGACTGCCGTAGTCTTGCCCTTCCGCAGCCGCAGTTGGTAGATTTGTTTGTACACAAAGCGGGACTTGCCCTGAACGATGGTTCCATCTTTGGCCGCGAAGGTGAGGGATACATGCGCCTCAACGTTGCCTCTCCCCGCAGCATGGTGTTGCAGGCACTGGAGCAACTGGAGGCAGCCATTAGGCAGTTGTAACCTGCTGAATGTAACAATCATTTACTATTTCCAACACACTCACTGCAACTCATACCCCACCCCACTCACAATACCTTCTGACGGGGGTAGGGATAAGATAACGACTGATGTCACATGAAATAACGACTGATGTAGGATGAGATAACGACTGATGTAGGATGAGTGGAGATGTCATCTCAGCCTCCTTGCACAAAAGATTAAAACGAGGAGATAAATGTCAATAAAAAAGCACGGATTGCATCCAGGCTCTCCGTGCTTTTTTCTATCTGATTGGTTAGGAAGAAGTTCTTATCAATCGCCGTACATGCGTTTCTTCAGTTCCTTAATGTGGTCGGAGGTGATGTATTCGTCATACTCCATCATCTTGTCGATGATACCATTCGGCGTCAGTTCAATGATACGATTGGCCACTGTCTGAATAAACTCGTGGTCGTGTGAAGAGAAGAGGATGTTGCCCTTGAATATCTTCAGATTGTTGTTGAATGCCTGAATAGACTCCAAGTCCAAGTGATTGGTGGGGGTATCGAGAATCAAACAGTTGGCATTGCGGAGTTGCATACGGGCAATCATGCAACGCATCTTCTCCCCTCCGGAGAGTACGCTGGCCTTCTTCAACACCTCTTCGCCGGAGAAAAGCATGCGGCCCAGGAAGCTTTTCATGTAGACCTCGTTGCCTTCGCCAAACTGACTGAGCCAGTCTACCAGGTTGAGGTCGGTGTTAAAGAAAGCGGTATTGTCCAGCGGAAGATAGGCAGTGGTGATGGTTACGCCCCAGTTGAAGGTGCCTTCATCGGGCTTCTGATTGCCATTGATTATCTCAAACAAGGCAGTCATGGCACGCGGGTCGCGGGAAAGGAAGACAATCTTATCGCCCTTCTCTACGTTGAAGTTGACGTCTCGGAAGAGGACAGTGCCGTCGTCCAACGTCTTGGTAAGTCCGGAAACTTCCAGTATTTGGTTACCCGGCTCGCGCTCCGGCGTGAAGATAATGCCGGGATATTTGCGTGAAGATGGTTTGATTTCTTCCACATTCAGCTTCTCCAACATCTTCTTTCTGCTGGTTGTCTGCTTACTTTTTGCCACATTGGCACTGAATCGGCGGATGAACTCTTCCAGTTCTTTCTTCTTCTCCTCGGCCTTGGCTTTCTGATTTTGTTGCTGACGCAGGGCTAACTGGCTAGACTCATACCAGAAGCTGTAGTTACCGGCAAAGAGATTGATCTTACCATAGTCTATATCAACGGTATGTGTACATACGGAGTCGAGGAAGTGACGGTCGTGACTAACCACCAACACGGTATGTTCAAAGTTGGAAAGATACTCTTCCAGCCAAGTAACGGTTTCCATATCGAGGTCATTGGTCGGCTCATCCAACAGCAGATTATCGGGATTTCCGAAGAGGGCTTGTGCCAACATAACGCGTACTTTCTCCTTATTATTCAGTTCTCCCATCAGCAAGTAGTGCTTATCTTCTTTGATACCGAGGCCACTCAACAAGGCGGCAGCATCACTCTCGGCGTTCCATCCATCCAGCTCGGCAAACTTTTCTTCCAGCTCAGACACCTTAAGTCCGTCTTCATCGGTAAAGTTCTCCTTGGCATAGAGTTCATCACGTTGCTGCATGATGTCCCACAAAACACTGTGCCCCATCAGTACGGTATTCATTACCGTGTACTGATCCCACTTAAAGTGGTCCTGACTGAGTACCGACAGGCGTTCACCCGGACCTAACGTAATACTTCCTTTGGTGGGGTCAAGTTCACCGGAAATAGTACGCAAGAAAGTAGACTTTCCGGCTCCATTAGCACCGATAATGCCATAACAATTACCACTTGTAAACTTCAGGTTTACATCGTTAAACAACACTCTCTTACCGAATTGAACGGCAACATTGGAAACAGTAATCATTCCTGATTTATCTTTTTGAGTTTATGATTATACTTCGTTATCTCTACTTTTGCGGCTGCAAAGATAGTGTAAACCGAGGGCTGAGGCAAATTTTAGTCGACTCAAGTTCCATAAGCAGAGACTACAAAAGGAAAGTAAACCGTTCTCTTTATGGTTCTGCAAACCTATCATCTGCTTACCAAAATTTTAGCTATCGGCATTTATTTCCTTCTATCTCCCTCTTATCTTCCTTTATCTCCCTAAGCTTACTTGCGACAGTTGAGTAGAATAAGAGATTCTTTCAGTTTCTCACCCGAAACCATTGTACAAGTAACCACAAAAAAAGAGTCCCCGAACTCACCTATCGGAGTTTCGGGGACTCTTCTTTACAGAACTCAGGTATGCACCGCTATGTATTTGTACCTATGAAAACTGAAAATGGTGTTAGAATCGCATACCTAGAGTTAACAACACTTGGCTACGTGTATTGTTCAATTTGGTAGCCTGCACCAAACGTTCGCCATCGAACATATCGAAAGGATAGAACTTTGCATTGTAGGTAGTGTACTTGTAGGCCAAGTCTGCATAGAAGCTTGAACCACGATAACCGATGCCCAAAGTGTAATTACTCAGTGCTTCTGTGTTAGAGAAGTCGGTATCGGTTTGGATAGAATTGATGGGAAGGTTTTTGTAAGCATTGTCATCAAAGATAGAGGAGCGATAGTTATAACCCAGTCGCAACGCAAACTCAGGGATTACTTTGTACTCGGCACCCAGCTTAATGGTGCTCACACCTTTCAACATATCGGTAGTGCTGTTCTCAAATTCGTAAGCATCCATCAGAGAACTTTCGTCGTCTTCAAACTTAACGGAGGAGTAATCTTTGTATTCAAACTCAGCACCCAATGCGAGATTCTTACCCACGGTATAACCCAGACTTACATTATAAGTCCAAGGAGTCTGCAAACGGAACTTGCGAACCATGTCACCACCCACTTTGTCGTAAGTATCAATAGTGTATTGGCCGATGGCATCCGGAGCTACTCCCGACTCGTTTTCTTGGTCTTGATTGTTCCAAACGTCGGAATCAAGTATGGCACTGGTCTTGAGATCAAGGTTATAAAATGTTGGAGTATGGATGGCCAAACCTATACGAAGGGGGGAAGTAGCTATGGGACGGAAGATAGCTCCAAACTTCAAATCGAAACCTGCACCCTCTAACTTCGACCATGATTGTAACTCGTACCACTCGCCTGAGCCATAGTCCTCACCATAGATAGAATACTTACTGTAATTAACGGCATAGGCACCTATCGTCAGACCCAGATAAACACGGTCGTTCAGGTTGGCAGAGAGGTTGAAGTCGAACTCATCGATACCACCTCTCTCTTGCGAACGGAAGGTTCCATCGGCACCGGTGTACATGCCCACATAGTCGCCCGGTGTCCGGAAAAGAAGTTCTCCGTTGGAATTCTTAGCCTGTACACCGTTTACCATGTATGGCTCGTAGTTGCTGAAACCGGGATTGGAGGCAATCAGTTGGTCAAGCTCACCTTGCGCTATAAGGTCGGTAATCAAATAACCGTCATATCCCAAAGCTGACAACCAACCAATGTCGGGATTGTTGTAAGCATTCGACCAATTGGTAATGCCATAGGCTTGGTTCGCCATATAGATGGATTGAGAGAAGTCTCCCAAGTTTCCCTGTATCTGTGTGTTCTTATAGAAGGATTTCACACGCTGATAATTGAAAGCAAAGTTCAAGTAACGTAAAGCAGAAACGTTACTTACATGGGTTGACAATACAAATCCTGCATTGTTGAAGTCACCCCGAAACTTATCCACACTCTGTGAGTTGCCCATGTAGTTACTCTCAGTTCCGTAAGACGACAAGCCGAAAGAGACCACGGCATCGTTACTGCGATAGATTCCAATACCGGCCGGATTGGTGTTGATGGTGGAAATGTCACCTCCCAAAGCACCCATCGCACCACCCATACCTACAAAGCGGGCAGTTCCGTTTAGATCCTTATCGGTAAGATTGGCTGCATCATATATGGTTTGTGCGCTTGCACCCAGGCTTAGGGAAAAAGCAAGCGTCAAAAGGGTTATACTCTTTCTCATGATTGTTGTTCGTTTAATGTTAATATCCTATTATTATCTGCCACCGCTACGTGAACTGCTTCCACCGGAACGAGTGGAAGAACCGCCACTCCGCGTTACACCCGAAGAGCCTCCGGAACGGGTACCACCTGCTGAATAAGAACCAGCAGAACGACTTCTGGAACTACCCGAGCGTCCGTACTTACTATTGCTGCTACGACCGGCACTGCCTTGAGTAGCTTTCTGACCTCCACCTTTCTGATTATAAGTAGCTGTTGCCCGACGACTGTTAGTTGTGGTTCCGGTAGTTGCCTTACCATTTGAACGAGTTCCGGTAGCATTGTCGGTACGGTTGTTTACCGTAGTGCGCGTACTGCTGGGACGAGTATAAACGGTGTGACGAGTAGATGCTGCATCGGTTCGTTGTGCACCGACTCTAGTAGAAGAACCAGAGCGAGTACCTACCACACGCCGAGTTCCGCTATTGGTGGCCTGACGACGTACTTGTGAGGTTCCGGAGGTTGTCCGACGAACACTCTGTCCGTTGCCCGTTACCGTCTGACGTGTACTGGTAGCCGAACGTGAAGAGATGCGGTCGCCACCCTCTGTTCGGGCATTACCGAACGAGCGACGAGCCGTATGTGTGTTAGCCCAATGCGGTTGACCACCATGAGGTTTGCCTCCGGGGTGCCAGCCCGGGTGATGGTGGTGGTGATAGTAAGGCCAGCCCCAAGTGCCATGCCAGCTTGCCCAGCCCCAACCAAATCCCCACGAAGGGCCATAGAAACGACTCCAATATCCGTAAGAAGCGCCCCAGTTCCAACCGGAGAAGTTATAACGCCAATCCCAATAAAGAGGGTTGGAAATGGTTGGAAAAGCATATGCATAGAAACCATCGGAGTAAACGTTCCAATAGAAAGAATCGCCTCCATACACCAAATCCCAATACAAAGGACTGCTCAAGGAGATGGCGAAACGCGGGTTACGGAAGCGAAGAATACGAGTGGCATACTCGAAGTCATCGTCCGAGCCATCGAATTCATTAACCCACTCACCGTTCACTCCGTCAATGTTACGTTCTTCAATGTAAAGCGTGTCGTTGGATTGGGTGAAAGAGTAGTTGTCCGACCGATAGCGACGATTGTATTCATCCACATCACGCAGGTTTCCCTTGCGGTCTTTCACAACGATGGTAGTATTGTTCAGTGCGTCATACTCTTTGGAAGCAGGGTTTTCATCTACTACAATCAGTTTCTCCACCTTGCTTGCCGACTTGGAAGAGTGTACCGTCTCCTTCTTTTCCGTCTTCTTTTTGGTGGGGATATAGTAGAGGTCGTCGTCCACACTTTGTGCGACCAGTGTCCACGGAAGGAATGTGGCCAAAAGAGAGATTAAAACAAACTTCTTCATACTTATAATAATTTATGTTTTTACAATCTAGTTCTTCACGGTGCAAAGATAGTGCGCTTTCCGTTTGCAATAAGGAGAAAATCCCTATTCATAGATAGGAAAATCCCTATAATTACTAACTTTGCCCTCGATTAAAACCGAAACAAAGATAAGCAGAATAGGTTTGATACACAAGATTAAGCCTCCTGCCTTAACAGATAATAGTTATTACATGAAGTATTTAGAGTTTAATTTCCGTACCGAACCTTGTAACGAGGTGGTCAACGATGTACTCTCGGCCGTACTGGCAGAGGTTGGCTTTGAGAGTTTTGTAGAACAAACCGATGGAATCAGTGCTTACATTCAAGAGGCATTGTTTGATGCCGAAACCGTGAAGCAAGCCATAGCCGACTATCCCCTACCCGACACCATTATTAACTATGAGTATCGGGAGGCCGAGGACAAGGATTGGAACGAGGAGTGGGAGAAGAACTTCTTTCAACCCATCGTGATTGGAGAGCGTTGTGTGATACACAGTACCTTCCATCAAGACGTTCCCAAGGCCGAATATGACATAGTAATCAACCCGCAAATGGCGTTTGGAACGGGACATCACGAGACTACCAGCCTCATCATTTCCGAACTCTTGGAGAGCAATCTTCAGAGAAAACACGTACTAGACATGGGGTGCGGTACCTCTATTCTTGCTATCCTGGCTCGCATGCGTGGGGCAGAGAAGTGCACGGCCATAGATATTGACGAGTGGTGTGTCCGTAACTCAAAGGAAAACATCGAGCTTAACGGAGTGGATGGCATAGAAGTTTTTCTGGGAGATGCCACTATCTTGACAGACAAAGGCCCGTTTGAGGTGGTCATTGCCAATATCAACCGTAACATTTTGCTGGCAGACATGCACAGCTACGTAGCGCGCATGACACCCGGAGGAGAGCTTCTGATGAGCGGTTTCTATGTGGATGACATCCCTGCTCTGCGGTCGGAAGCTGAAAGATTGGGCCTGAACTTCATCGAACATAAGGAAAAGAACCGTTGGGCAGCCGTACGTTTTCGTCTATAACTCACACGGTTACAATCTGTAATATAGAATAAAGCGAGCCGCTTCTTACCATGTATCTTTACGATTCATTGTAAGAAGCGGCTCATTTTATAGAAACTTCCTGCGAAAGTGTCTATTCATATAAGTATAAGATATCATAAGACAGAACTCTACTTCATCTTACAGTTTACTCAGTTCCTTGTCCAACCAATCCAGGCGTTTGGTGTAGAAGGACTTGAGGTAATCGACCTCAGCTTTATAGGAGCCGCGGGAGGGGAACTTAACCCAGTCGACTGATTCGTGGATGCTCCAGACTTCAAAGTTCTTCTTTTGTGCTGCGTCCAGTATCTGAGCTTGGGTTTCGATGAAGGTAGGAATGGTTTCAAACTGAGGTTTCAGTTCGTTCCAACGTTGCTTTACCTGAGCTACAAAGGCTGGATCTTGGAAGAGACGCCAGTACCATCCGTCTCCATAAACACTGCTTGAGTTGTAATCTTTCACCCAGAAACCTTCAGGACCGTTGCCCACACGCGAGTCGAAATAGCCGCAATTACCCATTGTGAGGTCGAAGTCCCACAGATGATACATCTCTAACTTCTTGCCTCTCTCTTTGGTAAGGAAGGCACTCTTACGAACATTGCCGTCCACATTCTTTGTAAGTTCTTGCACAATGTAGAAGTCGATGAAGGATTTCAGGTCGATATAGGCTGCATATCCCGTTTCGGAATCGGCAAAGGTTTCGCTACAAAGGGCAGTTTCAAAGTCGTTTATCAGGTTTTTAACGTAGTTGATTTGAGCGTTTGTGGGTGTTTCCGGCTCGCCAAACATCAGAGGAACAGCCATGGAAGTCCACCAGCAAACATCGGCATCTTGGTCTGATTCAATCTCCAGATAATAACCTCCGGTCAGAGCTTCACCGGTATTGTCGGCCTCATCTATTACTTCGATGTTCACACGAGAGGCAGAAACCTTCTTGTGTTCGCAAATGGTATAGACGCCTTGATACTCATCGTTGAGATAGACGTGTACACTTCGGATGCGAGGAGTCCAGGAGAAACCGCACATTTCAGACAGTTTCATGGCCACGATATTACGCATCAGTGTGCGGTCGGAGTAGTTGGCCAGCAGTGCCCATTCTTTATCGGCAGGCATTCCCAGTATCTCTGCCTTGGAGCTTAACTTGACTTTCCAGGGTTTCTTTGGCCAGCTCCAGGTGGAATTGCCACGACCTCGGATGCCCATTTCTGAGGAGAATTCGGTTACCTCACTATAGTGTTTCTCCGGGTCTTGCACGGTAATGGTGCCGTTGACATAGTTCTTTTTGTCGACAATAGGGCCTTCAGTAGTCAGACGTATCACGGGAATGTTCTGTTTCCGAGCCAACTCTGCCTCACTCTGATACTGCTCTTCCAGCACCACACTCCAGAATCTCAACACATTTTTATTGCTCAGATAGAGATAAAGTGTAGTGGAATCGAAGTAAGCATAGACGGGAAGAGCCTCTTCGTCGGTCAACGAAGTATCTACCTTGATGCTATACTGAGTTCCTCCAACGCACCACGAAGCCCCGTTGGTAGTAACCGTTGCAGGAGCAGAAGTGGTGCAATCTGCTATCTTAAAGGCCTTTTCGGCAATGGAGAGTACGTAACCATCGGTAAAGGTCAGCACACAATTCCCCGAAGTATGCTGAGCCGAGGCAAAGACCTTACCCGCCTGATAGGCTTCAATCAGCTCTTTGTAGCCTTCCGGTTGAGTATTTTCCGGCACGGGTTGTACCGCTTCATCGTCTCCACAACCGGCACATAGTAACAATAGGAACGTCAATAAAGAGAAAACAGAGGCTTTCCGGTGGCTTGTCACCGAGCCTCTGTGATTGTTTGTGTTGAATTTCATGGGAATGCTGATTTAAAATCAAGAATGAGAAATGAAGAAAAAAGAATTGAAACGTAGCAGTTTCACCTATCACCTATTAAGGGTATTGGAGATTATCCTCCTATTCTTCATTCTTAATTCCTCATTCTTAATTCCTCATTCTTAATTTGCTCTTACTTGTTGATTTCTTCCAGATTCTTAGCTATTTCTTCATCCGTCAGTTCGTAATTGACGAGGTCACCGGCGAAGTACTTGTCGTAGGAAGCCATATCGATGAGTCCGTGTCCTGAGAGATTGAAGAGAATGACTTTCTCCTCTCCGGTCTCAATACATTGCTTGGCTTCTCTGATAGCTGCGGCAATGGCGTGACAAGATTCCGGTGCCGGAATGATGCCTTCTGCACGTGCAAAGAGTGTTCCTGCCTCAAAAGACTCCAGTTGTTGGATGTCTACAGCCTCCATCAGTCCATCTTTCAGAAGCTGCGAAACGATAACGCCTGCCCCATGATAGCGCAATCCGCCGGCATGAATGTTGGCCGGAGCGAAATTGTGTCCGAGTGTAAACATCGGAAGAAGAGGGGTATAGCCTGCTTCATCCCCAAAGTCGTACTGGAACTTTCCGCGCGTAAGTTTCGGGCAAGAGGCCGGTTCGGCCGCCACAAAGCGTGTCTTTTTGCCTTCCAAAATAGTATGACGCATGAACGGGAAAGCCAATCCGCCAAAGTTACTGCCGCCTCCAAAGCAGGCGATAACCACATCAGGATACTCTCCGGCCAGTTCCATCTGCTTTTCTGCCTCCTGACCGATGATGGTTTGATGCAAGGTTACGTGGCTCAATACCGAACCTAAGGTGTACTTACAGTTAGGTGTGGTGCGTGCCAATTCTATTGCTTCTGAGATGGCAGTGCCGAGTGAACCCTGATGATTGGGGTGTGCAGTCAGTATGTCTTTACCGGCACGTGTCGACATGGAGGGTGATGGGGTGACCTGAGCACCGAAGGTTTGCATGATGCTACGACGATAGGGTTTCTGTTCGTAGCTGATTTTCACCTGGTAGACAGCTGCCTCAAGTCCGAACAGACGTGCTGCATAGGCCAGCGATGCGCCCCATTGGCCGGCACCGGTCTCCGTTGTCACGTTGGTTACTCCCTCTTGTTTGCAATAATAAGCCTGAGGAATGGCCGAATTGAGTTTGTGCGAACCCATCGGGCTTACACTCTCATTCTTAAAGTAGATGTGTGCAGGTGTGCCTAATGCCTTTTCTAAACCGTATGCACGCACCAACGGAGTGCAACGATAATACTTATACATCTCCCGAACTTCCTCAGGAATCTCAATCCAAGCATCGGTTTGATTGAGTTCCTGACGACAGAGTTCCTCGGCAAAGATAGGATAAAGGTCTTCGGCCTTGAGTGGTTCTTTGGTGGCCGGATTCAGAGGAGGCATGGGTTTGTTCACCATGTCTGCCTGTATGTTGTACCAGTAACGGGGAATTTCATCCTCCGGTAATAAGAATCTTTTCTGTTTTGTGCTCATTTTGTTAACGTTTTTAAGTTAGAACGGCACAAAAGTAACAGATTACTGCTTATCCCACAACTTTTTGCTCTATATTTTTCGATGAGAGGTTTATTTAATTCCTATTTCCCTTTTCCAGCGCCTGATGTAGAAGTGATAGTCCAGATAATACATGATGCCGGCCGAGGTAAGTCCCAATGGGAACGACCACCAAATGCCAATCAATCCCCAATTGAGCACGATTCCCATGTAGTAAGCTGAGGGTAGCGAGATGACGAAGTAGGCAATAAAGGCATACAGAATCACTCTCTTCACGCGGGCAAGTCCTCGCAAAGCGTTTGCATAGTTACACTGAAGGGCGTCTCCAAACTGATATACCACAAAGGGAATTAGCAAAGGCGGAAGCATGGTTCTCACCCCTCTGTTCATGGAGAAGAAATCTCCTATAAAGCCTCCCAGCAACCATACAACGCCTGCCACCAGTAAAGCCGTCACCAAAGTAAGATGGAAACCTGCACTGGTTGTCTTCGTCAGTCGATAGAGGTTTCGTTGACTCCTGTAGTGACTTACATAAACGGCTACCGATGCGGCCATACCATAATATATCATATAGCCTATCTGGCTTACCGTTATCATCACCTGATGGGTAGCCAGCTCCATAAATCCCAGCCATCCTACCATGATGCCGCACAGAGAGAACGATGCTGCTTCCATGGTCATCTGCAATCCTACCGGCCAAGAAAGTTTATTCAAGTCCTTGATGTCGCTCCACCTTACCTTCACGCTGGTGGCCGCCTGGGCAAATCCTTCAAACCTGGGTTTATAATAGAAGTAGAGTATCAAGCCTGCTGCCAACCCGAAACGAGTGATGGCAGTAGCTGCTCCGGCACCCAGCAAACCCTCTTCGGGACAATAACACTTGCCAAAGATGAGACACCAGTTGAGAAAGATGTTGGCCGCAACACCTATCAGCATGGCATACATGGGCACGCGGGGGCACTGAATGCCTTCGAAGAACTGCTTCATGGTAAAGAACAACATCATGAAAGGAACGGAGATAAGTTGCACTATATAGTAGGGCTTGATAAGCGGAAGCAGCTCCTCGGGCGGATTGAGTTGCTCGATGTAGCAGAACAGAACGCCTAGCAGTGCCATTATCAGTACAGACAGCGTCATGTTTATCCAGACAGAAGCTCGCAACGTAGCTCCCATATCGTCCCATTCGGCACGGGCAAAGTAGTAAGCTACAATGGGGGTAAGTCCGTAAGAAAAGCCGGTGGCGAAGATAATCACCAAGTTAAATATGCTGTTGACAAAGCTGGCTGCTGCCAAGTCAGGGGTGGTGTAGTGACCCACCATCGCCGTATCGGCAAAGCCCAGCAGAATCATACCTATCTGACCAATGACGATGGGACCTCCCAACTTCAGTAGTTGCCGATAGTATTGGCCGTATTCTTTCAGTCTCATAATTGCAATCAATAATTTAAGTTTCGCAAGCTCAACTCTATGGAGGTAAAGGAGTTAAATGAAGATATCGCTTCGCTCTTTGGTAGATAAATGCCGATACAGACATCATTTATAATTCATAATTCAAAATTATCTTTCGGCCTTTATTCCCTTTTATCTCTCTTATCTTCCTTTACCTCTCTAGACTTACTTGCGAAAGTTGAGTCAATAAGTGAAATCGGTTGCAAAAATAGTGATTTGTTACCAACCTTGTGCACTCGGCAGGGAAATATCATACCCGCGTAGCCTCATTTTTTTCTTCCGTTCGTCCCACTCTCTTCCTCACATCTGTTGCAGAAAAATACGGACAAACGGGGTATAGTACCTCTACCCCCTCCAGAAGGTACTCTGAGGGGGTAGGGATGAAATAACGACTGATGTGGCATGAAATAACGACTGATGCCACATGAAATAACGACTGATGTGGCTTCAGTTCACCATCCATCTTTACACCCCTCTCCAAGGGGGTGCGTTTTTGGTACTATTTGCTGACAATCTGCCCTACCCTCACCGCTGCCAAACGCTGCATTATTTGCCTTTCCTCGGCATCAAAATCCCTGCAAAATTTGTTAGTATCTGTGGAACTAAGTACTTTTGTGCCATTATTGAACAGGAACAGTATGCACCATTCAGACAGCATCGTAATCATTCCCACCTACAACGAGCGGGAAAACATCGAGAACATTATCCGAGCCGTAATGGCTTTGGAACACGGTTTCCATATACTTGTCATCGAAGACGGGTCCCCCGATGGGACTGCCGACATAGTACGCACCCTGCAACAGGAGTTTGCCGACCGCCTCTTCATGGTGGAGCGAACGGGCAAGCTAGGACTTGGAACTGCCTATATTGCGGGCTTCAAGTGGGCGTTGGAACATCAGTATGAATACATCTTTGAGATGGATGCCGACTTCAGTCACAACCCCAACGACCTGCCCCGTCTCTACCGAGCTTGTGCCGATGAAGGAGCCGATGTGGTCATTGGGTCGCGCTATGTGAGCGGAGTCAACGTGGTAAACTGGCCCATGGGGCGTGTGCTGATGTCTTACTTCGCCTCCAAGTATGTCCGACTGATAACCCGACTGCCCATTCATGACACTACGGCCGGCTTTGTGTGCTACCGTAGGCGCGTGCTTCAAACTCTCTCGCTGGATGACATTCGCTTCAAAGGTTACGCTTTCCAAATTGAAATGAAGTTCACCGCTTACCAGTGTGGTTTCAAGGTAAAGGAGGTGCCCGTCATCTTCGTCAACCGCGAGTTGGGCACGTCGAAGATGAATTCCAGCATCTTTGGCGAGGCACTTTTCGGTGTGCTGCAACTCAAGTGGCACAGTCTGTTCCATAAATATCCCCAAGCAAAATGAAAAGGACACTGATTCATAACGCCTTCATCGTGAACGAAGGCCAATGCAAGCAAGGCTCGCTGGTGATTGAAAACGGCCGTATAGCCGAAGTACTGACCGATGGGAAACCTCTGTCTGCCCCATGTGACACCACTGTGGACGCCACCGGTTGCTACCTGTTACCGGGCATCATCGATGACCATGTCCATTTCAGAGACCCCGGTCTGACTCACAAAGCCGACATTCTGACCGAAAGCCGTGCAGCCGCTGCCGGTGGTGTGACCAGCATCATGGACATGCCCAACACCAATCCGCAGACAACCACCCTGCAGGCACTGGCCGAGAAGCAGGAGTTGCTGGCCGAGAAGTGCATCGTGAACCATGCCTGCTACTTTGGAGCCACCAACGATAACTATACCGACTTTGCCTCACTGGACCCTCATCGGGTGTGCGGTGTGAAGTTGTTTATGGGTTCCAGCACCGGGAACATGCTGGTAGACCGCGTAGAGAGTCTGCAACGCATCTTTGGAGGCACCGATTTGCTGATTGCTACCCATTGCGAAGATACCTCCATCATCCAACAGAATGCAGAGAAGTATGGCAAACGCTTCACCAAACGAGCCGACATTCCCGTCATGAAGCACTCGGCCATCCGCTCCGTGGGTGCCTGCTATGCCTCCTCACACTTGGCCACAGAGCTAGCTAAAGAGGCGGGCGCAAGGCTTCATATCCTCCACATCTCCACCGACCGCGAGCTGACACTCCTCTCTCAGCTGCCGCTCAGTGAGAAGAAGATTACGGCTGAAGTGTGCATTGCGCACCTCATCTTCTGCCAACCGGACTACCGCAGACTGGGCACACGCATCAAATGTAATCCGGCTGTGAAGAAGGTAACTCACATGCACGCCCTGCAGAATGCCGTCAACAATGACCTTATCGATGTGATTGCCACCGACCACGCTCCTCACCTACTGGCCGAGAAAGAGGGAGGATGCCTCACTGCCATGTCGGGCATGCCCATGATTCAGTTCTCGTTGGTCAGCATGTTAGACCTGGTAGACCAGGGAGTGTTCACCATCGAAAAGGTGGTTCAGAAGATGTGTCACGCACCGGCAGACCTCTTTGCCATCAACAATCGCGGCTACATTCGCGAGGGTTATCACGCCGATTTGGTACTGGTTCGTCCTCAATCGCCCTGGACAGTGACGACCGATTGCATCTTAAGCAAGTGCGGGTGGAGTCCGTTGGAGGGTAAGAGTTTCAATTGGAAGGTGGAGAAGACCTACGTCAATGGTCGCGAAGTGTATGACGGCAGTCAAGTGGACGAGGCTTACCGAGGCGATGCCTTGCGCTTCCGCTAACCCTCATTGCTCCTCAGCCTGTCACCGGACACCACTTAAGCAAGTACCCTTTGTAGCAACCATGCCTACCATCATAACCTACAAGCCACATGAAGTAATTCCTTACATCAACTGGATTTACTTCTTCCACGCCTGGGGATTCCAGCCCCGTTACGCCCGTGTAGCCGACATCCACGGATGCGATGCCTGTCGAGCCATGTGGCTGGCCTCGTTTCCGGAAGAAGAGCGTGCCAAAGCTGCCGAAGCCATGCAACTTCATAAGGAGGCCATGCGGCTATTAACAGCCCTGGAAGAGAAGCTTCAGGTGCGTTGCATCTACCGTCTGTGCAGTGCCAATGCCGATGGAGACGACCTCTTGCTGGAACCCGAAACGCAGGAAGAGACCCGTCTGCCGCTCCTTCGCCAGCAATCGCCTAACCCGGACGGCTCGCCTTTTCGTTGCTTAAGTGACTTTGTTCGCCCACTGGACGACACCGAGCGCGACACAGTCGGCCTCTTTGCCTCCACCGTTGCCGGAGAGCATGAAGCTGTGACCGACGATGACCCCTACCAACTGTTGCTGACACAAACCCTCTGCGACCGACTGGCTGAAGCAGGAACCGAGAAACTGCACCTCTACATCCGTCGCACAGCGTGGGGCTATGCACCGGACGAGTCACTCTCCATTCCCGATTTGTTAGCTGAAAAGTTCCAAGGAATACGCCCGGCAGTAGGCTATCCTTCACTACCGGATCAGTCTGTCAACTTCATCATCGACCGTCTGCTCGGCCTGGAAAAGATTGGCATCCGCCTGACAGAAAACGGTGCCATGCACCCCCACTCCTCCACTTGCGGACTGATGCTGGCACATCCTGCTGCCCATTACTTCGCCGTAGGAAAGATTGGAGAAGACCAACTGGCCGACTATGCCCAACGTCGTGGACTGCCGATAGGAACCTTGCGCAAGTTTCTAGCGGCCAACCTGTAAACATTATTTCCCCTTGAACGATTAAAAGAAGAGACTCTCCTGCTGTTCCAATTGCAGAAGATAGCGTTTAGTATCCAACCCACCCGCATATCCGGTGAGTTTCCGATTACTGCCAATCACCCTGTGACACGGAATCAAGATGGAGAGTGCGTTGCTTCCGTTGGCATTGGCAATGGCACGGATGGCCGATGGTTGCTGCATCCGTTGAGCCTGAGTGGCATAGGTAATGGTTGTTCCGTAAGGAATCTGTTGCAGTGAGCGCCACACCGAAAGTTGGAAATCAGAGCCCACAGGCAGCAACGGCAAGTCGAACTCCTTACGCTGACGGGCAAAGTACTCCTCCAACTGACGGATGGTTTCCGTTATCAGAGGCGATTCTCCCGCCACATACTCAGCCTGCAACATGTGCCGAATGCGTCGGTCTGTAGCCTCACGCCTGCCACTCTCCCGCCAATCACACAGACATATCTGTCCCTCGTAGCTCCCAATTATCAGCTCACCACACGGTGTAGCATACCCTTTTGTCACAATCTTCTTCATCATTCCACATGTTATATAGCTTGGCGAAGATAAGGCTTTCCATCAAAATATACCCTCTTCAAGGAGAAAATTATTATTCAAGAGAGTGAAAAGGCTTTTCTTAGAATCAGAAGAATAACTTTTGAAAGAAAATCTAAACAACTTACTTCTTCTCTAACCAATGTTTTTTCAAACATTTTCTTGCTGTCTAATTAAAATTCCATACATTTGCAAAGTCTTCACGCCGATACTTCTGCATGAAGTGAAGGGTGGTGGGGACAGACATATAAACAATGGCGTATTCATGCGCTTTGGTTTTGACTGCTTGAAGTCCTGAGAAAATTTCTACCTGTCAAGAACAAAGCAACGAAGCGCACGTTGGGTGTGTTTATAAGCAGGCCCGATTACACTTGCCAGCCCGTGGTATATTCAGACCATAGGCAATAGGTGTATCCGGTTATATTATATTCATATTCGGCGTGAAGTTCGGAGTTGCTCGTTTCGACAGGTAGGGCAATTCTCAGGCGCCTTGAGCAGTGAAGCGAGCGACGAGTGGGCTTCACGTTTTGCGTTTATATGACTTTGCTTTTCTTTTTATAAACTTCGATGCGAAGCCCCGTCTGCTTTTTATAATTATCGGCAGGTTGGACAAAAAGTAGGATAAATTCTCTATAATCATTTGATATACATATCTTTGCGAAGATTATCATTGATATGCTAAAAAAAATGCTTTTTTTGTGGTTCCTCCAATGTGGTCAAGAATGGCCTGAG
>JAGATY010000034.1 GCA_017621035.1 Bacteroides sp. | reverse complement strand
GTGGTGCAATTGAAGAAGTGAAAAATCCGCAAGTCGTTGATATTCAATTTCTTGCGGGTTTTCTTCAGTGATCCGCTTGGGGCTCGAACCCAAGACCCCAACATTAAAAGTGTTGTGCTCTACCTGCTGAGCTAGCGAATCGAACCTTGTACTGCTGTTAAGCGGGTGCAAAGATACGGTGATTTTTTGAATTAGCAAGAGTTTTTGCGAATATTTTCCCTGTTGATAATGAATTTGCGGTAGTAAGAGAGCAAAAGACTGGTCAATGGCAGGGCGATAATCATGCCAACCAGCCCCATCAAGGAACCCCAGATGGAGAGGGAGAGCAGGATGATGGCCGGGTTCAGACCGGTTATCTTTCCCATTACGCGTGGTACAATCAGGCCGTCTTGAATAATCTGAACCACCACAAACACGGCAAGCACTGCCAGCATAATCAGCCAAAAGTTGCCACCAGTGTCGGCTGCTTTCAGGATGGCAAGCAGTATGGTTGGAACAAAACCTATCACCTGGAGGTAGGGAACAAGGTTCAGGAACCCGATGAACAAGCCCAGACCTATGGCTAAAGGAAAGTCAATCAGCAGGAAACCGATGGAGAAAAGTATGCCTACACAGAAAGCAACAAAGGCTTGTCCACGGAAATAACGGTTCATACCGTCGACAACATCATTCCTTAAACCTACTGCAAACGGTTGATACTTAGTGGGAATCAGCTTCACCCAGTCCTCTGAAATACTCTCGTAGTCGAGCAGGATAAAGACCACGTAGAGCAACATGACGAACAATGTGAAGAGGCTGAACAGGATGTTGAAGGAGCCGGATACGATTGCCCACACGCCCGGAACGGTCTCTTTCAGGGTGTTAAGGAGGGTTCCTTCACTGAAGAGTCGGTTCAAAACGTCGCGATCAATGTGTTCACGAAGAAACTCGGTAAGGGCTTGTGGCACACTGTTCCCGCGTAAAGTACCGGAGAAGTAGTCCACAAAAAGGTCTTTGACGCGCCCCATCTCCTGAATGAGTGGTGGTACCAGCAGGTAAAACAATGCCACACCGGCTACCGTAATAGTGAACAAAGCACAGAAAATTGCCAAAGCACGGTGCTTCACTTTCAATTTATATTGGAACAAGGTGACCAACGGGTAGATGAAATAGGCCACCAGCCAGGCCACGAAGAAGGGGAGCAGTACGCTGCTTAAGTGGTTGATTAACATTAGTATGCCGACCACAACACCCAGTAGGATGATGCCTCGGATGAAGCGGTCGAAAGTAATCTTCTTATGTTCCATAATTCAGCGGGTCTATCGTTTGTTTTCTGTAGTAAACAAATGGAGGGTGAAGAGGGTTTGAGGCAGCCTTCGGTAAAGGGCTGTTTCTGCTTCGGTGGGGCTATAGCTGCTCTTTCGCCGTGGCTTCCAGGTAGCACGCGCGGCACAGAGGCTCATATTCGGCCATCTCTCCCAGCATCACTTGCTTATCGTTTTTCACGGTTCGGTGAGAATAAGATGCCAGTTGTCCGCACTTCACACAGATGGCATGAACCTTAGAAACCTCATCTGCAATGGCACAGAGTGCCGGCATGGGGCCGAAGGGAACGCCTCGAAAGTCCATGTCAAGCCCGGCAACAATCACACGCACCCCGTTATTGGCCAGCTGATTGCAGACATCAACCAGACCGGCATCAAAGAACTGTGCTTCATCGATACCCACCACATCAATCTCCGACGTGAACAGTAAGATGCTGGCAGACGAGTCGATGGGGGTAGAAGCTATGCTATGTCCCTCGTGCGACACCACATCTTCGGCCGAATACCTGGTGTCGATGGCCGGTTTGAATATCTCAACACGTTGTTTTGCAAACTTTGCACGCTTCAATCGGCGTATCAACTCTTCCGTTTTACCTGAGAACATGGAGCCGCATATGACCTCAATTCTCCCCCTACGACGGGTCTCTTGTATATGATCTTCTGAAAATAACATCACTATTTACTCATTATTTATCGGCAAAAGTAACACTTTTATTGAGTACCCGATATTTTTTCATTATTTATTTCTACATTTGTGGCGTTGACATCAGCTAAAGATAAGTATATGGGAAAACTATACGTTGTGCCTACTCCGGTAGGAAACCTTGAGGATATGACCTTTCGTGCCATCCGCACATTGAAGGAGGCTGACCTGATTTTGGCAGAAGATACTCGCACGTCGGGCATCCTTTTGAAGCACTTCGACATCAAGAATGCCATGCAGTCGCACCATAAATTCAATGAACATAAAACAGTTGAAAGCGTTGTCAATAGAATAAAAGCGGGAGAAACGGTGGCACTCATATCCGATGCAGGCACTCCCGGAATCAGCGACCCCGGCTTTCTTGTGGTGCGCGAGTGTGTACGCAATGGCATCGAGGTTCAGTGTCTGCCGGGAGCTACGGCCTTTGTTCCGGCGCTTGTAGCCTCAGGCCTTCCGAATGAGAAATTCTGTTTCGAAGGCTTTCTTCCCCAGAAAAAAGGCCGCATGACCCGACTGAAAGCACTGGCAGAAGAGCATCGAACCATGATTTTCTATGAGTCACCTTACCGCCTGGTTAAGACATTGGGACAATTTGCTGAGACTTTTGGCAGCGACAGGCAGGTATCGGTATCGCGAGAAATATCCAAGATACACGAAGAAGCCGTCCGTGGAACACTGGAAGAGGTGATTGCACACTTCATCGAAGTGGAACCTCGGGGCGAAATCGTTATCGTACTGGCAGGAATTAACGACTAAAGATAGATTCATTAACCAAACGTAAAAACAAACGTGTATGAAAAAACTAGCATTATTATTAGCATGTGTGGTTGCCATCCTCTCCTCATGTGACGGGCTGACTGGCAAGAAGAGTTTGCAAGCGGAAAACGATTCGTTGACCATTGCTCTGAATCAGCGTAACGCAGAACTCGATGAAATGATGAGCATCTTTAACGATATCTCGGAGGGCTTCCATCAGATTAACGCTGCAGAACACCGTGTAGACCTGCAACGAGGTGCCGTAATGGAAGGCTCCATGAACGCTAAACAACAGATTGCTGCAGACATCGCCTTCATTCAAAAGCAGATGGAAGAAAACAAGGCACAGATTGCCAAACTGCAGGATATGCTGAAGAAGAGCAAAGCTAACTCGGCTCAGTTGCAAAAAACGGTGGAGACCATGACTCAGGAACTCTATGCCAAGATGCAACGCATTGAGGAACTGCAAGCTGAATTGGCCTCCAAGAACATCCGTATCAGTGAACTGGATGCAGCAGTGAAAGGCCTCTCCATCGAAAGAGATGAACTGACCGCCTCTAACGATGCCAAAGCCAAAACACTGGCAGAACAAGACAAGGCGCTGAATGCTGCCTGGTTTGTGTTCGGCACAAAGAAAGAACTGAAGGAACAGAACATCATTTCTGACAAGTTCTTGCAGAAGAAGAAGGTGCTGCAAGATGCCGACTTCAACAAGAACTACTTCACTCAAATCGACATTCGCACCACCAAAACCATCAAACTTTACTCCAAGAGTGCAGAACTGCTGACCACTCACCCGGAAGGCAGCTACGAGTTGGTGGAAGACGATAACAAACAGTTGACGCTGAAGATTAAGAATCCGAAAGACTTCTGGCGCATCTCTAAGTATCTGGTTATCCAAGTGAAGTAATCTCACGATTGATTTTAGGCGCGGATTACGCGGATAGATAGGCACAGACTCTTTACTCTGTTTTGTGCCCGAAGGTTGCAAGCCAACCGTGAAGTTCCGTGTCATCCGTGCCTAAAATATTGATAACACACCCTTTCTTGCCCCCTTTTCTTATCCCCGATAACGACATTAGCCGTGTACAAGAATCTCTTTTTCGACCTCGATGACACCCTTTGGGCTTTTACCGACAATGCCCGAGACACCTTTCAGGCACTGTATGACAAGTACGGATATGCCCGTTATTTCAACTCCTTCGACCAATATTACACCCTCTACCAGCAACGCAACCTCGCCTTGTGGGAGGAGTATGCCAAAGGTATTATAGATAAGGTGGAGCTGAACCGGCAACGCTTCAACTACCCGTTTCTGCAAGTAGGCGTAACAGATGCCGCCCCGTTGGCACAGCAGTTTGCCACCGAGTTCTTCCAACGCATACCCACCTGCACCCGCGTCATGCCTCATGCACACGAAGTGTTGCAATCATTGGTCGGAAAGTACCGCCTATTCATACTGTCGAATGGCTTTGAAGAGCTGCAATGTCACAAGATGCGCTCTGCCGGACTGGATAAGTATTTCAGTAAGGTAGTTCTTTCTGATGACATCGGCGTGCTGAAACCCCATCCGGAAATCTTCCACTTTGCCCTGTCGGCTACCCAAAGCCAACTGAATGAGTCGCTGATGATAGGCGACAGCTGGGAGAACGACATTACCGGTGCCCATGGCGTAGGCATGCACCAGGTCTTCTATAATGTCACCGGAAAGCAAGATTTTCCCTTCAAACCAACCTATCAGATTACCGATTTGCGGGAATTACTGCAAATCTTGTAACATTTCGAAAATAATCTGTACTTTTGTCCTTCGTATAAAACATTCATCACATTAAGCTATGGATTCACTGATTACCTTTGCTTTGCTCTGTCTTACCTCTTTCTTCACCCTGACCAATCCGCTGGGTACCATGCCCGTGTTCCTGACCATGACACACGGTATGAGTGAAAAGGAACGACAAACAGTAGCCTCACGTGCCACCCTGGTGGCTTTTATCACCATCATGGCCTTTGCCTTCTTTGGGCAATTCCTGTTCAGTCTGTTTGGCATCTCTGCCGAAGGCTTCCGTCTGGCAGGCGGTATCCTCATCTTCAAGATAGGTTTCGATATGTTGCAAGCTCGCTACACCTCCATGAAACTGAAGGATGATGAAATCAAAACCTATGCCAACGACATCTCCATTACCCCACTGGGCATCCCCATGGTGTGTGGCCCGGGTGCCATTGCCAACTCCATCGTGCTGATGCAAGACGCCCACAGCTTTGAGATGAAAGCAGTCCTGGTTGCCTCCATCGGTGCCATCTATCTGCTCACCTTCTTCATTCTGAGTGCTTCCACTCGTCTGGTGAAAGTGATTGGCGAGACAGGAAACAACGTGATGATGCGCCTCATGGGTCTCATCCTTATGGTTATCGGTGTAGAGTGTTTCATCACCGGCCTGAAGCCCGTAGTGCAGAACATCCTCTCCGGCTGTCTGCCCGGATAACCCACTCCCGCCATAGCCCGCTGCATCCCAAGAGTGTCATCGTCAAGACATTTACTGAGGGATAGCCTCTCTCCCGCATAACGCCAGCGGCACATACGTACCGCCCCTGCACAAGATGCCGACTTATGCTACACAAGATGCCATCTTGTGCAACACAAGTCGGCATCTTGTGCATGCTTACCTCTAGTGTTGCAACAACTGTAGTACTGCAAACACTTCAACAACTTCTCAAAAAAAATGATTTTTCTTTTGGTTCCGGCAGAGAAGAAGGCGTTTCTGCTGCCAAGCCTGTTTTGATTTTGTTTAAAACAGACTCTGAAGCAGTGGAGTACTCTTTCGTGAGAAAAGTTTGTGCTCACAGAACCTTTTTCTACTTAGAGATGTTTATTAGTCAGAATGAAAGCAGATTCCATTTAACCACTTAACTATTTTAGGTATATGAAAAAGATTCTAATGTTGCTGGCATTGTCCGGCGTTGCTTCTGCCACCCTGATGGCACAGCAAAACAATACTATTGTTGAAGAAATTACTGTAGTGGAACTACAGAATAAGTATCAGGTAGTAACCAATCCCTTCTGGGACAACTGGTTCTTCTCTGTCGGGGGCGGGGCTTCTGTCCTGTACGGTGACGACGATTATGCCGGTGACTTCAGTAAACGAATCAGTCCGACACTGAATGTGTCTGTAGGCAAATGGTTTACCCCCGGACTGGGCTTGCGCTTGCAATACAGCGGCCTGCAGGCTAAGGGTTACACCTATGACAAAACGGCTCCCTACATTCGTGGCAATGAACTGGGGAATGGCTACTACAAGCAGCGCTTCGATTACATGAATCTGCATGGTGATGTCCTCTTCAACCTGAATGCCCTCTTCGGTGGCTACAATCCGGACCGCGTGTATGAAATCATTCCTTACCTCGGCGCAGGCTTTACCCACAACTACACCAACCCCCACCGTCAGGCATTTGCCCTGAATGCAGGTGTCATTAACCGCTTCCGCCTGTCGAATGCGGTAGACATCAACCTGGAACTGAGTGCAATGGGCGTAGAAGATAAGTTTGACGGGCAACGAGGCGGTAAACGCGACTATGACGGCATGCTGAGTGCCTCCATCGGCTTGACCTACCGTTTCCCCGCTCGCGGATTCAGTCGCCCGAAGCCGCAATTGATTACCCCATTGGAACTGGCAGCCATACAGACTCAGATTGCTGAAATGGCCATTGCCAACCAAGAGTTGAAGCAAGCTCTGGAAGATGCAGACAACCAACCGGTAGAAGAGTCGGTAGAGGTAGTGGAAGTGATTCCTGTAAACATCGCCCCACGCACCGTATTCTTTGAAATTGGCTCCGCCGTGGTCTCCCCGCGTGAGATAATGAACCTCTCCTATCTGGCACAACAGATGAAGCAGAACCCCGAGATGACCTACACCATCAATGGATACGCCGACTCGGCAACAGGCACTCCCTCTTACAATCAGGAGCTTAGCTTGAAACGTGCTCAGGCCGTGTTCGACGTGCTGGTTCATGATTTCGGAATCGAATCCGACCGCCTGCAACTGGATGCTAATGGTGGTGTCGACAAGTTTGGCCAGCCCATCCTCAACCGAGTAGTGCTGGTGAAGTCGGCAGAATAACTAAAGAACAGCAACTTAACGCAATAATCAGCTTTTCTCAACTAAACAGGCTTTTTTAGAGTAATAGATGAAAACAGGGGCACCCCTCCGTGAGGAGAGATGCCCCTTAACAATGTGTATGCTTGTATGTTATTACTCTGCGCTGAAACGTTTAGCCTGCTCGGCAATCAGCTCGACGTCGTCAAAATAGTTAATCTTCATGGAGCGACGAACCTCATCCAGGGTAGCTGCAGCCGTTTCGCGAGCGGTAGCGCAACCCTTCTTCAGCATGTCGTAGATGGCCGGAATGTCCTTCTCAAACTCTTTGCGACGGTTGCGGATAGGCTCCAGCGTCTCTTGCATGATTTCATTGAGGAATTTCTTCACCTTCATGTCGCCCAGACCGCCACGTTGGTAGTGTGCTTTCAGCTCATCCAGGTTGGGATACTCATTCCAGTAGCGCTCAAAGTGTTCGGGACGACAGAAAGCATCCAGATAAGTAAACACTGTGTTCCCCTCAATCTGTCCCGGGTCGGTTACGCGCAAGTGGTTCGGGTCGGTGTACATGCTCTTGATTTTCTTCTGTACTTCGTCGGCGCTGTCACTCAGGTAGATACAGTTACCCAGGCTCTTGCTCATCTTAGCCTTGCCATCAGTACCCGGCAGACGGAGACAAGCAGCGTTGTCGGGCAACAAGATTTCCGGTTCTACCAACGTTTCACCATATATATAATTGAAGCGACGTACGATTTCACGTGTCTGCTCAATCATCGGTTCCTGATCCTCGCCAACCGGTACGGTGGTAGCCTTGAAGGCTGTGATGTCTGCGGCCTGACTGATAGGATAGGTGAAGAAACCGACGGGAATGCTGGTCTCAAAGTTTCTCATCTGTATCTCTGTCTTCACTGTCGGGTTGCGTTGCAGACGGCTCACGGTTACCAAGTCCATGAAGTAGAAAGACAATTCGCACAGCTCCGGAATCTGCGACTGGATGAACAGCGTGCTCTTCGTCGGGTCCAAGCCGGCGGCCAGATAGTCTAGTGCCACCTCAATCACGTTCTGACGAACCTTTTCCGGGTTATCTATATTGTCGGTCAGTGCCTGTGCGTCGGCAATGAAGACAAACATCTTCTTATAGTCACCTGCATTTTGCAGTTCTACTCTTCTGCGCAACGAACCAACGTAGTGGCCGATGTGCAGGCGTCCTGTGGGGCGGTCGCCCGTAAGGATGATTTTTTCTTTAGCCATATATGTCTGTTATTTCTTATTATTCAATGAATGCTTCGCAACGCTCATTGCGTGCCGCAAAGGTAGTGCATTTTCTTCTATTCCGTGCATTTTCTCTGTAAATCCTCCCCAATCCCTCCCCAGACTCTTTGTTTCTCCTCCCTACCTTCTCCATTATCTCCTTATATCAGAATCGATACCGCTTCGATATACATTCGCTAAAGTGCTGATATACTAAGGAGATAACGTAGGTAAATCGAAGCAATATCAAATGGATAACCTCTTTGATAGCTCTCAGGTAGGTCGAGGAAGTGCAGGGGTGGGAGGGAAGTGGAGGGAAGATTGGCTGGAAGGAACCGGAAAATATGTAAGAAAGAGACAGAAACTTGCGGAAACTTTTGGCGCATAATTTGCTCGTTTCATAAATAAGTCGTTTCTTTGCAAAAATTTTATGGTAGCTATGCAACAAACGAAAAATCATAAGATAGTAAGCTCTTTGAAAATGCGTTAACCTTTCGCAGGTGGACGCATTTTTTTTGCATAGAACCAAACTGTTAGGCTGAATTTTAGAAACTGACAAAAGATATGGAACAGAAGAAATTGAAGAAAGTGCTGGTCTTGGGTTCCGGTGCACTCAAGATTGGACAGGCAGGTGAGTTCGACTACTCCGGTTCGCAGGCATTGAAAGCGCTGCGCGAGGAGGGAATCAGCTCGGTGTTGGTAAACCCTAACATTGCAACCATCCAGACCTCGGAAGGTATTGCAGACAAGGTCTATTTCCTGCCCGTAACTCCTTATTTTGTGGAAGAAATCATCAAAAAGGAACGTCCTGACGGCATTCTGCTGGCTTTCGGTGGCCAAACGGCACTGAACTGCGGTACAGAACTCTATCAGAAGGGTGTGTTGGAGCAGTATGGCGTGCAGGTTTTGGGTACTTCGGTGGAGGCTATCATGTACACTGAGGACCGCGACCTGTTTGTAAAGAAGTTGGACGAGATCCCGATGAAGACCCCTATCAGCCAGGCTGTGGAGACAATGGACGACGCTTTGGCGGCTGCCCATAAGATTGGTTTCCCGGTAATGGTTCGCTCTGCTTATGCGCTGGGTGGTTTAGGTAGTGGTATCTGCCCCGATGAAGAGGCTTTCAAGAAGCTGGCCGAGAGTGCATTTACTTTCTCTAACCAGATTCTGGTAGAGGAATCATTGAAAGGCTGGAAAGAGATTGAGTTTGAGGTTATTCGCGATGCCAATGACCACTGCTTTACGGTGGCAAGCATGGAAAACTTCGACCCCCTGGGTATTCACACCGGTGAATCCATTGTGGTAGCTCCGACTTGCTCGCTGACCGATGAGCAGGTGAAGATGTTGCAGGAACTCTCTGTGAAGTGTATTCGCCACCTGGGTATTGTGGGCGAGTGTAACATACAGTATGCCTTTAATGCAGAGACCAATGACTACCGCGTGATTGAGGTGAATGCCCGTCTGTCTCGCTCGTCAGCGCTGGCTTCTAAGGCTACCGGTTATCCGCTGGCATTTGTGGCTGCCAAGATTGCTTTGGGTTACACTCTTGACCAAATTGGTGAGATGGGTACCCCGAACTCTGCTTATGAGGCTCCGCAATTGGATTATTTGATTTGTAAGATTCCGCGCTGGGACTTGACTAAGTTTGTGGGCGTCAGCCGCGAAATCGGCTCTAGCATGAAGTCGGTAGGTGAGATTATGTCCATCGGCCGCTCTTTTGAAGAGATCATTCAGAAGGGCTTGCGTATGATTGGCCAGGGCATGCACGGTTTTGTGGGTAACAATGGTACTCACTTTGATGACTTGGAGCATGAGCTGTCGCACCCGACCGATTTGCGTGTATTTGCCATTGCACAAGCACTGGAGGAGGGTTACAGCATTGAGCGCATCTTTGAATTGACGAAGATTGACCCCTGGTTCTTGGGTAAACTGAAGAATATAGTAGACTATAAGGCTAAACTTGAGAGCTATAACAAGATTGAAGAGGTTCCGGCAGAGGTGCTGCGTGAGGCAAAAGTGCTGGGCTTCTCAGACTTCCAGATTGCCCGTTTTGTAGCGAAACCTACCGGCAGTATGGAGAAGGAAAATCTGGCTGTGCGTGCTCGTCGTAAAGAGTTGGGTATCTTACCGGCGGTGAAACGCATCAATACAGTAGCCAGTGAGCATCCGGAACTGACCAACTATCTCTACATGACCTATGCGGTTGAGGGATATGACGTAAACTACTATAAGAATGAAAAATCGGTGGTGGTGCTGGGCTCAGGTGCCTATCGCATCGGTTCTTCAGTAGAATTTGACTGGTGCTCGGTAAATGCTGTACAGACTGCACGCAAGCTGGGTTATAAGTCTATCATGATTAACTACAATCCGGAGACTGTATCTACAGACTATGATATGTGCGACCGTCTCTACTTTGACGAGTTGTCTTTTGAGCGTGTGCTTGATGTTATCGACTTGGAGCAGCCGAGAGGTGTCATTGTTTCGGTGGGAGGCCAGATTCCTAATAACCTGGCTATGAAGCTTCACCGTCAGTCAGTGCCCATCTTGGGAACTTCTCCTATCTCTATTGACCGTGCAGAGAACCGCAACAAATTCTCGGCTATGCTCGACCAGCTGGGTATTGACCAGCCGGCATGGCAAGAGTTGACCAGCTTGGATGACGTGAAGGGCTTTGTTGAAAAAGTGGGCTATCCGGTGCTGGTTCGTCCCTCTTATGTGCTCTCGGGTGCGGCCATGAATGTTTGCCACAATGAAGAGGAGCTGGAAAGCTTCTTGAAGATGGCGGCAGAGGTTTCTAAAGAGTATCCGGTTGTGGTATCTCAGTTCTTGCAGAACACCAAGGAGATTGAGTTTGATGCGGTGGCTCAGAATGGTGAGGTGGTGGAATATGCCATTTCAGAACACGTAGAGTTTGCCGGTGTGCACTCAGGAGATGCCACTCTGGTCTTCCCTGCGCAGAAGATTTACTTTGCAACTGCCCGTCGCATCAAGCGTATCAGTCGTCAGATTGCCAAGGAGTTGAACATCTCAGGACCGTTTAACATCCAGTTCTTGGCTCGCAATAATGAGGTGAAGGTTATTGAATGTAACCTGCGTGCCTCCAGAAGTTTCCCCTTCGTGTCTAAGGTACTGAAGCGTAACTTCATTGAGACCGCTACCAAGATTATGTTGGATGCTCCTTACAGCAAGCCGGATAAGTCAGCTTTCGATATCGATTGGATTGGCGTGAAAGCCAGCCAGTTCTCTTTCTCACGTCTGCATAAGGCAGACCCTGTACTGGGTGTGGATATGTCTTCAACCGGTGAGGTAGGCTGTATTGGTGATGACTTCTCAGAGGCTTTGCTGAATGCGATGATTGCTACCGGTTTCAAGATTCCGTCACCGGAGAAGGGTGTGATGTTCTCTTCCGGAGCTATGAAGTCGAAGGTTGATTTGCTGGATGCCAGCCGCGTGCTGTTTGCCAAGGGGTATAAGATTTATGCAACGGCAGGAACTGCCGCCTTCTTGAATGCTCACGGCGTGAGCACTGAGCCTGTATTCTGGCCTGATGAGCGTCCGGATGCAGAGAATAATGTGATGACAATGATTGCTGACCATAAGTTTGACCTCATTGTAAATATTCCTAAGAACCATACTAAGCGTGAGTTGACCAACGGGTATAAGATTCGCCGTGGTGCTATTGACCACAATATTCCGCTGATTACCAACGCTCGCTTGGCAGGTGCCTTTATTGAGGCCTTCTGTGAAATGAAACTGGAGGATGTTCAGATTAAGAGTTGGCAGGAGTATAAATAAAGATATTACTCAATTTTCATTTTTGGTGAAGAATAGATTTTTTTTTCATCGGTGCTGCTTGTTCGGGGTGAATAGGCAGCACTTTTTTTATTTGCTCGGGGTGAACCGAAGGCTGCCTAGGATTATTTTTTCAAAAAATTACGTCTACTTGCTTGTAGATATGAAAAATAGTCGTACCTTTGCAGCGCTTTTGAAACGAAAGTGCCTGGGGCGTTTAGCTCAGCTGGTTCAGAGCATCTGCCTTACAAGCAGAGGGTCGGCGGTTCGAATCCGTCAACGCCCACCAAAATTTCACTTTCGTTCTTCAAAACGGGCGTTTAGCTCAGCTGGTTCAGAGCATCTGCCTTACAAGCAGAGGGTCGGCGGTTCGAATCCGTCAACGCCCACCGTTAAATATCGTTCTTTTTTTTATTGGGCGTTTAGCTCAGCTGGTTCAGAGCATCTGCCTTACAAGCAGAGGGTCGGCGGTTCGAATCCGTCAACGCCCACTCCAATTAAACTCTATATATATGTTGATGGTCTTGCAGACGAAAGTCGCAGGGCTATTTTTTTTATACTTACATGTAGCGCTTTGGACGGAGTGTCAAAATGAGGAGAACTTAAAATTCTTTTCTTCTTTATAGGTTGTAACTCGGGAAAAAGCACTATTTTTGCGGCTCGATAATTATCAAAAGAAAATACGACGTATGGAACTTGATCTGCTTACGGCTATTTCGCCAATTGATGGACGATATAGAGGAAAGAGTGAAGCATTGGCTGCTTACTTTTCGGAATTTGCACTGATTAAATATCGTGTGCAAGTGGAGGTGGAATACTTTATTACTTTGTGTGAACTGCCGTTACCTCAGCTGAAGGGAGTGAATAAGGAGACATTTGAAACTCTGAGAGGTATCTATCGGAACTTTACGGAAGCAGATGCACAGCGCATTAAAGAGATTGAAAGCGTAACCAATCACGATGTAAAGGCTGTGGAGTATTTCCTGAAAGAGGAGTTTGATAAGATGGGTGGAATGGATGATTACAAGGAGTTTATCCATTTTGGTTTGACATCGCAAGATATCAATAACACCTCTATACCTTTATCTATTAAAGAGGCACTGACGCAGGTGTATTATCCTTTGATTGAAGAGTTGATTGCACAACTTCGCACTTATGCGGAGGAGTGGGCAAACATACCCATGCTGGCTAAGACACACGGGCAACCGGCTTCTCCCACTCGTTTGGGTAAGGAGGTGATGGTGTTTGTTTATCGTCTGGAACGTCAGTTGGCAACTTTAAAGGCTTGTCCGATTACGGCCAAGTTTGGTGGAGCTACCGGTAACTATAATGCGCATCATGTAGCCTATCCGGAGTACGACTGGAAGCAGTTTGGCAACCGTTTTGTGGCTGAAAAACTGGGGTTGGAACGTGAGGAGTACACAACTCAGATTTCCAACTATGACAATCTGTCGGCTGTATTTGATGCAATGAAGCGTATCAATACTGTGATGATTGATATGAACCGTGACTTCTGGCAGTACATCTCTATGGAATACTTTAAGCAAAAGATTAAGGCAGGGGAGGTAGGTTCCAGTGCTATGCCGCACAAGGTGAATCCAATTGATTTTGAGAATGCCGAGGGAAATCTGGGTGTTGCGAATGCTATTTTGGAACATTTGGCAGTGAAACTGCCGGTGTCACGTCTGCAACGCGACTTGACAGACTCTACCGTACTGCGTAATGTGGGTGTACCTTTTGGTCATATTGTGATTGCTATCCAGAGTTCTTTGAAGGGATTGCGTAAGCTGTTGCTGAATGAGAAGGCTATCTTCAATGATTTGGATAATTGCTGGAGTGTGGTGGCTGAGGCTATACAGACTATTCTTCGTCGCGAGGCTTATCCTCATCCATACGAGGCACTGAAGGCGTTAACTCGTACTAATCAGGCTATTACAGAGGCTTCTATTAAGGAGTTTATCGAGGGCTTGAATGTAAGTGAAGAGGTAAAGAAGGAATTGCGTGTTATCACTCCGCATACCTATACAGGAATTTAAATAAGTAAGCCGGCGGGTGTAGGGGGTATACATGTGAACTTTGTGCTTTGTCGGCGTGTTTTAAATATTATTGAGAAGATAAGTGACCGTGAGGTCAAGGTTTAATTTTATTCGAATAAAAAGAAATGAGTACAGAAAATGAAAACTGGCGCGATGCTGCATCATTAGATGGTGGCTCCGATTTCGGCCGTGATGGTAATCAGTACAGTGGCAACTATGGCCGCTCGTCTTACAACCGAGAGAATGGAGAGCGTCTTGCTCGTCCGCGTTTTAATCCTAATGCAGAACACAGAGCTTATTCATCCAATGGAGAACGCCCTCGTCGCCCGCGTTTTAACCCGAACAGCGAGAGCGGTGAACGTGTACAACGTCCTTATGGAAACAGCCGTCCTTCTTATGGAAATGAGCGTCCTTACCGTCCACGTTTTAATAGTGAGAATGGTGAACGTCCGCAGCGTTCTTATGGTAACAGCATGGGTAATGGCGACCGTCCTTATCGTCCGCGCTATAATAATGAATATGGTGAACGCCCACAGCGTCCGCGTTTCAATCCGGAGAATGGCGAGCGTCCGCAACGTTCTTTCCGTCCCCGCTTCAATCCTAATGCAGAAGGTGGTGAGTTTGCGCAACATTCTTATGGCGAGCGTCCGCAACGTCCACGCAATAATATGGGTGGAGCCGGTAAGCCTTATCGCAATAATAATGGTCGTCCGCAACGTCGCACGGCTGATTACAATCCCAATGCTAAATACAGCAAGAAGAAACAGATTGAGTATAAGGAACAATTTATTGATCCGAATGAGCCGATTCGCTTGAATAAATTCTTGGCAAATGCAGGTGTATGCTCACGTCGTGAGGCTGATGAATTTATTACAGCCGGCGTGGTTTCGGTAAATGGTGAGGTTGTAACCGAACTGGGTACAAAAATCAAACGTGGTGATGAAGTGAAGTTCCATGACCAGACTGTGAGCATAGAGCGTAAGATTTACGTGCTGTTGAATAAACCGAAGGACACAGTTACCACTTCGGATGACCCGCAAGCACGTCGGACTGTTCTTGACTTGGTGAAAGATGCTTGTACAGAACGCATCTATCCGGTAGGTCGTTTGGACCGTAATACTACCGGTGTGTTGCTGTTGACTAATGATGGTGATTTGGCTTCTAAGCTTACTCATCCTAAGTATCTGAAGAAAAAGGTTTATCACGTACATTTGGATAAGAATCTGACCAAGGCAGATATGGAGCAGATTGCAAGCGGTATTCAACTGGAAGATGGGGAAATCCATGCTGATGCTATCAGCTACACCGATGAGGCCAAGAAGAATGATGTCGGTATTGAGATTCACTCAGGAAAGAATCGTATTGTCCGCCGTATCTTTGAAACTTTGGGCTACAAAGTGGTGAAGCTTGACCGTGTTTATTTTGCCGGTCTGACAAAGAAGGGCTTACGTCGTGGTGATTGGCGCTTCTTGACAGAGCAAGAGGTGAACTATTTACGCATGGGTTCTTTCGTTTAATAGTAAATAAGTCAAGTATGGTAAATGTAAAACTCAATGAGGCAGAGGGTGCTCCTGCTGCTTTGTCGAGTTTTACTTTCCTATTTAAATAATAAGGTATAAAATAGTTCTTATGGAAAAGATTAGTAGAACAAAGGTTGTTGACCTGTTGAAGCGCGAAGACTTTGGCGCAATGGTCAATGTGAAAGGTTGGGTGCGTACCCGTAGAGGTAGCAAACAGGTAAACTTTATTGCACTGAATGACGGTTCTACAATAAATAATGTACAGGTGGTGGTGGATGTGGAGAACTTTGATGAGGCTCTGCTGAAAGATGTTACTACCGGTGCTTGCTTGAGTGTGAATGGTGTGCTGACTGAGTCGGTTGGTTCTGGCCAGAAAGCAGAAATTCAGGCTCGCGAAATAGAGGTGTTGGGTACTTGCGACAATACCTATCCTTTGCAGAAGAAGGGCCACTCTATGGAATTCTTGCGCGAGATTGCTCACTTGCGTCCGCGTACCAATACGTTTGGTGCTGTATTTCGCATTCGCCACAATATGGCAATTGCCATCCATCAGTTCTTCCATCAGAAGGGATTCTTCTATTTTCATACCCCCATCATTACAGCTTCTGACTGTGAGGGTGCCGGACAGATGTTCCAGGTGACAACCAAGAACTTGTATGATTTGAAGAAGGATGAAAACGGCTCTATTATTTACGATGATGACTTCTTTGGGAAACAAGCTAGTCTGACTGTTTCAGGACAGTTGGAGGGAGAATTGGCTGCTACGGCTCTGGGTGCTATCTATACTTTTGGTCCTACTTTCCGTGCAGAAAACTCTAATACTCCCCGACACTTGGCTGAGTTCTGGATGGTGGAGCCGGAAGTAGCGTTTGCTGAGCTGCCTGATTTGATGGACTTGGAGGAAGAATTTATCAAGTTCTGCGTAAAATGGGCGTTGGATAACTGTCGTGAAGATCTTGAATTCTTGAATAAAATGGTGGATAAAGGCTTGATTGAACGCTTGGAAGGTGTTATCTCTACAGAGTTTGTTCGCTTGCCTTACACTGAGGGTGTTAAGATTCTGGAAGAAGCTGTGGCTAAGGGTAAGAAGTTTGAATTCCCGGTTTATTGGGGTTGCGACCTGGCTAGTGAGCATGAACGCTACTTGGTTGAAGAGCATTTCAAGAAGCCGGTTATCATGATTGACTACCCGAAAGAGATTAAGGCGTTCTATATGAAGCAGAATGAGGATGGTAAGACAGTACAGGGTACCGACGTGCTTTTCCCGCAGATTGGAGAGATTATTGGTGGTAGTGTCCGTGAGGAGAATTATGACAAGCTGATGGCTCGTATTCAAGAACTTAGCATCCCGATGAAGGATATGTGGTGGTATCTTGATACTCGTCGTTATGGCTCTTGCCCTCATGCCGGTTTCGGGCTGGGCTTTGAGCGCTTGCTGCTTTTTGTTACGGGTATGGCAAACATTCGTGATGTAATACCCTTCCCGCGTACGCCTCGTAATGCAGAGTTCTAAGAGGTCGCTGAGAATTCTTGGGCTTTGATAGTAAATAACTTAACTTTCGCAAGTAAGCTTGGGGAGATAAAGGAAGATAAGAGGGAGGAAAAAGAAGATAAATGCCGATAGCTTACTAAATATTTGGCCTTTATCTTCCCAAAGAGCAAAGCGATATCTACATTTAACTCCTTTATCTCTATGGAGTTGAGCTTGCGAAGCTTAAGGTAAATAAGTAAATTGAGAGGTCTGTGCAGTCTTTATAGATTGTTCAGACCTCTTTCTTGTTTTGAAAGAGTGTAGAAGGATGCTTGAATTGGTGGATGTAAGGGTACTGGTATCTGTAGGCACTGTGCTAACTGCAACAGAATTAGTGATATAGTTTGGAATGCTTAAAAGCGGAGAGGTAAAAAAAAGAAGAAAACGCTTGCCGTTTATTAGAAAAACCGTACCTTTGCAAGCCGATTATTATCTGAAAAAGGATAAGCATTTAATTCATAGCAAGTTAATGACCTTTGTCCGGGGTTGTTAAGTTGTGGTGAAGAAAGAATTTTAGTAGTAACAATTTAAAAAAACAATTAAGAGTGGATACTTTAAGTTACAAGACCATTTCTGCAAACAAGGCTACGGTGACAAAAGAATGGGTCATCGTTGATGCTACAGACCAAGTACTCGGACGTCTGGGCTCTAAAGTTGCGAAACTGTTGAGAGGAAAGTATAAACCAAACTTTACTCCTCACGTAGATTGTGGCGATAATGTAATCATTATCAATGCCGACAAAGTGAAATTGACCGGTGCAAAGTGGACTGATAAAGTCTATTTGTCATACACAGGCTATCCTGGTGGTCAACGCGAAATCACCCCTGCTGCTTTGCTGGCAAAACCGAACGGTGAAGAAAGATTGGTGAAGAAGGTTGTAAAAGGCATGTTGCCCAAGAATAAGTTGGGTGCTAAGTTGCTGGCTAACCTCTATGTGTATGCTGGTAGCGAACACAAGCATGAAGCACAACAACCGAAAATGATTGATATTAACGCACTTAAATAAGAAATAATGGAAGTAGTAAATGCATTAGGCAGACGTAAAAGTGCTATCGCACGTGTTTATGTAAGCGAAGGTACCGGAAAGATTACTATTAACAAAAGAGACCTTGCAGTGTACTTTCCATCAAGCATCCTCCAGTATGTGGTTAAGCAACCGCTGAACAAACTGGGCGTTGCAGAAAAGTATGATATCAAGGTAAACCTCTGTGGTGGTGGTTTCACAGGTCAGTCACAAGCTTTGCGCTTGGCTATCGCTCGTGCATTGGTTAAGATCAATGCTGAAGATAAGGCTGCTCTTCGCTCAGAAGGCTTCATGACTCGTGACCCGCGTGCTGTTGAACGTAAGAAACCGGGTCAACCGAAAGCACGTCGTAGATTCCAGTTCAGTAAACGTTAATTTTGGGTTTGTCAGTTTGTTAGTTTGTAAGTTAAAAGTTACGCTAATCTGTTTCACGGACAAGGAACTTAAAAACTTAGAACTCAAAGAACTTAAGAACTGAAAAACGTTTAGCATCTAAACTGTCGGGACTCTTCCGCTACACGGACAGACTACCCGGTGGTTGGTTTAGGAAAAACAAAAAAGAAAGTAAACGATTTAAAAAGAGAAAGAAAAATGTCAAGAACAAATTTTGATACATTATTGGAAGCCGGTTGCCACTTCGGTCACTTGAAGAGAAAGTGGAATCCTGCAATGGCTCCTTATATTTTCATGGAGCGCAATGGTATTCATATCATTGACCTCAACAAAACGGTTGCTAAAGTAGAAGAAGCTGCAGAAGCTTTGAAGCAAATCGCTAAATCAGGTAAGAAAGTCCTGTTTGTTGCTACTAAAAAACAAGCTAAGCAAGTTGTAGCTGAAAAGGCTGCATCTGTAAATATGCCTTATGTAATCGAGCGCTGGCCGGGTGGTATGTTGACAAACTTCCCCACTATCCGTAAGGCAGTGAAGAAGATGGCTACTATCGATAAGTTGACTAATGATGGTACATATTCTAACCTTTCAAAGCGTGAAATTCTGCAAATCTCTCGCCAACGTGCTAAGTTGGACAAGACCCTCGGCTCTATCGCTGATTTGACTCGTCTGCCGTCTGCTTTGTTCGTGGTTGACGTATTGAAGGAAAATATCGCTGTTCGCGAGGCTAATCGTCTTGGTATTCCCGTATTTGGTATCGTTGATACTAACTCAGATCCGAATGATATCGACTTTGTAATTCCGGCAAACGATGATGCTACTAAGTCAGTAGAGGTTATCCTCGATGCTTGCTGTGCAGCTATGCTGGAAGGCTTGGAAGAGCGTAAGGCAGAGAAGATTGATATGGAAGCTGCCGGTGAAGCTCCTGCTAACAAGGGTAAGAAGCGTTCTTCTAAGGCTCGCCTCGACAAGCAAGACGAAGATGCCATCAACGCATCTAAGGCTGCTGCTTTCATTAAGGAAGACGAAGAAGCTTAATTTATAGAGAAGTAGTCAAGTAGCAAGTAGTTGAGTAGTAAGCAAAGTAACTTACTGCTGTTTTGGTAGCCAATTCTGCTTGACTACTTAACTACTTGTTACTTTGACTACTTTATTTTTAATAACAATACTAATAAAAAGATATTATGGCTGTAACAATGGCTGATATTACCAAGCTCCGTAAGATGACCGGTGCTGGTATGATGGACTGTAAGAATGCCTTGACTGAGGCTGAAGGCGATTTTGACAAGGCAATGGAAATTATCCGTAAGAAGGGACAAGCTGTTGCTGCGAAGCGTTCTGACCGTGAAGCTTCAGAAGGTTGCGTTTTGGCAAAGACAACAGGTGATTTCGCTGCTATCATTGCTTTGAAGTGTGAAACAGACTTCGTGGCTCAGAATGCTGATTTCGTGAAGTTGACTCAGGAAATTCTTGACTTGGCTGTTGCCAACAAGTGCAAGAACTTGGATGAAGTAAAGGCTTTGCCGATGGGTAACGGTACTGTACAAGATGCGGTAACAGACCGCAGCGGTATCACTGGCGAAAAGATGGAATTGGACGGTTATATGACTGTAAACGGTGCTAGCACAGTTGTTTACAACCATATGAACAGAAATGGTCTTTGCACTATCGTAGCTTTCAATAAGGCTACTGATGAGCAGTTGGCTAAGCAAGTGGCTATGCAGATTGCTGCTATGAACCCCATCGCTGTTGATGAAGCTGGTGTTCCTGAATCAGTAAAGGAGACTGAAATCCAAGTTGCAATTGAGAAAACTAAGGCAGAGCAAGTACAAAAGGCTGTAGAAGCTGCTTTGAAGAAGGCTGGTATCAATCCTGCACACGTGGATAGCGAAGACCATATGGAAAGCAACATGGCTAAGGGTTGGATTACTGCAGAAGATGTAGCTAAGGCAAAGGAAATCATTGCAACAGTTTCTGCTGAGAAGGCTGCTAACTTGCCTGAACAAATGATTCAGAACATTGCAAAAGGTCGTTTGGCTAAGTTCTTGAAGGAAGTTTGCTTGCTGAATCAAGAAGACATCATGGATGCCAAGAAGACTGTACGCGAAGTATTGAAGGAAGCTGATGCAGAACTTCAAATCGTTGACTTCAAGCGTTTTACTCTTCGTGCTGAATAATCAACCTCTTGGTTTGATAAATACAAAAAAGGTGTGTCACTGTTGACGCACCTTTTTTATTGCTGTATATTATTTTGTTGTTTACACACTTTTTGTTTGTGTGTATCCCTCCTTCTTTAGCAGTTCTACAATCTTTTGCTTGAAATCACCTTGAATAATGATTTCTCCCTCTTTGGTACTGCCACCCACACCACATTTGCTTTTCAGCAGCTTGCCTAGTTCTTTTAGGTCGTCTTCGCTACCTATAAATCCGGTTACCAGTGTTACAACCTTTCCACCTCGGTTTTTACGGTCTAGCTGTACACGCAAGCGCTGTTCGTTGGCTGGTAAGGTTTCGATGGCTGTATCTTCTTCTGTTTCATATTGAAAGTCGGGGTTGGTGGAGTAGACAATGTTTAATCGCTCCTTCCAATCGTTGTTTTTTTGATTTTTGCCCATTTTTATTGTTTCTGCTATTTATTTTTCTGCCTCAAAGGTACTCTTTTTACCAGAATCTTTATGATGTTAGCTAGAAATTATGTTAACCTTTTGACTCGATAGTAACAGAAATGCAATAAAAACACTACTTTTGTCAAACAAACTACAAAACTCAATGAAGTATGGCCAATTTGTTGCAGCATAAGGAGTATGTCAAGGTACCGGAACCTACTTTACGTAGGCTCCCTTGGTATCTTTCCAACGTCAAGCTGCTGAAACAACAGGGCGAAAGTTATGTTTCTTCCACCCAGATTTCCAAAGAGATAAATATTGATGCCTCGCAGATTGCGAAAGATCTCTCCTTTGTGAATATTTCAGGCCGCACACGTGTGGGCTATGAAGTAGATACTTTGATTGCTGTGTTGGAGGACTTCTTGGGTTTTACCCGTATGCACAAGGCTTTCTTGTTTGGGGTAGGTAGTTTGGGAGGTGCTTTGTTGCACGATTCCGGTTTGCAACACTTTGGCTTGGAGATTGTGGCTGCTTTTGATGTCAATCCACAGTTGGTGGGCAGTTCATTGAATGGTATCCCCATCTATCACACCGATGAGTTTGAGCAACGCCGGGCAGAGTATGGGGTAAACATCGGTGTACTGACTGTTCCGATTGAGATTGCACAGTCCATTACCGACAAAATGGTGGCAGGAGGAATTAAGGCTGTTTGGAATTTTACCCCTTTCCGTATTCGTGTGCCGGAGCATATTGTGGTACAGAACACCTCTCTTTACGCCCATTTGGCCGTCATGTTTAACAGATTGAATTGTAACGAAACCAAGTAATGAAGATTATTGCTGTAGGAATGAATTACGACCGGCACAATAAAGAGCTGGGTCATACGTTAGTAAATAAAGAGCCGGTTATCTTCCTGAAGCCAGATTCGGCGATATTGAAAGATGGTAAACCTTTCTTTTTGCCGGACTTCTCAGAGGAAATTCATTATGAGACGGAGCTGGTTGTACGCATTTGCCGTTTGGGAAAGAACATTGCCCCCCGTTTTGCACATCGCTACTACGATGCTGTAACGGTAGGAATTGACTTTACGGCACGTGATTTGCAACGTCGTTTCCGTGAGACAGGGAACCCCTGGGAACTGTGTAAAGGCTTTGATAACTCTGCAGCCATTGGTACGTTTGTCCCTTTACAGCAAGTGGGAAGCAATGTTCAGAACTTGGATTTCAGCTTGCAGATTGATGGGAAGACGGTGCAGCAGGCCAATACCTCAGAGATGTTGTTTGAGGTAGATGACTTGATAGCTTACGTCAGCCGTTTCATGACATTGAAGATAGGTGATTTACTGTTTACAGGTACTCCTTCCGGTGTTGGGCCGGTGGCTATCGGACAGCATTTGCAGGGCTATTTGGGAGAAGATAAGTTGCTCGACTTTTATATACGTTGAGTTAATAACCTTGTATGTATAAACGGGAACACTTATTACTTCCTCTTCTTTTTCTCTTTCTCTTTGCAATCGGATTGCAAAGCCTCTTTGCGCAAGCATGGAGAGATGCTTTGTGTACCCGTTCGGTGCTGGCCGAGGGTCATTGGGTAAAGGTGCGTGTAGGGGCTTCCGGCGTATATAAGATTACCGATGCCGAACTTCGCCGTATGGGTTTTGATACTCCCCAAAAGGTACATGCCTATGGCTATGGCGGTTATCTGCTCTCCCAAGATTTCTCTCTCCATCCGGCAGCCGACTTACCTTTGGCTCCTTCACTTCGCTTGGATGATGCTCTTCTCTTCTATGCCCGTGGTACTGTAAGTTGGCAGTTGGGAGGAGATGGACAGTTCTCTCATGAACAGAATTTCTATACCCGTTCAGCCTACTATTTCCTTTCTGATAGAGAGTTAGATACAACAGATGAACTTCCACTGGAAGCTTCTGTAACCACCAATGCCTCACCTTTGACTACTTTCGATGAACACATCCTTCACGAAGAAGATGCTTACAGTTGGGCAAATACAGGTCGTAAACTTTATGAAGCCTATGATTATCAACAGGGTGCAACCAAAGAGTATGCCTTAACACTGCCCGGTATTGTTCCTGAGAGTGATGCACATATCTCTGTTGCCTTTGCTGCCCGCTCAGTAGGGCAGGAAAGTAGTTTCTCGGTGGCAGTAGAGGGTGTTGAGCTAGCATCCCAATCACTTCCCGCCATCACTGCCGATAACCAATATTATGTGAAGGCTACTGAGGCCACTCTGAACACTTCTTTTCAAACTTCAGCTTCTGAAAGATTGCGGGTAGCAGTCACCCACCATCGTCCCTCTTCTGTCTCAGGCAGATTAGACTACATTGTAGTTACTTATCCCCGTGCACTTATGTTGGAAGGAGGCATGTTGGCATTCCGCTCTCGTGCTTCGGTAGGAAAAGAGAGCGTTTTCATGCTTCAGGGTGCTACTGCTGATACACAGGTTTGGGATGTTACCTCTCCTTGGCAAGCTTGTCGGATGGATGGAACCGTGACTGGTGATACTTTCACGTTTGCCATTTCTGCCGGTGGATTGCGTGAGTTTGTGGCCATCAATCCTGCCGCTACCTCTTTCCCTACGGTGGAGGTGGTGGGTGTGATACCTAATCAAGATTTGCATGCTTCAGAGATTGTCGACATGGTGATTGTTGCACCCGATAAGTCAGACCTCTTGCAGCAAGCTGAGCGGTTGGCAGAGGTCCATCGGGAACGTGATGGTCTGACCGTTTCCGTTATTCCTGTCCCTCTGATTTACAACGAGTTCTCTTCCGGCACACCGGATGCTACAGCCTATCGTCGTTTGATGAAAATGTACTACGACCGTGCCAATGAGGCTGGTGTAACTCCTCCTCGCTACCTGTTGCTTTTCGGTGATTGCAGTTTCGATAACCGAATGCTGACTACCTCTTGGCAGAGTGCTTCCCCAGACAACTACCTTCTCTCTTATCAGTCGGAGAACTCTTTGGTGGAGACCTCCTCCTATGTAACCGATGACTATTTCGGCTTTTTGGATGATACAGAAGGAACTGACATGGCCAATGCCGGACTAGATGTCGGTATCGGGCGCTTCCCCGTGCGTACGTTAGCAGAGGCTAAAGCTGTGGTGGAGAAGACGTTGGCCTACATGGAGAATAAGAATGCAGGTGCTTGGAAGCAGAACGTCTGTTATGTTGCCGACGATGGCGATGAGAATCTGCACGTTTCTCAGGCTGAGATACTGGCTACCTATACAGAAACCCACTATCCCGCTTTACGTGTAGAGCGACTTTATGCCGATGCCTATCGGCGAGAATCCTCAGCCTCCGGTTACACCTATCCCGATGCCGCCAAGCGGTTGTTGCAACTTTTCGAGCGTGGAATGCTGGTGGTGAACTACACTGGGCATGGCAGTTCGTCAGCCTGGGCAGCAGAGAATCTGTTGACGCAAAAAGAGATTCGCTCCCTCACTTCTCCTCGCTTGCCACTTTGGATAACCGCTACTTGTGACTTTACCCGTTTCGATGATGTACAGACATCTGCCGGTGAAGAGGCTTTTCTGAATGCTTCCGGTGGCGCCATTGCACTGCTGACCACCACACGGGCTGTATATGCTTCACAGAACTCCCTGCTGAACCAAGTCTTCTTGCGGCATATCTTCTCACGCCCTGATGGGCACCGTTTACGGCTGGGTGATATCATGCGTCTCTCCAAATGTGATGCCTCGTTGGCCGGAGACCGTAATAAGTTGAACTTTACCCTGATTGGTGACCCGGCCTTGACACTTGCCTATCCGGAATATCAGGTAACAGTGGATGAGTTCGATGGGCTATCTGCTGAAGAGTTGCAAGCTACCGGAACCTATCCGCAGATAAAGGCGGGTGAGAAGGCAACGGTGCGTGGTCGTGTCTTGACAGAAGCAGGAACAACGGCAGAAGATTTCAATGGTACACTGCATCCCACCGTGTACGATAGTCAGCAGGAGGTGCAGACACTGGATAACCTCTCCGAAGGTGCGTTCCATTATACTGAGCGTAACAAGGTGCTCTTCGCCGGAAGTGACTCTGTGCGCAATGGATACTTTGAGTTCTCTTTCCGTGTTCCTCTGGATATCAACTATTCTGATGAGACCGGTCTGCTGAATCTTTATGCCTTGGATGCCGCACAAGGCAATGAAGCCGGAGGTGCATTCCAACAATTCCTGGTAGGCGGTACCGATGAGAATATTACGCAAACCGACAGCTTAGGGCCTGCGATGAAGCTCTATCTGAATGTGCCGGAGTTCCGTTCCGGTGAGGCTACCAACGAAACGCCCCTTTTTGTAGCCGAGCTGGAAGATGCCGAGGGCATTAACACTGTGGGCAGTGGGGTAGGGCATGACCTGACGCTTTGTATTGATGACTCTCCTGTACTGACCTACAACTTGAACGATTACTACCAACCCGTGGCGGGCGATTACACCCGTGGTACGGTGCGCTTCTCCATTCCGGAGCTGATGCCCGGTTCTCATACCTTAAGTTTCCGGGCTTGGAATCTGCTCAACCACTCTACGTTGCAGACGCTTGACTTTGAGGTGGTACGCGGGTTGCAGCCCGACTTGCTGTCGGTAAAGTGTACCAACTCTCCGGCTCGTCACGCCACTACCTTTGTTTTGAGTCACAATCGTCCCGGTTCTACGCTTTCTGTCTGTCTCACCGTCTATGATTTTGCCGGACGAACCGTCTGGACACATACCGAGCAGGGTGTTTCTGCCAACCAGAACTATTACGTGGAGTGGGATTTGTGTAGCAACAGTGGGCAACGGCTGCTCCCCGGTGTCTATCTCTATCGCATCTCCCTGGCTTCGGGAGGTGGAAAGGCCAGTTCCCGGGCACAGAAGTTATTGATATTGGCACAATAAAACCCCTCTTTTTCAGTTTTAAATAGAAATAAACAGCTTATGATGAAAAGATATATCCTTGGAATGGTACTCTCACTGCTCACGCTGACACTTGCAGTGGCACAGGAGAAAAACCAGTTCAATCCCGTGTACACCGGTGTGAACTCACTGGACATTGCTCCCGATTCACGAGGTGGAGGTATGGGTGATGTGGGTGCTGCTACCGACCCCGACGTCAACTCTCAGTACTGGAATCCTGCCAAATACCCCTTTACCATCAGTCGGGCAGGTGTGTCGGTATCGTACACTCCCTGGTTGCGCAAGCTGGTGAATGACATCGACCTTGCTTATCTGGCCGGTTACTATCGCATTGGCGACTATCAGGCTGTCAGTGCCTCGCTTCGTTACTTCTCTTTGGGTGAAGTACCGGTAGGATATGAAGACGAGAACAGTGTGGGCTACAGCATCAAACCTTATGAGATGGCTATCGATGTGGCTTACTCGCGTATGCTATCCGAACGATTCTCTGCTGCCGTGGCTCTGCGTTACATCTACTCCGACCTGGCTTATAAGGAAGATGAAGAGGTTACTGCCGGCTCAGCCTTTGCTGCCGACATTGCTTTCTATTACTCTAACTATATAATGTTGGCACAGCGGGAGTGCATGTTGTCCTTTGGGCTGAATGCTTCCAACATCGGTACCAAGATTTCTTACGACAGTGGTAACACCAGCCAGTTCCTGCCAACCAACCTGCGACTGGGTGCTTCATTGCTCTTCCCGATTGACGATTACAACACCATCGGTTTCAGTGTGGATGCCAATAAGTACATGGTTCCCACCCGTCCCATCAAGGGGGGGGATGAGTCGCAAGAGGAGTATGAGCAACGCTTGGAACGCGATTACAATGATGTCAGCCCCATCAAAGGCATCTTTAAGTCTTTTAGCGATGCCCCCGGTGGTTTTAAGGAAGAGTTACAAGAAATCCAGTGGTCGTTAGGCCTGGAATATACTTACAATCAACAATTCACCGTTCGTGGTGGTTACCATTGGGAGCACGAGAACAAGGGAAACCGTAAATACTTTGCGTTTGGCGCCGGCTTCAAGATGAGTGTCTTCTCGCTGGATGCAGCCTACCTGGTATCTACGGCGCAGAGCAATCCGCTCGACCAGACCCTCCGCTTCTCACTGGGCTTCGACCTGGATGGTATTAAGGATTTGTTCGGGCGGAGGAGAAGGTAAATAAATAGTAAGTTGACAAGTTGACGAGTTAACAAGTTGACGAGTTGACAAGGAAGTGTAACCTTAGTTCCCCTCTACGAGGTTGCTCTCCCCGATAACGGGAGAGGTTGACTTTAAGTGGAAAAGAAGATAGGAGTTAACAAAATATAGGACTCCTCGTCAACCCGTCAACTCGTCAACTTGTATCTGAACTACTATAACATAACTTAGAAACAATGAACATACGTGTAGGATTCGGTTTCGACGTCCACCAGCTGGTGGAAGGTCGTGAGCTTTGGATGGGAGGCATCCGTCTGGAGCATGAGAAAGGCTTGCTGGGACACAGCGATGCCGACGTACTGATACATGCCATTTGTGATGCCCTGCTGGGTGCAGCCAATATGCGTGACATCGGTTACCATTTTCCCGATACGGCGGGTGAGTTTAAGAATGTGGATAGCAAGATTCTGCTCCGGAAGACAGTAGCACTGATTGCCACCAAAGGCTATCGGGTGGGAAACATCGATGCCACCGTTTGTGCCGAGCGTCCTAAACTCAATCCTCACATTCCTCTGATGCAGCAAACGCTGGCCGAGGTGATGGAGATAGACCCGGATTGTGTCTCCATCAAGGCCACCACTACCGAGAAGCTCGGCTTCACCGGTCGCCAGGAGGGCATCTCAGCCTATGCTACAGTGCTGATTGAGAAGTAACAGATTACTTATTTGCCCCTAAGAACTTGTTTTGATTTTCTTTAAAAACCCATGGCTATTGAAAGTGCCTTCTGCACCCGGTCTTTCAAACCTCTTATATCGAATTCAGGTTAAAGTATAATCGGTGGAGCGACTACTAAGAGTCTCTCCACCGATTACAACCTGCACGCTTCCCGGATACGACCTTTTCACCTTCGAGAAGCGACCTCTCTTTGCACACCATTAGAACTAAACATGCACAAGATGGCATCTTATGCTGCACAAGATGCCATCTTGTGTAACACGAGTTGCCATCTTGTGCAGTATCGGTACGTGTGTGAGGGATTAAAGGAGTAAGTAAAACCATCCTTTACTTCCTTTCCTCTTAACCCTCCCTCTAAGTAACATGAGTTCGATTCCGATGCTTTATGTAACGTCAGACCATCTACCGCACTGATGTTATAGTTGATAATTGATACTTGATAGTTGATAGTTGATAGTTGACAGTTGATAGTTAGTAGTTGATAGTTGATAGTTGATAGTTGATTGCTAGTAGTTGATAAACTAATAACTGACAAAAAAAACTCCCCCACCGAGGCAGTGAAGTGCCCGATGGGGGAGATTCTTTTAGTTATGTTCCGCAATAGGTGCGGAGGAGTTCATTACTCTTCTTCCAAAGAAGCCAAGTATGCAGTGTATGCCTCGTAGCTCAGGAACAGCATAGAGGGGTTGCCTGCTGCATAAGTTCCGTAGTTAGCCATACCGCAGTAGAGTGAGTTGGCCGGGAAGGTAATCATACCAATTTCCTCGTCGTAGATACCCAACGGATAAGAGCCGAGGTTGTCTGAAAGGTTGCCATATACAGTACCTGTGCTGAACATACCGTAGCTCCAATCCATACCCATATCGGTCGGGAACAGAGAGGCACCATCTTCAGTGATGTCAATAGCAAATACATACTCACCGGGAACAAGGTCAGCTTCTGCATTATAAGGATAGCCGCCAGCAAAAGCAATGCCATACTCATCATATTCTCCATTCCATACGTTAGCATACGGACTGTCGAAACGGTAACGGATGCTGTTGGCTGTGGTAGTCTTCTCAATCTCTACAGCATAGAGGTAAGAAGTTACACCAAAGAATGTACCAACCAAACCGTCCTTCCAGTAACCTGTACCTACAGGCTTCCACTTCAGGATGGTGAAGTTTACAGAAGTCTCTTGATAACCTGCGGGATAGTTACTAAGGTCTTCACCGGTAACAGCCAGCAACAGGTTGTAGCTTACGCCCATTTCTGCAGCGTCGGTAACAGTTACTGTAAAGGGAGCGGTAGCTTGACCGGCTTCAAAAGTAACCGTTGCAGGCACTTGGAATACATTGTTCTCGTTGTTCTTTACTTCCAATGCAACAGAAGTTGCACCGTCAGTAACTTCACGGGCAATGGAGAGAACGAAAGTATTGGTACCCGGCTCCACTTCAACAGTCTGCGTGTACTTGCTGGTGTTGAAGTAAACGTTTTGGCAACCTGCCGGGTCTTGCTCGCCCATTACGTGACCTTCTGAATCGGGGTCACAAGCAGTGGCCACTACAGCGAGGGCCAACATTGCAAACAGTTTATTTGTATATTTCATATGCTTAAATATTCTTTGAGTTGTTAAATCAATCCTTATTCTTCATCTGGAATCGGGTCGGGCTGTGAAACAGTAGGATTGTTGACAATCAGCTTGTTGTACTGTTCTTCAGCCTGCGGGATAGAGTAAACCATGATGTCTGAACCCGGAGCAATGTTGAACACACCGGTTTCGGGGAAACCACCACCACGACGGTCGATACCCTTGTTCAGACGCATGATGTCGAACCAAGAGATACCTTCACCCCAGAACTCGATACGACGTTGTTGCCATACTGCATCCTGAACAGCTTCTGCAGTAGTAGCTGTACAAGTGTATTCGGGGTCACGGTAAGTCTGTACAAACTCTTGCAGTGTTGCAGCACCGGTTGCGGGAGCACCACCCATAGCTTCTGCTTCAGCCTTGATAAGAATCATCTCTTCTACACGCATCATAGGAATGTCACAAGCGTTGTTAGAAGTACCCGGAGCACCGTTAGGAGCAAACTTCACCTGAGTGTAGTCGGGAGCACCGGCATTGGTGATGTATTTCTGTTGTGCTGCAGTCAGGTTGACAGAGAGACCATCCTTATCCAAAAACCAGCCACGACGTACGTCAGTTTCAGGAATGGTGTTGAACAACTTCTTGTTGATCATACGCCATGCACCTACTGATGCGTAACCGTAGTTCAGAGAACCCATGTGAGAGGGGAAGTTACAGATACCGGTAGTAGATACACGGTCTTTCTCTGTGATGTAGATACCCCACATCCAAGAGTCATCCTCGATGTCGATGAAAGCGGGAGTGGAAGCTTCGTCCATAGAGTAGGGTTGAGCAGCTGTGTTGTTCAATGCGTTTACAGCATCTGCCAAAGCGCCACTCCAGTTCTGCATTACCAGGTTGATACGTGCACGGAGACCGTAAGCAACATCCAAACCTACATAACGCTTATAACCGGCCTCTTCATTGTCGGGAGCATAACCGCTTGTCTCAATCAGTTCGATGGCCTTGTTGATGTCGTTCAAAACAAACTCATACACCTCTTTTACGGTAGAGCGAGCCAAACCTTCAGTAGCAACCTGAGTGGCATTTTCCGGAGTGATGATGGGCACACCCAACTTATCTTCATTGCCCTTGTAGGTGAACTGATAGAGCTGTACCAACTGGAAGTAGTCGAAAGCACGGATGGCCAAGGCCTGTGCCAGATAACCTTGCAGAGTAGCGTCTTCTGTCTCAGGGTCAATCAGGGAGATTACACTGTTGGCAGAGAAAATCTGGTTGTAGAGTGTAGTCCACTGCATGCGTGTAACAGCGCTGGTGTTAGTACAGTCTGCCAATATCAGCGGAGAGGCGAACCAGTTGTAACCGGTGTCAAAACCTACCATATCGGTACCTCTTGAGTCGGTCATCAACATGATGCTGGGGTAACCGAAGTCGTTGTGCTGACCTTCGCCATAAGTAGCGCCAAATACAGTGAAGTTAGCGCTGATACCGGTAACACCGGCCTTAACCATTGCCGGGTTTGCGGCAACCACTTCTGATTTCTGGTCGGCAGTTACGGTAGAGCTTAATGGAGCGGTATCCAGGTCAGCGCAACCTACCAATGCCAACGTAGACAGAGCAGAGAGTGCTATTTTATTTAATTTCTTCATATCTTTATTCTTTGATGTAGTTAATTAAATTAGAATGTCAACTTCACACCACCTGAGATGGTACGCAAAGAAGTATAAGTAGAAGTTGTAGCTGTTGTGAAGCTCATGCGCGGGTCGAAACCACGACGTGCAGAGAACAAAGCTACGTTGTCGGCAGCACCGTAGATGCGGATGCTTTCGATGCCAGCTTTTCTAGACCACTTCTTCGGCAGGGTGTAACCCAATGTGATGTTGTTGATAGCAAAGTAGTCTGAGCTTGTGTAGAAACGGCTGGAGTTTGAGTTGGCATAAGAGTCGATGTTGCTCAAACGAGGAACGTCTGTGTTCTTGTTCTCCGGAGTCCAAGCATTCAGGATATCCTTGTGCCAGTTGCGACCGATTGAACTGGTAGTACCGCTGTGCATGAATGAAGCGTAACCGCTGTCGTACATAGTACCGCCCAACTGATAAGCACATTGGATAGAGAGGTCGAAACCGTAAGCTGTCAATGTAGAACCCAAACCACCGTAGATATCCGGCAGCAAGTCACCGCTGGCTACGCGGTTGGTGTTGTATGCAGTACTCCAGTTCTCAGTCTTGTATTCCTTACCGTCAGCATCTTTAGCCCAGTATTGAGCCAAACCTGTTTCGGAGTCAACGCCAGCCCACTTCGGCATGTAGAATTGATACATAGATTCACCTTCACGGTAGATGTAGCTTCCGCTAATCATTTCACCTTCCAGGTCGGGGTGCAGTTCAATGATCTTGTTCTTCATCATAGTACCGTTCCAGTTGATAGTCCACTTCAGGTTGCTGGTTTCAATCGGGGTATAGTTCAACTCGATTTCCAAACCAGAGTTGCGTACAGAACCGATGTTCATCGGGTACTCAGTGTAACCGTTGATGATAGCTGTCGGCTTGTAGTACAACATGTCTTCTGTCTGACGGCTGAAGTACTCGATGGTACCGTCCAATTTACCATTCCACAAAGTGAAGTCAACACCCACGTTCAGTGCGTTAGAAGTTTCCCAAGAGATGTCTTTGTTACCCTTGTAAGTCAAAGTAGCGTCAGCGAAAGAACCGTCAGAACCGGTTACCTTGAATTGGTCAACGTATGCATAGTAGTTGTGTGAAGAAGAACCGCTATACAACAGACCGTCGTTACCTTGCTGACCGAAAGAAGCCTTGAACTTCAATACGTCAATCCACTCAACATCTTCCAGGAAGCTTTCCTTGTTCAGCACCCATGCGAAAGAAGCTGACCAGAAGTTACCCCAACGGTTGTCTTTGTGGAAGCGTGAAGAAGCATCGCGACGGAATGACAAGCTACCATAGTACTTCTCGTCGAAGTCGTAGCTTACACGTGACAAAATACCTACGCGAGCCAACTCACCGTAAGAACCTGAACCGTTGATACGGTCGATAACGTTACTTACTGTCCAGTTGTTATCGTTGTACATGTTGTAACCGTAAGCATAGAGGTTCTCAAAGTTATATTCCATGCTTTCGTAACCAACCAATGCGTCAATGTTGTGCTTACCGAACTGCTTCTTGTAAGTAACCAAGTATTGTTGGTCGAGTACGTAAGAGCGAGTGTAGTCTTGTGTTACAGAACCACCGTATTCAGCATTCTGTCCATAGTATCTGTTACCAACATCATGGTAGCGAGTGTTGTCAATGTGTAAACCGAGTGTGGCTTTTACCTTCAAGCCGTCGATGATGTCAACATCAGCAAACCACTTAGCATCGAAAATGTCCATCAAGTATTCTGTCTTGTTGTAAATCAAGTCACTGGCAGGGTTAGAGATAGACATGAAGTTACGAGTGTAGTTTGTGCTGTAACCATCACCATAGTCATATACACGCTTGCCTGAGTTAGCATCGTATTGGAAAGTGCCGTCGGCATTGCGTACAAACATCGGGTAAACAGGAGCAATAGCATTGGCAATGTAGAATGCGTTACTGGATGAGTTTGTACTGGTCTGCTCACCGGGGTATTTACTGATAGAGTTGGTGTAACCCATGTTAGCACCCACCTTCAACCACTTCTTAGCTTGGTAGTCTACATTCAAACGAGTAGAGATACGCTCAAAACCTGAATTTTCAATAACACCGTTGTCAGACAAATAACCTGCAGAGAGGTAGTAGTTAACGTTGTCAGAACCGCCACGAATGCTTACGTTATACTCTTGGCGCAACTCGTTAGAGAATGAGTTGTCTGCCCAGTTATCCGGAGTATAGAAATAAGTACCGTCGCTGTAACCCAAAGTTGCGTTCGGGTTCATCTTACCGTTAACACCAATCAGAGTCTGGCCTGCAGGAACTGTGTACATCTTGTAACCCAGAGCTGAGAAGATATTCTTGTTGGCACGGATGTGAGATTCAGTAGCACTGTAACCGGTATTGTAGTAAGCACCATTATATAATGATTGGTAAACCAACTCCATGTATCTGTTAGCATCCTGCATTACATCATAGTTCTTAATCATACGTGAGTTCACACCCCAACGAGCTTCGGCTGTGATAGTAGCCTTACCGCTCTTACCTTTCTTGGTAGTAACCAAGATTACACCGTTGGCACCACGAGCACCATACAAAGCAGCGGCAGCAGCATCCTTCAATACAGTCATAGACTCGATATCCTGTGTGTTGATGGCAGAAATATCACCTTCATAAGGAATACCGTCTACAACATACAACGGAGCGTTGCTGGCAGACATAGAACCGATACCACGGATACGTACAGTAGCACTGGTACCCGGCTGACCGTTAGAACTAGTTGTTTGTACACCAGAAACAGCACCGGACAGCGCATTGGTAAGGTTAGATACCTGGCGCTTCTCCAAAGTCTCTGACTTCATAACTGAAGCCGAACCGGTAAATGCCGATTTCTTGGCAGTACCATAAGCTACTACCATAACTTCCTCAAGCATCTCAGTATCAGACTTCAGATACACCTTTACATTCGGTTTGATAGCAGTCTCTACAGTCTGCATACCGATGTATGACACTTGCAAAGTCTTCGCGGAACTAAAAGCTGATGCAAATAATTGAATTACAATACGATATAATCCATCTCCTGAACTATGGTTTTAAAATTTAGGGCTGAAAGAAGTACCTGTGGAGGGAGTGAAAGTAGAAAATTCTACCGTCCTTCTACCCAAGATGAAAGATAATTAGCTTATATCTAGACAGATAGATAATTTGTAGGACTCTTTTTTGCTACCAATTTGTTCTTTGCCATCTTTTTTATACTCTTTTTTGTCACTCTAAATCTTCTATCCTGTTCTCTTTTACAACTAGTTTTTATCACTCAAAAAGTTCTCTGGCTCTTTCTTATTAGCTGTACTATTTGTAATTATTTCTTATTACATATGGAAAACTTTTAAACGAAGCTTCTTGTTTTTAGAGAAAAGTATGTACCTTTGCGCTAACATGTAGTGAGAACGTGAGGAATAATTATGAAACAGATAGCACTAACCCCAGCACAATTACATCTGTTAAAGATGATGTCTTTCGCTAAAGACGATAAGACTTTGGATGACATAAAGAATGTTCTGGCTTCTTTTTTTGCCCAAAAAGCTGAAGAAGAGATGGATAAGTTGTGGGACACCGGAGAGTGGAACCAAGAGAAAAATGAGAATCTTCTGCATGAACATCTTCGCACTCCTTACCGCCAATGACTCAAATTGTTCTAGACACCAATTGCTTAATAGCTTCACTGTCCAAGCGAGGTAACTATTTCGGTGTATGGAAATCCCTACATGAGGGTAAATATAAGCTATGCGTTTCTAATGAGATATTGGAAGAATACGAAGAAATTATCTCACTAAAAACAACTTCGGCTATTGCAGCCAATGTTATTCAGACATTGATAAATTCGCCTTATGTCGTTTTTGTGAATCCCTATTACCATTTTCATCTGATAACTCAGGATAAAGATGATAACAAGTTTGTAGATTGTGCCATTGCGGCCAATGCTACCTATATTGTCTCCGAAGACCACCACTTTGATGCCCTTATGCAAATATCTTTTCCCAAGGTGAATATTATTGCGCTTCAGAAGTTCTTGGATTTGCTTTCGCAATAAATCTAGTAGCAGATAAGGTTTGGAAAGTCATAAAGATTGTATTGCTTTTGCCTAAATAAGAAAAGGGTGCGTTTAACATGCACCCTTTTCTTATTTAGATATACAATGATAACTGTGTATCAGCAGATTCTGTATCATTGAATGCTGATATAAAAACAACCCCAATGGAAAAATCCTGCATTGTTACCTTCTATAATCATTGCAGCCAATGTATCAAACTCAATAACACCATCTTGAATAGTACCGACAATATCACCTGCTACAGGGTTCATTTGGGTATCTAAAGCCACCCAACGATATGAGCCGTATTTAGGTTCTTCAATAATCTGACCATTCGGGATGGTTACTGTGTTGTTATCAAGATCGAATACCAACTTAATTTCACCTAGTGGTAGTGTAACTTGCTCTGAACCAAGACCAGTAATGTAGGCAACTGTTTCATCATTTGCATCAGTGCTGATGGTAATTGGCATATCAGTATAGTCTCCTGCAAAAAGGTTGTAAGCAGTCATGGTCTTTGCTCCCAAGAATGCCCCCAATGGATGAGATTCTGTAGTGAATGATTTTACATCAGAAATAACCAATTTGTTGGCTGTCAGCGCATAAGCAACTGCATAATAGGTTGTTCCCGGAATAAGAGAAGCTGTGATTGCACCTGATGCATCAGCAACAAAAACCTCTGAATTTTCGGCTGTCGGCTGGTTCTCTTTACTAATCATTACACCGATTTCTCTGGCAGCAGGAGTTCCTGTTGACGTTGACAGTGTAAAGTTGGCATCGTATTTATTCACAGAAACCTCAAATGATACGGTAGGAGCAGTAACCTCTGCTGTACGGGTGTCATCAAGAACTGCATCGGTTTCACAAGAGGTTGTGAAGAATGTGTAAGCTAATAATGCGATTATACTTAACTTTTTCATTTTCTTCTTTACTTAAATTGTAAAATTAATTCTTGAACTTACTTTCGGTCGGAGCCGGATTCTGCTCTTCTGCACTGATAGCATCGCTATTATCCAATTCGCGCAATGGAATCTGGAAATGTAAGTACCAGCTGTTTGCATCAATTGTAAAGAGTGCACTAGACAAGTGGTTGGTTCCCTCGTAGTTTCGTTCTACACCTTTCTTAAGACGCAAGTGGTCAAACAAAGAGAAACCTTCACCCCACAATTCCAGTCGACGTTGTTGATAAACCTCATCAGCAGTAACCGATGTCTGATTCCAAGATTCGTCGCGTTGGCTCATCAACTCTTTCAATACTGTAGCGGCACCGGTCAGGTCACCTTTGTGTGCCAAAGCTTCAGCCTCATTCAGAATCATTTCAGAAGTACGCATGTAGAGATAATCTGCTTCCCAGTTTGCCACTTTCTTGAACTTGATATTTGTGTAATCAGGGAAACCGGCTTCTTGCTTGGTATATTCAATGCCATTACTGCTGTGCTTGAATAGCAAACGACGAACGTCTGCATCACTCATTTGACTGAACAATTTGGCATCAATCATACGATATTGACCTCCATCACCACCATAACCTGCATCATACGCACACATAAATGAGAAGAATGAGGCAAACATAGTAGTAGTTTCTGCCGTGATGTCCATACCCCAGATCCACTCTGCAGCATTGATGTTATTAAAAGCATTATTAGCAAGCAATTCATCCGGGGTGTATACAGAATAGCCATTGCGAGCCATGCGGGCGTAAGTGATAGCATCATCCCAGTTGTTTGTTACCAAACAGATGCGAGAATAGAGACCGGCAGCAACCTGAGCGTCAATCATTGTCTTGTTGGGACGTTCATATCCTTCCAAGAATTGGATAGCCTCCTTGAAGTCTTTCTCCACTTGTGCATAAACCTGACGTAAAGGAGCACGGCCGGCTACAGCAAATTCTGCCTCAGCAGGGGTTAACACAATGGGTACACCCGGTGTATCTTCATTACCAATATAAGTCTGTTGGTACATCTGAGCCAAGTAGGCATGTGCAAAGCCACGATAAGCCAAGGCAGCACCGCGATAAGCCTTTAACTTGGTGTCTGTCACTTCAGGCGAAATCATAGAGATAATGTCATTTGATTTGGCAATGACTGAATAGAAGAAGTTCCAATAAAAGAACGGACGCTTATATTGTTCACTCCAATAGTCCAATTCATAGTCATAAGTAAACCAGCCAGAACCACGGCTATAGAAAGCCAAATCGTCGTTCATAACATCTCCCAAATGGTAGATACCCATCAGACCGAAATCTTCGTGTACAGTATTACTACTGCTCTGGGTATTATATTGGCAAGTATAGTTATTCAAGCCAAGCATCAAGGGCTCAACAACCTTAATCAATGCATCGGGGCTTGAATTGCCAATCTCATCAATTTGATCTTTCGTTGCAACGTCAGAATATTCTGTTTCAAAGAAATCGTCACCGCAACTTGCCAAAGAAAAGGAGGCAACAGCCGAAATCATTAATATCTTTGTAATTTTCATATAAATTCTCTTTTAGTCGTTTAATTAAAATTCGAGATTGATACCGAATGAAACTGTGCGTACGGCAGAGTAGTTATATCCTGTGCTACCAGTAAATGATTGTCTCGGGTCAAACCCTCTGCGGGCAGAAAGCAGGAACATGTTATCACCCACCACATAAATACGCAGTTTCTCAATGTTTGCTTTGTTCAACCAACGCTTGGGGAAAGTGTAACCCAATGTCACGTTACGCAAACTCAAATATGAAGCAGAAGTCAAACTGTAGTCACCCGATACGCTTTGGTTCAAAGAGCCCTCTTGTAAACGTGGCACATTTGTATTACGGTTTTCAGGAGTCCAACGGTTGAAAATGTCCTTGTGCCAGTTATTTCCAGCTGAACCGGAACCCATCAAACCATCGTATTGGCTGTCATATACATAACCACCCAACTGATAAGCAAAGTTTAAAGCTAAATCAAAACCGGCAAATTCTAAATTAGACGAGAAACCACCATATAAATCAGGTGTGGGAGATTTGTCAAGTTCGTAGCGAGTTGCAGCACTAGTACCAACAACTTTCTTCTTACCAATTACTTCTCCACTTTCATCAATATCGTCTGCCCAATAAAGTGCATCACCGGTTTCTGGGTCTACACCGGCAAACATGTAATCATAATAATTATAAAGCGGTTTGCCTATTTTGCGGAAGTAACCGCCTGTAGCCCAGCCTTCTTGCGGACGGTCGGCTGGCAATTCAAGCAATTTGTTCTTATAATGTGTGGCATTCAAAGATACGTTCCACTTAAAGTTGTTTTCTTTGAAAATGTCATAAGCTAACTCCATTTCAAAGCCTTCGTTACGCATTGACATAGTGTTCTCGTAAATGCTAGAGGGAACACCTGCTGACGGAGGCAAAGGTTTCGCATAAAGCAAGTCGTAAGTATCCTTTCGGAAGTATTCAATGTTTCCACTGAATCGATCCCAAAGACGGAACTCAAATCCGGTATTAAAATTCTTACTTTTTTCCCAAGTGATGTTTTTGTTACCACGGAAGATATAGTTAATACCAATTTCTCCACCATTAGGAACTACTTGATATTGATCCAAATAGGGTTTACTGTTGCCCAGACCGTCGTTACCTTGTGTACCATAACTAACTTTAAATTTCAAATCGTTAATCCAAGTAGCATTGCTCAAAAACTCTTCTTTGTTGATTCGCCAAGAGGCACCTACTGACCAGAAACTACCCCAACGATTGTCCGGATGGAAACGTGAAGATGCATCACGACGGTAACTGCTTGAGAAGTAGTATTTATTGTCATAGTCATATTTCAACTGGCCGAAGAATCCCTCCAAAGCATATTCTGCACTTGCAGAACTCGCATCACTCAACTTAGCAGCATTACCCAATTCTGGATTGTCCGGAACTAAGAAGTTCTCTTTGCGCGCCCAAACATTTTGGCTGCGGTCACTCTTTGTTTCATGACCAAGCAACACTTCAAATGTATGTTTCTCTGCATAAGTGTGTGACCAGTTTAAGAGCTGGTTGGCGTTCAATACGAAGTAACGAGTCATCTCTACAGTACCACGACCGTTAACGTTGGCCGCGTCACCACCGATGGGGGTTTGGAAGTCTACATAACGGCTGTTAAAGTTATCCATACTAGCATTAACCGTCAACTTGAAGTCTTTCAGGAAGCTAAATTCAGCATAAGCTTTTGCATTGATAACGTCAGCATTCCCTTCGTAAATATCGTTCAACTGCTGGGCAATAGGGTGCGCATTAGCTCCAAAAGGACGCTTGCCCATTTCAACACCATAGTCATAACGAGGATTTCCTTGTGCATCCATAATTTTATTTCCGTTTTCATCGTACATGTAAACCGGATAAATCGGTGCTACAGTTTGTCCAAACATAAAGATGGAAGAATAGTTACTGCCACCCACATTCGGAGAGTTGGTTTTAACATTGCTATAGGCCAAGTTAAAACCGGCTTTAAACCATTTATTTACTTCTTGATCGATTTTTACACGTGCGTTGATACGTTGCATGTTAGAGTTTACGGTATATGAATTGTCATACAAGTAACCCAATGAAGCATAGTATTGAGTCTTTTCTGTACCACCGCTTAAAGAAATAGAATTCTCTTGACGTAAACCGGGACGGAAAGCCTCTTCCAACCAATCATCATGATAAAGAAGTTTTGCCGCAGGATTTAAACGTCCTGTGATTGGGTCGACCAATTCAGCATCAGCAACATTATAGTTGTTGTAACCACCCAGATTTTTGATTAAATTTGCTGAAGCATATTGGCCAGCCTCTAGGTAAGATTTGCCAGAAGCAAGAGCGTTGTTACGTATTGATTCCCAATACAATTCATAATACTCTTGCGGATTATCTAATACATCGTAAGCGGGGACGCCACGCATATTAACACCGGTACGGTTTTCAAACGTAACCTTTACTTTACCACTTTTACCTTTCTTTGTAGTAATCAGAACAACACCATTAGAACCACGTGCACCATACAACGAGTTGGCAGCAGCATCTTTCAATACTGTCATTGACTCAATGTCGTTTGGCGCAATTTGATTCAAACTACCTTCATAAGGCACACCGTCAACAACAATCAGTGCAGATTTTGAGGCAGAGATAGAACCTATACCACGCACATAGATTGTTCCCGATGAACCCGGCTGGCCTGAACTCTGTGAAATTTGCACACCGGCCATAGCACCTTCCAATGACTTGGATACATTGGATGTCTGCATTTTTGAAATCTTCTCACCACCAACAACAGAAGCCGAACCTGTAAATGAAGATTTCTTGGCAGTACCATAAGCTACTACCATAACTTCCTCAAGCATCTCAGTATCAGATTTCAGATACACCTTTACATTCGGCTTGATTGCAACCTCTGTAGTTTGCATACCGATGTATGACACTTGCAAAGTCTTCGCGGAACTTGGTACATTAGGCAAAATGAAATTACCATCCACGTCTGTAATGGCACCAATCTGCGGGTCTTCTTTCACCACTACAGAGGCACCGACAACTGGCAGCCCGTCTTCTTCAGAAATTACAACACCTGTAACCTTCTGAGTTTGGGCCGTTGCTAAGCCTATTCCTACAAAGAGGCAGGCTAATAACAGCATCAATTTTCTTTTCATAAATTCTCTCTTAAAGTTTAACTTTACATTAATTGTTTCTTAACTCTAACAAAGTGCAAAGATACTAATAAAACTAAAAACCGCAATCAAAATATTGAAAAAACCTTGCGAATCTGTCATTGTGTTAACAAATTTATTGTTTTAGTTCTTCTGCAGTACCTCCTGCCGCACTTCTTGTAAGTAAAATTGTGACGCCTACTTTCAGATTGTTTCATTTAAAACTCTTATCTTTGTTACGGATTCACTATTTTTTTAGTCAAAACAGTTAAATATAACCGCATAAGTATGCAGGATATATTAAAACCAGAAGCCTTTTTGCTTCATATAAGAGCCAAGAAAACTTCATTTTATGCAAAATTTGCGTTATTATAACCCCATGCAGAAATGAGACAAAGCTGTATTGTCGATTTTCCATTGGGAAAGCCACGATTAACACTGTTTTATGGATAAAATTATTTACAGCGTTGTGTTCAATCGCAAAAATAAACTGAACAAAAAAGGTACCGCATTGGTACAAGTAGAGGCTTATTTAAGAGGGAAGAAGAAATACTTCTCCACGAAAGTCTATCTCAGACCTGATCAATGGGATAGTAAACGTAGCCTAGTGAAAAACCATCCGAATGCAGCTGGTCTCAACCGTCTGATACAGGATTTTCTGGCTCAGATTGAGAGGAAAGAGCTCGATTTGCGCCTGTCCAACCAATTTGTCACGTTGGATAATCTGAAGGAGTCGGTAGCAAAAGGGGAGGAGAGTCAGTCGTTTATTGCATTCTTCAGGCGCGAGGTGGAAAACTCCGGTCTGAAGAAAAGCAGTCAACGCAATCACCTCAGTACGCTGGCTCTGTTGCAGAAGTTCAAGCGAGAAATTACTTTCGGAGAACTTTCGTACGAGTTCATCACTCACTTTGAACAGTATTTGTTGGCCAAAGGCTATCACATCAACACAATAGCCAAGCACATGAAGCACATCAAGCGCCATATCAATACTGCCATCAATATGGATCTGATAGACTATCAGCGATATGCTTTCCGAAAATACCGCATCAAGACGATAGAGAGCAAGCATACTCATTTGCTGCCCGAGGAGTTAGGAAGGTTGGAGAAATTGCAGTTGGATAACAAGCATGCACGTTACCAAAGGAGTCTGGATGCTTTTCTTTTCTGCTGTTATGCCGGTTTACGATACTCAGATTTTGTGAACCTGAGCACCAATAACATCTCGTACTTTGAAGAAGAGACTTGGCTGATTTTTAAATCCGTCAAGACAAGAAATGAGGTGCGCTTGCCTCTTTCCCTATTGTTTAGTGGTAAGGCCGTAGCTATTTTACGTCGTTACCATAACAACTTACCCGGCTTTTTCCACCTGCCAGGAAATTCAAATGTAAACAAAGAATTGAAAATCCTAGCCGGTTTAGCAGGATTGAAGAAACACATTTCGTTCCACACGGCGCGACACACCAACGCCACCATACTTATATATAGTGGGGTCAGCATCACCACCGTGCAGAAGTTGTTAGGACATAGAAGTGTCAAAACTACCCAAATCTATACCGACGTCATGGATATGACTATAGTACATGATTTGCAGCAGATTCGTAATAAACTATGACCGGTAAAAGCCCCACTCTATACCAACGCCGTATCAAGGCCGTACCAACGCCGTACCAAGGCCGTTCCTATAGAAACGGAGGTGAAGAGTGGAAGATATGGGTATGAACCATACCGGATTATTTCCATATTTTCTCCCCCCTTCTGAAGAGCTTCATAAAAAGTGTATTCAGAAGGGAAGGGAGAAAATGGGTAGAAAAATCACTGCACATAGAAGAGTTATTTATCTGACAATCTGTTTGATAACACTAAAATTGGGGAGAAACCTAGTAGCAAAAGTGTTTGCTAGCCTTGCTCTGGAGTATATCTGAAGGTATCAACAACCGGCACAGTGAGTCTCCGTCTATCACATATTAGACTGAGAACTAACGTTTTGTAACAAACTTAGTTCCGCGAAGACTTTGCAAGTGTCATACATCGGTATGCAGACTGTAGAGACTGCTATCAAACCGAATGTAAAGGTGTATCTGAAGTCTGATACTGAGATGCTTGACGAGGTTATGATCGTTGCATACGGTACTGCTAAGAAGTCTGCATTTACCGGTTCTGCTTCTGTAGTGAAGTCAGAGAAATTGGAGAAACGTCAAGTATCAGATGTTACACGCGCGTTGTCCGGTACTGTAGCCGGTGTACAAACAACCAGTTCTAACGGTCAGCCGGGTACCAGTGCTGCTGTACGTATCCGTGGTATCGGTTCTATGTCTGCTAGCAACAGCCCGTTGTATGTTGTAGATGGTATTCCTTTTGATGGAGAAATCTCTTCTATCAATTCACAGGATATAGAGTCTATGACTGTATTGAAGGATGCTGCTGCCGCTGCTTTGTATGGTGCTCGTGGTGCTAACGGTGTTATCTTGATTACTACTAAGAGAGGTAAGAGTGGTGATGCCAAGATTTCATTCGATGCTCGTTGGGGTACAAACTCACGCCAGGTTGGTAAGTATGATGTGCTGACTACTGCTGATAGCTACATGGAAACCCTGTATAAGGCTTATCGTAACGCCGGTGTTTACAACTTGGGTTACACAGCAGATGCTGCTCACAATTATGCTAACTCAAACCTCTTCCCTGCTGTAGGTTATCAGATGTACACTTTGCCCGCAGGTGAAGGCTTGATTGGCACTAATGGTAAGATTAACCCGAACGCTACTTTGGGTTACAGCGACGGTACCTATTATTATACTCCCGATAACTGGGAAGATGGTACTTTGGAAAGCCAAATGCGTCAGGAGTACAACTTGAGCATTTCAGGTGGTGGCGAGAAGGTTAACTACTACTTCTCTGTAGGTTACTTGGAAGATAACGGTGTAATCGAGAACTCTGGTTTCGACCGTATCTCAACTCGTTCAACTGTTGATTATCAAGCTAAGAAGTGGTTGAAGGTTGGTACAAACCTCAGCTATACAAACACCAAGAGTAAATACCCCGGTGAACAAACTTCTACAGGTTCATCTGGTAACGGCTTCTTGATGGCTAATATGATTGCTCCTATCTATCCTCTGTATGTACGTAACGCTGACGGTAGCCTTAAGCTGGATGCTTCTTCCGGTAATCCGGTTTATGATTATGGTGATGGCAAGAGCAGCAATGGTACTCGTAACTGGATGTCAATGTCTAACCCGAAGGGTGACTTGCTCTATAATACAGAAGAGTACTTGAAGGACATCTTCAGTGGTAAGTGGTTTGCAGAAATCACTCCGATTGAAGGTTTGAAGTTGACTGCATCACTCGGTTACTATGTAGATAATACTCGTTATCACAATGTAGGTAATGCAGAATATGGCCAGTCTGCAAGCTATGGAGGTAATGTTTACCAATACCATTATTATACTTCAGCTTTGAATACTCAGTATTTGGCTAACTATAAGAAGAGCTTCGGTAAGAACAATTTCGACTTCTTGCTGGGTTACGAAAGCTATGACTATAATTATGAGTACAGTTATGCTTCCGGTCAGAATCTTTATAAGGAGGGTGACTACACTGTAAACAACTCTATCGACCAAAAACGTGGTGGTGGTGCCAAGACAGAATATGCTACAAGAGGTATCATCGGCCGTGTAAACTATGATTTTGACGAAAAATATTTTGCCAGTGCATCTTATCGTCGTGATGCATCTTCTCGTTTCCATCCGGACAACCGTTGGGGTAACTTCTGGTCAGCTTCTTTGGCTTGGGTTATCAACAAGGAAGGCTTCATGGAAGATTTGACTTGGATTGACGTTTTGAAGTTGAAAGCTTCTTATGGTCAGCAAGGTAACGATAACATTGGTAACTACTATGCTTACCTTGACCAATTTTCTGTAAGTGGTGCAAACGGTGTGTTCTCAGACGGTACTTTGGCTTACAAGGGTAACAAAGATATCACTTGGGAAAAGAGTAATGCATTCAACGTAGGTGTTGACTTCACATTGTGGGATGGCAAATTGGACGGTACTATCGAGTACTTCAGCCGTAAGACAACCGATATACTTTACAACAAGCCGGTAGCTCTTTCTAACGGTTACTCTTCAATCCCGATGAACGTTGGCTCTATGACTAACTCGGGTGTTGAAATTGAGTTGAGCTATACTCCGATTAAGACAGACAAGCTTACTTGGAACATCTTTGGTAATGCAACCTTCTTGAAGAACAAGATTAACGAGTTGCACCCCGACCTGAAGGGTGAATTGATTAGCGGTTCTGCTATCTATCGTGAAGGTGAATCTATGTATCAGTTGTATTTGGTTAAATATGCAGGTGTTGACCCCGCAACAGGTTTGGCTCTCTACTGGGCAAAAGATTCTAAAGGTGAGGAATATGCAACTTCTGACTGGTCTGCAGCTTCTAATAGCAACAAGCAAGGTACCGGCGACATCCTCCCGAATGTATATGGTGGTTTCGGTACTAGTGTAGAGGCTTACGGTTTCGACTTCTCTATCCAGTTGGCTTATCAGTTGGGTGGTAAGATTTGGGACTACACTTATCAAGATTTGATGCACAATGGTGACGGTTACGGTGCAGGTTCTAACTGGCATGCTGACATTGCTAAGGCTTGGACTCCGGAAAATCCTTATACCAACGTTCCGCGTCTGGATGCTTTGGATAGCTACACCAGTAGTTCTTCAGATCGTTGGTTGATTTCTTCAAACTACTTGTCAATCAACAATATTACTTTGGGTTATACATTCCCGAAGAAGTGGACTCGCGTATTGGGACTTGAATCACTCCGTATCTACGGTGCTGCTGATAACTTGGCTCTGTTTGCTGCTCGCAAGGGTCTTGACCCCCGTCAGGGATTCTACTCTTCTTCTACATCAACTTATGGTGCATTGCGTACCATTTCCGGTGGTGTAAAGGTTACTTTCTAATTTAATCAAAGGAAATGACAATGAAAAATATAAAGTTTAAATTTATCGCTTCAGTAATGGCCGGTGCAGCTCTTGTCAGCTGTAACGACTTGGATACTGCACCTATGGGTGCAACCATTACCAGTGACCAAAAGGAAGAAACGATTGCTGCTAACCCTGACCGTATTGACGCCAGTGTAACAGCCATTACTTCTATGTTTAGCGTATATGCTAACATCCTTCCCAACTCATTTGGTCACGAAGACTATGGCTTTGCTTCTGCAATGCTTGGTTTGGATTCTCGTGGTACAGACTTGGTTTCTGAAGATACCGGTTACAACTGGTACACTCGTAACTTGAACTTTGCAGATGTTCAGGCAAACGGTCGTCCTACCCGCATGGCATGGGCTACTTTGTACAATCAGATTTATACTGCCAATAACGTAACTTCTGTTATTGACCCCGAAACAGAAGATGCTAAGTTGAAGTTTTCTTTGGCTCAGGCTTTGGCTATCCGTGCTTTTGACTACTTCTGGTTGGTTCAACTTTATCAACATACTTATGTAGGTAATCAGGATAAGTTGGGCGTGCCTATCATTACAGAGGCAAACCAGACTGAGGCTGCTGCTAACGGTTGTGCCCGTTCTACAGTTGAAGAGGTTTATGCTCAGGTAATGACAGACTTAGATAAGGCTATCTCTCTGTTGGAAGATGCTGAAGCTGAAGGCGTTACTCGCGATGATAACCGTTATGTAAGTAAGGAAGTTGCCTACGGTATCCGCGCTCGTGTAAACTTGGTTATGAACAACTGGTCTGCTGCCGCTGCTGATGCTCAGAAGGCTATCGATGGTAGTGGCGCTCCTTATAGCATGGAGGACGTTGCTGTTCCTGGTTTCACTGATATTGAAGACTGGATGTGGGGTATCTTGATTTCTGAGACTGACCGTGTGGTTACTTCAGGTATCGTTAACTGGCCTTCACACATGGGTTCTTTGAACAACGGTTATGCTTCAGTAGGTGCATGGCGTATGGTAAATCAGAAGCTTTATGCTATGATTGCTGACTCTGATGTACGTAAGGGATGGTTCTTGGATGAAAACGGGTTGTCTGTAAACTTGAGTGCTGCTCAACAGGCTTACGTTACTGAAGAAGCCGGCTGTCCTCCTTATACTCAAATGAAGTTTGGACCTTATAACGGTGAGATTTATACTTCTACCAATGCATGCGATATTCCTTTGATGCGTGTAGAAGAGATGTATCTCATCTTGGCTGAGGCACAAGCCATGGGAGGCAATGCTGCACAAGGTGCAACTACTTTGCAGAACTTCGTTCAAACTTACCGTGACGCTGAATACACTTGCACAGCTACTACTGCTGAAGCTGTTCAGGATGCTGTATGGACTCAACGTCGTATCGAGCTGTGGGGTGAAGGTTTGTCTTACTTCGACATTATGCGTCTGAAGAAAGGTGTAGACCGTCGTGGTTGTGGTTTCCAAGAGGCTTATGTATTTAATGTGCCTGCTAGTGATGCCGCCATGATTTATCCTATTCCTGAAGCAGAAATGCAGGCAAACTCATTGATGGAACAGAATCCTGTTGCTACAATTCCTCAACCTGTTACTGAATAAATTATTAACTCCTAATAATATAATATTTGTATGAAATTTAAATCAATTATATCAATGGCCATGCTGGCAGCAACCATGATGTTTGCCGGCTGTAGCGAGGATGGTTATTGGAATGAGTACTCTGAGGAGGGAAAGTATTCTTTCGCTCAGTCTAGTGCTTCATTCAGCTATGTGGCTACCGAGACCGTATCTCAGGTTTCTGTTCAAGTATTCAGAAACAATACAAATGGTTCTGTTACTTTGCCTTTGTCAGCACAAGTTTCATCTGAAATTATTACAGCTCCGGAGTCTGTAACTTTTGAAGCCGGCAGTAATGTAGCAGAGTGTATTCTCTCTATCAATGGCGAAATGGAGATTGGTGTTACTTACTCAGCCACTTTGGCAATGGATTCAACTGCACTTTCTGCATCAGGTAAGGCCGTATGTAAAGTAAGCTTAATTAAAGACTATACTTGGGAGTCTGCAGGTGCTTGTACATTCTACTCTAACTGGGCAGGTGTGAAGGCTAAGTTGGCTATCCAAAAGGCTGCTGAATACGATGGTAACTACTACCGTATTGTTAGCCCATACTACTACTTGGAGCCCAGCGACTGTCCTAACCCGGGTTATCACCTCTACTTCTATTTGGATGAGAACTATGATCCGTTGGCATTGCCGGTAGCACAAGCTATTGGTGAAGAAGCTTCTGCTGGTGGTGAATGGTACTTCTATTACAGAGAAGGTTATATGGACTACTGTACATTCTATCGTGAAGAAAATGTATATTACATGAAGGGTCTTTGGGCATACACTGATGCTACTGGTGCTATGTACCTCAGTTCTTATGGTAATGAGTTCTTCCAATGGACAGAAGGATGGCCTTTGGCTGAATAATTTCCTATCTGTTAGGGTTTAAATAAGGAGGCCGGACTTGTTTGGTGCAAGTTCGGCCTCTTTTCTTGTATATGTAGTGCTTTATAGATGATTACGGTCAGTAGGGTAAACATTCAATGGGGTACACTAGCACCAATGGCTGTTACCTCTTTTGTTAGAGACTGCATCTATTGTTGTTATAAGCAGGACTCCGTTTGTTATCATCCGATGGCTTCCCTTTCTCTCTTCGGTAGAGAATCCTTTACTATCTCATAAGAGTTTCTTACCAATTCTTTTATTTGTTCGTCGGGTACATCCTGGTTGAAATAAACACTTATCCAGTACTTCTTGTTCATGTGCCATCCGGGGCGGATGCCTGCAAAGTTTGCTTGCAGCTCTAGTGTGTCGTCTGGATGGCACTTGATGCAACAGAAATCAAAGACCTCGATGTTGACATAGCAGAACCACTTACTGCCCACGTAGAAACAGAGCACATCACGGCTGTAACGGTCTGCTACATTCGGAAAAGGCATCTTCTCATAAACCCCGGGTAGGGAGAGACAGTACTCGCGAAATTGTTCAATGTTCATAATCGTTATATTATAGGTTTGCAATACCACTCTGTCACAAGGTTAACGTCAGTTCGGTAGATGGTCTGACGTTAAATAAAGCACCGAATCGAGCTCATGTTAACTTAGAGGGAGTGTTAAGAAGATGGGAAGTAGCGGATAGTTTTACTTACTTCTTTAAGCACTCACACACGTACCGATACTGCACAAGATGGCAACTCGTGTTACACAAGATGGCATCTTGTGCTGCATAAGATGCCATCTTGTGCATGTTTGCTTCTAATGGTGTGCAAAGAGAGGTTGCTTCTCGAAGGTGAAAAGGTTGTATCCGGGAAGCGTGCAGGTTGTAATCGGTGGAGAGACTCTTAGTAGTCGCTCCTGATTATACTTTAACCTGAATTCGATATAAGAAGGTCTGAAAGACCGGGTGGCGAACTGACGTAAGGTTAGCATCGTTTACTTGGACTATTTAGAAGCAGAAGAATAACTTTTTAAAGAAATAAAGGCAGCTTCAGCTCTCACAATTTCTTCTTCCATGGCTTAAATACCGAAACAATAATTGTTATCAGAAGAAGGATGTTTTGCAGCAAGCCCCAGTGTAGAATTGTTGTAAGGTTCGGCCAGAAGTCACTTTCGGGAGAGAGATAAAAAGCAAGGTCTGTAGCATGGGCGGCATTTCCATTCACGCAAGGTCCCATGATGAACGTGCCGGACAGAATCATGAAGAGGGTAAATATCCATTTCAAGATAAGCCAGCGATGGCGGAAGAATCCCCACTTGGTAAAGATGCCGTAGAGTAAGCCCGTGAGTAGGCAACCGTTGGCACCCAGGATAATGGGATAGTCGTCGATAAGTTTCAGTGCCATAGAAGTGGCATACATCTCGCTTGCATTCTCTTCGGGCATATGAAACAGAAGAACCATCATACCGATGGCTCCACCCATCCACATGACGGCACAAACAAGGTGAATTACTTTGAGGACTTTCAGTCCGGTGGTATTTAAGGTTTTCATGGCGTTGTTATTGATTATTTATTGCTGATTGATTCTTTCCTTTACTTTCGTCCAAGCCCGAGTATCGAACAGACAGCTTTGACGCATGGTTTCGGTCATTGTTTTGAAACGGCTGGCAGGAATGACAAAGCTGAGCTCGTTGGCTCCCACATAGGGGCGTACCGAGGGGTCGAACAGGCCGAGGAAGGTACGCTGCCCGTTCATGCGATTTTCTCTGACGGCAAGGCTGACTACTGACGAACAGCCAGACCCGAAGATGGCAGAAACGGCATCCTCTGAAGCATTGTCAAAGAAAGCCCACATAGTCAGTCCGGCTAACATATCCGGTGTGGCGAAGAAGAGCAGGCCTTCCATCTCGTCGAAGGTTTCCACTTGGTCAATACGCACGAAATTCAGATACTTTCCCGTGAAAGATTGTAACTGGAGACTGTCTACATATGCCACAACGTCCTGTGGTGTCTGTTTGTAGTGTTCTTTCTGTGAAACAAAGTTCGGAATGTACTCATTCATCGGTCCAAAGCCAGTGTACAATTTTCCGCCTCCACACCCAATCACTTCTGCATTTAGGCTGATAGGCTCTCCATTCCTTACAGCCTCCATCCCCTTGAAGAAGCATCCGTTAATCTTTTCGGTATTGGCTATTGGTTGGTCACTGTAATAAAAGATGATGGGAAGTGAGGCTTTTTCACCGAAAGCTTCCCGGTAGTTGTTGATGAATGTTGTTGGATTCATGATATAGATGATTTAAGATTATTCTGCCGACACCTCCAGATAATTCCCTTCCGGGTCGAGTACAGCAAACTCATAATACCCGTCACCTGTGTGGCGGAGGGGGCTGGCGATGGTGTAGCCGTCGGAGACTAGGCGGTCGTGCAGGAGATTGACGTCAGCCTCTGTACCGGCGATAATGTCGAAGTGAGCAAGCCCTTTCATGAAACCGCGATGTGGTGGCTCTGTGGTAATGTCCGTACGGCTCATCAACTCGATGCGTGCCCCTCCCTCACCAAAAGTGAGGAAGTAAGAGCGGAAACCCTTCTTCAGGTTGTGATACAAGTTGTTGGCAGTGCAACCGAAATACTGTTCGTAAAATGCCTTCATGCGGTCGAGGTCGTCACACCAGAGGGCGAGGTGGTCTATCTTCATATTTATATTTATTTTTTGAAGGTTGCATTCTATGTTCCTAGTCAAACAATTCAGATTCCAGAGAGCCATTTCAGTAGTGGGGCTACCATCAGAGCCTGCATGAAGTCGCCTCGGCTTACCATAGCTTTAACCTCGGAGAGTGGTAGGAGATGGACTTCCACGTCTTCGGTGGCATCGAGGTGTTGTTCACTAGTGTGTACTACTCCTTCGGCTAGATAACAGTGCGTCAGGTTGTTGTTTGTACTAGGATTGGCACTGATAGTCATCAGTTTGCTCCAGCGGCCACCGCTGTAACCAGTCTCTTCCAACAGTTCACGGCGAGCGGCATCCAATGGGTCTTCGCCCTGCTCCACGCAACCGGCTACCAATTCAAAATTGGTTTGTCTCAGTCCGTGGCGATATTGGCGTACGAGGAGCATCTCCCCCTGGTCGGTCATGGCAATGACATTCACCCAATCGGGATATTCCAGTACATAGTACTCGTTGTGGATGCGACCGTCGGGCAGTTGCACTACATCGCGTCGGGCGGTGAGCCACGGACGCTTTATCAAGTATTCGGAAGAGAGGGTCTTCCAAGTCATGTCTTTCATACCTTATATATATTAATCGTTCAGTCTGTTCATTCCCCCGGCTGTAGCCAACGTCCTATGGCAGTTTGTACCTCCGGCTCGATGGGACGGGGAGCATTGGCATCGACTAGGCGGCCTTGACAGTCGAAGAGGAGATGACGGGGGATAAGGCGATGCTTTATCTCTTTCAGAAAACGGGAGTCATCCTTATTCAACACAAGATAGTTCTCGGCCAAGTAGTCTGTACGAGAGCGCTTCACTTCCTTTCGCCAAGACGCTTCACTGTCGCCCACGGCAAAGTAGAGGAAGACCACATCACGCCCTTGGTTGGCCTCGCGCAGCTTCACTGCCTGGGGCATCTCGGCTTTGCAGGGGGCGCACCACGAGGCCCACAGGTCTGCATAGATCACCTTGCCTTTGTGGCTGGCGAGCACGTCGGCCAGATTCGTCTGCCGCCCGTCGGGGGAGAGCAGAGCCAGGTCGTAGGTGTAGCCTCCATAGGTTGTCACGTTCGGTTTCTCCACCTGCATCACTTGCAGAGAGGAGTCTCCGGTAAGGGAGATGTAGCGGTCGGTGTACTCGCGGATGACGTGGTCGGGGTAAGAAGTCCAGAAGTCGCTGTTGTGGATGTAGAGGATGGCACTGCGCAACAGGTTTCGCCGGGCGGTGCGGGAGAGGGTACTGTCGCCGGCCACGGCATCGAACAGACGGGTGGACTGCTTCATCTCGGCTGTACGATAGCCCAGCAGGGCACGGCAGGCTGAGGGATAGATGAGGAGACTGTCGGAACGAAGCACCTCGTCCTTGGTGTAGCTGCCTTCCAGATATTGCTTGCGCAGCCAACCGACGTAGCGGGGCGACAGTCCCTCGGCCGAGAGCGAATCGATGCTGCGGGAGAGGTCGGTGCGGTAGCCGGAGTAGACTTGGGAGAGCGAGTCAAGGTTGAGGATTGCACCACCGAAAAGTTCCACTACCTCCTGCGGAAGCTTACCACCGTACTCTGCGAAACGCTTGTTGATGTGAACCACCTCCTTGTCGCTGAGGAGGCTCTTCAACGAGTAGCCGCTGGGGGCATGCAAGGAACGTCCGTCCTGCCAAGGCAGGTTGTAAAGGCGGGTGTTGGCATCGTCGGTCAGGCTTCTGAGCGCAGGACGGCCGTCGGCAGAGTAGGTCAGCGATACCGTATCTCCGCCCCGCAACAGCCAAAGGCGTTCGTCCATACCGGCGTAGCGGTGCCACAGCTCGGCATAGCCGTCGAAAGTGGGTATGGTGAGGGTGTCGTGCCCCACAGAGCAGGGGACATATTGCACGTTCAGCGTGTCGGTATCCACATAGTTCACGGTTTCGACAGGCACACGACTACCTTTCCACAGCTTCAGTGCCGATTGGTCGGGTGCGGCAGTAAAGATGACGGTTACCCGGCTTGTGTCTGCCTGCGGTTGCTTCACGTCGGCCGGAGCTGTGCAGGCTGCCTGCATCAGCGCAAGAGCCGAAGCAGCGATGAGGTTTCTTGTCTTCATAATTCCTCCTTTCTGCTACAGCCACTTCTCCACAATCTTCTCCGTGCGGTTCCACAGCTCCTGCATCAGTGGGTGGTGAGTGTACTTGTTGGAGAGGTGACGGGGGCGGCCGTTCTTGTTCAGCGTACCGGTGCGGTGGCCGGCATCCTCGTCCAGCAGCAGGCGGATGGCAGTATCGGCTCCTTGACGTGGAGTACGGATAAGGGGGCGATAGATGAGGTCGGTGATGGGGTCGAACCACATGTGCATGGTAATGATATCGGTGGATACGATGCCCGGGTCGGCACAGTTCACCACGATATCACGCTCCTTCACCAGTTCGGCCAGGCGGAGGGTGAAGAGGGTGAGTGCCAGTTTGGTGTTGCTATAGACGGGTATGCGCCAGAAGCTTCCTTTACGTCCTTGGGTGAAGAAGTAGTCGAGGTTGAGCGTGCCGATGGCATAGGTGCAGGACACCATCTGTACCACGCGAGTGCCCTTCTGCATCAAGGGTAGCAGTTTGCGGGTCAGCAGATAGGGGCCGACGTAGTTCACACTGACCGTACGCTCCAGACCATCCACGGTGATGTGGCGACCGGTCTCCATGGTTCCGGCATTGTTCATCAACAGGGCGACGGGAGTCTGTTCCTGCAGTAGCCGGTCGGCAAAGGCGGCCACGGTGCTGAGGTTGGCCAGGTCAATGTTTCTCACTTCGATGTCGGGATTACCGGTATCGTCTTTCAGCATACGGCATTTCTGCTCGGCCTTCTCTCTGTTGTAGCAGGCCATGATGACGCGGTAGCCGGCTTGGGCCACAGCGCGGGTAATCTCGGTGCCCATGCCTCCGTCGGCACCGGTGATGATGGCAAGTTGTTTCATATAGCTTGAGAGCCTGTCAAGCTCCCCCTCGGGGGGAGTTGAGGGGGCTTCTTATTATTTCTTTTCCAATTTCTCTATCTCTTTACGTAGGCATGGCGGAAGCTGGTCGTCCATGTGTTGGTGGCAGGCCATTTCGAGGGAATACATGCGACCGATGCAGTAGTTGCTGTGCCGGCAGGCGTTGCGTGCATTCTCTTCCTCACGCATCCGGTTCACGAAAGCCGGTTCGTTCAGCAGGGCACGAGCCATCTGTACAGCATCGAAGCCGTAATCCAGTACTTCGTCAATCTTTTCGCGGCTCACCAATCCACCCACATAGATGAGCGGCATCTTTACTGCCTCACGGAACTTCAGTGCATCGTCTAGGAAGTAAGCCTCCTTAAAGGGTACCCCGGGCACCATCATCTTACCGAAGAGACGCACACTGTATTTCAGCCACCACTGTGTCATGTAGTGTGTCATGGTGCGGATGGGCATCTCACCTCGCATCACATACATGGGAGCCTTGCTCACGAAACCACCACTCAGTACCAAGGCATGCGCGCCCGATTGTTCCAGTCGTTTGGCCACCTGAAGAGTCTCGTCAAGCTCCATACCTCCCCGGAAGCCGTCGCGCATATTCATCTTCACCACCACGGCCATATCATCCTTGGCAGCATGCATTACCTCCTCCATCACCATGTCCATGAAGCGCATGCGGTTCTCAAGGCTTCCGCCGAACTCGTCCTTGCGGTGATTGGTGTACGGTGAGAGGAACTGACTGATGAGGTATCCGTGTCCGGCGTGAATTTCCACAGAATCGAAGCCTGCCTCGCGAGCCAGGTTCACAGAGTTGGCATATGCTTTGGCCAGTTCCGGCAGTTCGTCCTTACGCAGTCCGCGCACGAAGGTGGGTGAGTAGAGGTTGAATCCGGTAGAGGCTCCTACGGGTGTACATCCACAGATGGCTTTGTGTGACATGTTGCCACAGTGCCCCAGCTGGATGCCTGCTGCTGCACCCTCCCGATGGACGGCATCGGTCAGTTCACGCAAGCCGGGTACTATCTCGGGACGCATCCAGAGTTGACGGTCAAAAGAGAGACCGCTACGGGTTACAGCCGCGTAGGCCACGGTAGTCATACCGATACCGCCTGCTGCTACCGAACGATGGTAGTCGAGCAACATCTGGCTGGGCACATTGCCCGGACACATACTCTCAAAAGCTGCCGAGCGGATGGTTCGGTTGCGCAACGTCAGTGGCCCCAGGGTTACAGGGGTGAATAGTTTGGAGTCTTTCATTATGTTGTTTTATCTACAAGTTAATATATATATGGTATAATTCTCTTGCGACTTCCCATAGCCTTGTCGCCGAACTCGGCACGGTACTTTTTGTGGATGGCGTGTGCACGAGGTATCAGGTTGGCAGCTGTCCACCAGGCGAATACCCATGCGGCAGGCGTTGCGGTCAACACGGCAAAGCCTACCCACTCGGTAAGTTCACCCAAGTAGTTGGCCGAGGTGACGTAGCGGTACATTCCCCGTGCCGGCAGGTAGTGTCGGGTATCGCCGGGCTTGCGCAGGTGGCGGATGACATGGTCGGAGTGCAGGTTTACCAGCATGCCGCCGAAGAAGAGCAGCAGTCCGATGATGGCATTCGGCCGGAGCAGGTAGGACAGCCCCTCACTGTAAGCTTCGGGCGGGAAGTAGAACAACCCTCCTGCCTGCATACAACCGTTCAGCACATTGAACACAATGCCCATTGCCATGATGGCTACGGGCATCTTGCTCTTGCCCTTCAGCAGGAAGGGGAACACAAACGAGCGTTGCAGATAGTGCAACTGGAACAGAAGAAAGAAGAGGTACTGTGGCAAGGCGAAATGCACGCCACTTTGTGCCCACAACACAAACATCACTACAAATACGGGTGCCTCCATCAGCACCCAGGCCACCTTGTTGTTGATGGCCCAGCCCCACTGGCGTGTGCGGAACATACCATAGCCCGCCTTCACAAAGTACAGGGCGATGAATACAAAGAGTGCTGTAGCACTCATGCCTTCCAAGAAGAGGTTGAATTGGTCGTTAGTCATAGTCAATTGTCATTCAGCCCTGCAAAGGTAGTGAAAACATTCCTACCACCAAAGCGTCATGCCCACGGAAAGTCCCCGGAAGTCGGGGCCGAACTCTGTGTCCAACACCTTACACGGAGTGTACTTGGCGTAGAAACCGATGCAGTTGATGGAGAAGTGTGCCAGCAGGTCAACGGTCACGCGGTTCTGATGCAGATTCTTTTCCGTCTCCTTATACTTCTCTCCCTCCAGCGTATAGCGCGTCTTCAGTGTGGCGTGTGTGTTGAAGTTTACCACCGGTCCCAGGCTGAAATCACAGTGACGGCCCAGGTCGTAGTTCAGAAGCAGTGGCATAGTCCAGCTGAATATCTTCAGACGCGAGAACTTGATGTCTGCCCCTTCAGGGTAGGCTCCCAGCACCACGTTGCCATCCTGCTTCAGGAAACGGGTGCGACCCGTCATGCGGTAGTTCTTCCAGTTGACGCCCACACCTATGGAGAGGTTCAGCGGTGAGTTGCCGGGATAGTAGGCCCACTCCAGTGCCGGTCCCATCAGCTCAAACGAGCTGCCCATGTCTACGTCCATGCCCTGTGGTGCGCCTACAGCACTTACCAGTCCGAGGCCGAAGCCATGCAGGCGGAACTCATTCTGATGGGCACGTTTGCGTTTGGCACGCTGCTTGAAGGGAATGTCAAAATCCCAGTTACTGTGACGCTGCTTTGTTACCACCGGTTCGTCACCGGCCAGCACCACCTGACGAATGTAACTGAAGTCGGGATTCCCGTCACGTCCCTGCACACTCACGGTCATGGTGTCTCCCTTGGTTACAAGCTGCACGCTACGGGGCGACTCTATGGTGATGCTGTCTGTTACTTGTGTAGATTCTTGTGCCACTGCCGGAGCTGTTGCCGACAGCGCCATTGCCATAATGGCTGCCCATGTCTTTTTCATTGTCTGTATGGTTTTGATTGTTACTTCATATTCTAATATAAGCTGAGGTGTCAACGGAACATCTCTTTCAGTTGCTCCAGGGTGGCGTAACCCTCCATATACACCAAGGTGACTTCCGACCGGGGAGTGCCCTTCTTTAGGGTGGCATTGCGGTAGAAGAGGTAGCTGTTCTGCTCCTTTACCGGAGGCAGGCAGTAGAAACCGTAGTACAGCTCACCGCCCAGCAGACCTTCCTCCTTGTCCATCGCCTTATCTGACGCCTCCTTCACCAGCCGGAGAATGCTGCCTAGGTCGGCATGGCGCGGATTCACCGTCACACTGCGAAAGTAGGAAAGCTTGTAAGGCTTCAACTCTTTGCCCTTCACTACCACTTCCGTGGCGTTGGGATGCCGGCGCAGCTCGTCCAGCACCTCGCCTATCCGGCTGTTTTTCTGTGCCACGGCGGGCCACAGCGTGCCCAGCATCACAATCAGTAAGCATATTCGTTTCATTGTTTACACTGTTTAGTTCAACGTATTAAAGATGTCACCCAACCGGTTCTCCACGCTGCGGGTCTCGGCATCGGCCTGCACGCTTTGCATGGTTTGCTTCATCAGTTGCAGCACTTCGTCGCTGTCCGTCAGTCGCTTACCATCCACGTAGGCCACACAGATGTCCTCCTCTTCTGCCACCGGCGCTTGTTTCAGTGGAAGTGCAACCAGTACGACTACCGCTGCTGCCGCTGCCCACCACAGAGCCTGACGACGGCGGGACTTGAAGCCGGACTTGTGCACACTTCTACCCACGGCCAGATACCCCATCACAGCGCGAGCCTCCTCAAACTCAGGTGCATTGGCCTCGTTTGTGGCTAGAAAACGACGGAGGGCAAGCTCCTCTTCCCGCGTGGTTTCGGCTTCAAAGTAGCGCTCCACCAGCTGCATCCAGTAATCCTTATTCTTTCTCATTGTTCCTCCTTTCCCGATACACTTCCCGGATGCGCTTGCGTGCCCTCGATAGGCTGACGCGCACATTGGCGGGCTGCATATTCAGTTGTTCAGCTATTTCGTCCATATCCATTTCCTCGTATTCGCGCAGACGTAGAATTTGTAGTTGCGTGGGTGTCAGCTCACTTTCCATCACCCGTTCCAGCTCCTCGAATCGCTCTCGTCGTTCCATCTCCTCCAGGGGAGAGCCGGAGAGACGGCTGTCGCGCTCGGCATCAAACTCCACCTGCTCCACTCGGCCACGTCGTCTCACCTCATCGATGCAGAGATGACGCAGCGTGGTCACCGTCATAGCCTCGGCCGACTGCCGCGTACGCAACTCCTCTGCCCGAGGCCACAAACGACAGAAGGCGTCTTGCAGCACGTCGTCGGCATCGTCAGCCGAGGGCAGGAAGCGCATGGCCAGCCGCCGGAAGCGGTCGCGCAGTTCGGTAAACGTGGATATCAGGGTCTCTTCACTCATCTTTTGCGATACGTTTCATAAGGATAGACGAAGCAAGGCTTCTTTTGCAACAAAGGAAAGCAAAAATTTTTTAGCAGCCTCGGTTGGGGGCAGAGAAGTGGGAGGGGAGGGAGTATTTTTCGTCGGGAAATAGGGCTGCGGCCGGCAGCTCTCAAAACAGGGGTGCGGAACCCTCGATGTGACCCTCGGCGACCTAGGCCTCGACCCTCGGCGACCTAAGGCCCGACCCTCGGCGACCTTCAAAATGACCCTTCGGAAGGGGGAGTGGGAGAGGGGAGGCGTTACGGCTCCAATCGATGCAGCACCACGAGTACAATTTCGGCCGGTGCAAACATGCGGATGGCTTTGTTGGAGGTGCCGATGCCGTTGGTGATGATGATAGGCATCTTTCGGGAGTTGTACTTCAGGCCGGAGAGAAAACGTTGCCCGTAACGGGAGGGCACGATGGGTGCGTAGAGGCCGAAGAGGGTGACCTGACCGCCATGGGTGTGCCCGGAGAGGATGAGGTCGCTGTGATGCACCGGCACATCTTCAGCATAGTCAGGGGTATGCGTCAGCAGCACCACGAAATCGTCGGGAGAGAGGGTAAGTGTGGGCGACACCCCGTTGGCTTGCAGGTCGAAGGGGTTGCGCACGCCGGCCAGCAGTATGCGTTCCCCGTCCAGATGCAACGTATCCACCCGATGCTCCAACAGATGGATGTGGTTGCGCTTCATCTCGCTTAGAATCTCTTCGTAGCAGGCTTCATAATCGTTGTTGCCCAGCACGGCATAGGTGCCGAGGCGTGTCTTCACTCGTCCCAAGGCTGCCATGACCGGCGGAACGTATTGGCACCCTTCGTGATAGTCGCCACCCAGCAACAGAACGTCTGCCTGCTGGGCATTAAGCAGTCGCACCACATCGTTGAGACCCTTCTCTTTCAGCAGACTCTTGTAATGAAGGTCGGCCACGAAGGCCATGCGGAAGCCATCGAAAGCTTTCGGTACATCGCGATGGGTGACGTGATAGATTTGGATGCGGCTGACGCCTTCGTAACCTGCGGGGACATCTACCGTGCGGCTGGTGATGCGCGTGCCGGACTTGACAACCGGTGCCAGCAGACGGGGAGCCTCGGCCGGCTTTTGAGGGCGGCGACGTGCCTGACGACGCTTCACGGGCTTCAGTTGCGACTGATCAAAGGTAAGCAGCGGTCTCAGCGATGCGGGCAAACCGATGGTATCAGCCAAAGCAGCCGAGTCAACCGGCAATGGGGGAAACGGTAGGTGATTCACCATCTGCTTCTTGGAGCGGCAAGAAGAGAGGCAGAGCAGGATGAGGAGGCAGATGTAGAATAGTTTCTTCGTCATAGCGGGGCCAAAGGTAGCTATTTTGGTCAACCCGCCGGAAACCTCTTCGCATTTATTAAACATCGGCGAAGGAGATTTAACAGACGCCGGGGAGGGCAGTGCACCGGATGATCGGGGCAGGAGGGTAGAGGTAGGAGCAAGAAAAAGCCCGGGCATCTGCTGTGAGGCGATGCCCGGGCACGGAGGAATTACTTGTTGCCGTACATACGGTCATAATATTTCTGATAATCACCGCTGGTAACCTCTTCAACCCATGTCTGGTTGTTAAGATACCATTCGATGGTCTTGACAATGCCTACCTCAAACTTGGTTTCGGGGAACCAGCCGAGGGCATTGGTAATTTTGGTCGGGTCGATGGCATAACGCTGGTCGTGGCCCAGTCGGTCTTTCACGAAAGTGATTAACTCCTCGTTTATCCAGCTGATGTCGATGGAACCGTCGGCTGCCAACACTCTTTTCTTCAGTACCTCGCGGTAGGCGGGCTTTTCCGTCATCAGGCGATGGATGGTGGCGATGGTAAGTTTCACAATCTCCAGGTTGGTCTTCTCGTTGTGACCTCCCACATTGTAAACCTCGCCTTCCACACCTTCTCTTACCACCAGGTCGATGGCTTTACAGTGGTCTTCCACGTAGAGCCAGTCGCGCACATTGCTTCCGTCGCCATAGACGGGCAGTTGCTTGCCTTCAAGAATGTTCTTGATGATGAGGGGAATCAGCTTTTCGGGGAAGTGATAGGACCCGTAGTTGTTGGAGCAACGTGTGATGGTCACCGGCATCTTGTAAGTGTCGTGGTAGGCCATTACCACCATGTCGGCACTGGTTTTCGAGGCGCTGTAAGGGCTGTGCGGGCAGAGGGGAGTCTGTTCAGTGAAGTAACCTTCGGCTCCCAGCGAGCCGTACACCTCGTCGGTCGATACTTGGTGATAGCGTACCCCTTGGCGCCAAGTCGGGTAGCCGCAATTGTCTTTGCCGGTCACCCAGGCGCGACGTGCAGCGTCCAGCAGGTTCTGCGTGCCCAGAATGTTGGTCATCAGAAAGAGTTGCGGGTTCTCGATGCTGCGGTCCACATGGCTTTCGGCGGCAAAGTTCACCACATAGTCAAACTTATAGGTGGCAAAGAGGTCGTCAGCCAGTGCGCGGTCGCAAATGTCACCCTTTACAAAGATGCAACGTTGGTTATCGATGTCCGCCGCAATGGTTCCGAGGTTGCCGGCATAGGTCAGCGCGTCCAGCACCACCACGCGGATGTCTTGATGTTTCTTCAGAATGTACTTTATGTAATTGGCACCGATAAATCCTGCGGCGCCGGTTACGAGATAGGTTTTCATTGTTTTGAATGATGTTTTTTGAATGATGAATGATGGATAGAGGGAGCTTTCAACTGTCTGCTTTCCTCTTTCAACTTATTATCTGTGTGCGTCGGCCAGCTCCATGAGGTACTGACCGTACTCTGTTTTGCCAAGTTGTTGTCCCAGACGGTGCAGCTGCTCCACGTCAATCCAGCCTTTGCGCCAAGCAATCTCCTCGATGCAGCTCACGCGGAAGCCTTGTCTGTTCTGGATGGTCGCCACAAAGTTGCTGGCTTCCAGAAGGCTGTCGCAGTTGCCGGTGTCCAACCAGGCGAATCCGCGGCCGAAGAGTTCCACCTTGAGGGTACCTTCTTCCAGATAGAGTTTGTTGAGGTCGGTAATTTCATACTCTCCGCGTGCTGAGGGCTTCAGTGAGGCTGCCTTTTCGGTAACTGTTTTGTCATAGAAGTAGAGTCCGGGCACGGCGTAGTTACTTTTGGGTTCTGCCGGCTTCTCTTCCAGGGAGATGGCTTTACCTTCGTCGTCAAACTCCACCACGCCGTAGGCTCTGGGGTCCTTTACGTAGTAGCCGAAGATGCAGGCGCCCTTCTCGATGGCAGCTGCCCGCTTCAGCATGGCTGAGAAGCCTTGTCCGTAGAACATGTTGTCGCCCAGGATGAGGCAGCCGGCCTCGCCGTTCAGGAATTCGGCTCCCAGCACGAAGGCTTGGGCCAGGCCGTTGGGCTTTTCTTGGATTTTGTAGGAGAAGGACATGCCTAGCTCTTCACCCGTGCCCAGCAGGTCGCGGAACATGGGCAGGTCGCGAGGGGTTGAGATGATTAAAACTTCACGGATGCCGGCCAGCATCAGGGTTGAGAGTGGATAGTAAATCATGGGTTTGTCGTAGACGGGCATGATTTGCTTTGAGATGGCCTTCGATAGGGGGTAGAGGCGAGTGGCACTGCCTCCGGCAAGAATAATTCCTTTCATATTTCAGACGTTTTTCGGTGATTCATCAAAAAATGCAGAATAAAATAAGAAGGAGGACGATGCCCCACGGCTCTCGATGCTTATTCAGGCCGCAAATATCAGAAAAAAAACAGACACGACCAAACGGAGGGGGAAGATTTTGTGGAGCAGGTAGTTGTGGGGTGTTGAAAGATGAAAAGTTGAAAGATGAAAGTGGGGAGTGGAGGGGAGGGGTTGAAAGATGAAAGTGGAAAGAGGACTTTCATCGGTCGCCTTTCCACTTTCTGTTTTCGGTTATTCACTTATTCCATCGGATATTGCTCTGACGTGTCGTCGGAAGAGGTGTCGGAGCCGGTGTCGCTGTCTGCCGATGAGGAGGAGCTGCCGGAGGCTTGCGCGATGCGCTGGTTGTAGGCCATGTTGGTCTCGGTGATGATGCCGTTCAGCGTGCTGACAAAGTTGGCAGTGATGTCGGTCGGCTTGATGAGGCTTTGGGCAAATGCCAGGGTGGTCATGTAGTCGTACAAGGCATCCATTTCCACCCGAAGTGTCTTGCTGTCCTCCGTCTGCGAGGCGTTACGGGTGGTTACTCGTTGCTCGGTCAGCACGTTGTACTGTGCGTTGATGAGGCCTAGTTGCTCTACAAACGGCGTCAACCCCAGTGTTTGCAGATGTGTCGGATAGGGGTCTTTGTTCAGGTCCGAAAGCATGCCGTTGATGGTAATGGTCTCCTGCAGGTTGGGCAGCGCGTAGAATCCTACATACGGCTTGAGGATGAAGTAGAGGGCTTCGGCTGCTTCTGCCATCGAGGCAATCGGCAGCGAGCGTTGTTTGCGCACGGTGTCGATGATGTACTGGCCTACCTGGTCGCGTTGCTTTTCCAGGGCTTGCATCTGCGCCGTTTCCACCGAGGCCGTGGTGCGAGCCACCAAATCGCTCAATTTTCCCAGCAACTCGTTGTAGCGGGTCACATCGGCCGTCTCGTTACCCAGTTCCGAAGCGCCGGCGGCCATCAGCAGACTGCTGACGCGGGTTGAAAAGTTTGCATACTCGGCGTTGTTCAGCTTGGTGAGGCCGATAACGCTAATCTTTGTTAGTTCTTTCATAATCATTACACTTTTAAAAGGTGAAATATGTGGTATCTTCTGACTCTTTTCAGAAGCAGAACAAAGATAGTGAGTTTTCTCTGTTCTGGAAACATTTTCGGCCAATTATTTTCATCGGCCGCGGCCTCGGCAGGCAGATGGGGGATTTCGGAAGCCTCGGGCGACCCCTCGGTACCGGTTTTCAGAGTTCAGGAAAGCGGCGGCGCCCCCTCGCCGGGCATTTCAGAAGTTTTGGAAACCGGCACCGAGGGGTCGCCGAACACCTCCGAGGCTTCGGAAATGGCCGGCGGGGGACTGAAAGCCATTTCCGAGGCTTCGGAAATGCTCGGCGAGGGGTCAAAAGCCATTTCCCAAGCTTCGGAAATGGGTTTCGAGGGCTCGGAAACCATTTCTGAAGCCCGAAAAATGGGTTTCGAACCCTCGGCAGCTATTTCAGAAGTTTGGGAAACGATTTTTTCCCTACCTTTGTGCCATGAACAATCAGAAGAACGATACAAACAGCCCCGCGCTGCACCTTCAGAGGGCGCAGATGTTGCTCCGGATGGAGTATGAGTATGAGCGGGAGGAATTTCGCCGGCAGACCGAGTCGCTGGGCATACAGCGAAAGGTGCAGAGGGGACTGGCGTGGTTTCCGGTAACGGCCGGAAAGAGCTATTACAACTCGCTGAACCAGCTGGTGATAGAAATCAACCGTTCCACAGACCTGGAGGTGGAGCATCTGTTCGAATACGGCCGTCCGGTCCTGTTCTTTCGGCAAGGGTACGACGGTACCATCACCTATTGCACCTCGCAGGGCACGGTGAGCTATGCCGGCGACGAGCGGATGGTGGTGGCGATTGCCGGCGCAGGAGCCGTGCTTGAGCTGCAAGGCACCGAGGGGCTGGGCGTGCAACTTTCGTTCGACGAGACCTCGTACCGCACCATGTTTGAGGCACTGGAGGAGACGCTCCGCGCCAAGGGCAACCGTCTGGCGACACTCAGAGACATGCTGCTGGGGGCGAGCGGCAAACCCGGCTTCCGGCAACTCTATCCCGTCCGCTTCCCGTGGCTCAATCAGACACAAGAAGCCGCCGTCAACCAAGTGCTCTGCGCCCGCGACGTGGCCATTGTTCACGGACCTCCCGGAACGGGCAAAACAACCACCCTCGTAGAAGCCATCTATGAAACCTTGCACCGCGAACCCCAAGTATTGGTCTGCGCACAGAGTAACATGGCCGTGGACTGGATTTCGGAAAAGCTGGTGGACCGCGGCGTGAGCGTGCTGCGCATTGGTAATCCTACGCGAGTGGACGACAAGATGCTCTCCTTCACCTACGAACGCCGTTTCGAGGCCCATCCCCTCTATCCCGAGCTTTGGGGCATCCGCAAAGAACTTCGCCGCCTCGCCGGAAAGGCTCGCCGAGGCTCCTACAGCGAACGCGAAAGCCTGCGAAGCCATCTGAACCGCTTGCGCGACCGTGCCACGGCTCTGGAAGTGCAAATCAATGCCGAACTTTTCAACTCGGCGCACGTCATAGCCTCCACCCTGGTGAGCAGCAACCATCGCCTGCTCTCCGGCCGACACTTCGGAACACTCTTCATCGACGAAGCAGCCCAAGCCCTGGAGGCCGCATGCTGGATAGCCATCCGACGGGCAGACCGCGTGGTGCTGGCAGGCGACCATTGCCAGTTGCCACCCACCATCAAGTGCATCGAAGCCGCCCGCGGAGGGTTGGAACGCACGCTGATGGAACAAATCGTCAGCCGACACCCCTCGGCCGTGTCGCTGCTGAAACTTCAGTACCGCATGAACGAGTCCATCATGCGCTTCTCCTCAGCCTGGTTCTATGGCAACGAGCTGCAGGCCGCTCCGGAAGTAAAATATCGCGGCATCTTGGACTGGGATAGCCCCATCAGCTGGGTTGACACCTCCGGCATGGAGTTCCAAGAGGAACTGGTGGGAGAAACCTGCGGCCGCATCAACAAACCCGAGGCCGACCTGCTGCTGACAGAGCTGGAAGCCTACATCCGACGCATCGGCGGGCAGCGCATCCTGGACGAAAGGATAGACTTTGGCATCATCTCCCCTTACAAAGCGCAGGTACAGTATTTGCGAAGCCGCATCCGAAGCAATGCAACGCTCAGACCCTATCGCGCACTGCTCACGGTGAATACGGTAGACGGATTTCAGGGACAGGAGCGCGACGTCATCTTTATCTCCATGGTGAGAGCCAACGAGCAGGGACAAATCGGATTCTTGAACGACCTGCGCCGGATGAACGTGGCCATCACCCGTGCCCGAATGAAACTAACCATCCTCGGCGATGCCAAAACCCTGGGGCGACATGCCTTCTATAAGAAATTGCTGGACTACATCGACGAGATTGGCTGAAAAAGCCTTATATTTGCGCCCATTATTAACACTAAAGCAGTAAAAAATACCATGCTAACAAAACTCTTCGGTTTCAATCCCAAAGAAACCACCGTAAGAACGGAAATCATGGCCGGCATCACAACCTTCTTGACCATGGCCTACATCCTCGCCGTCAATCCAAACATCTTAAGTGAAACAGGAATGGACAAAGGAGCCTTGTTTACAACCACAGTTATCATGTCGGCACTCCCCACCATCTTCATGGGCCTCTATGCTAAGCTCCCGTTGGCCTTGGCACCCGGCATGGGACTAAATGCCTTCTTCGCCTACACCGTCTGCCTCATCATGGGCTACTCTTGGCAGTTTGCGCTGACAGCCGTGTTCCTCGAAGGCTTGCTCTTCATCTTGCTGACCGTAACCAACCTGCGCGAAAAGATTGTAGATGTGTTGCCGAACGCTTTGAAGAACGCCATCAGCGCCGGCATTGGTCTTTACATCGCCTTCATCGGCCTGAAGAATGCAGAAATCATCGTCAACAACGACGCAACGCTCGTCAGCCTGGGCAATGTTACCTCCGGCTCAGCCTTACTCGGCGTCATAGGCATCGTCATTACCTCCGTACTGCTGGTCAAGAACCTGAAAGGCGCCTTACTTATCGGCATCCTGGCCACCACCCTCATCGGCATCCCCTTGGGTGTGACTCACTTCGATGGCGTGCTCAGCGTACCGCCCTCAGTAGAGCCCATCTTCATGAAATTTGAGTGGACAGACATTTTCACTAAAGAAATGTTCATCATCGTCTTCACCCTCCTCTTCGTAGACCTGTTCGACTGCATCGGCACCGTTATCGGCGTCACCACCCGTGCCGGAATGGTGAAAGAAGATGGCAAAATACCCCGCCTGAAGGAAGTTTTCATGGTAGACTCCGTTTCCACCGCAGCCGGAGCCGTGATGGGCACCAGCACCGTGGCCGTCTATGTAGAAAGTGCCGCCGGCGTGAACGAAGGAGGCCGCAGCGGACTGACCGCTTTTGTCACCGGCATCTGCTTCTTGCTGGCCCTATTCTTTGCACCCTTCTTCCTGGCCATCCCCGCCGCCGCCACAGCGCCCGTATTGGTGCTTGTCGGCCTGATGATGATGAGCAGCGTGCTGAATGTTGAGTTCAGCAAGTACTCCGAAGCCATCCCGGCCTTCATCTGCATCATCTTCATGCCCCTCTCCTACAGCATTTCCGACGGCATTGTGTTGGGACACCTCAGCTACATTCTCATCAATCTGCTAAGTGGCAACTACAAGAAAGTCACCATCGGCATGTACATCCTCGGTGCCTTCTTCTTGCTGAAGTTCCTGATGTAAACTGCCGGAAGCGTCGTCTGTTCGGACGTTGCGCCTCGTACCGTCGTAGGGGGAGTTCCGGCAAAGTTCATAAAGGATGTAGAATAAGTTATGAAAAAGATAATCATCTTATCTTTTATCTTCTTCTTCACCCTCACCTCCTGCACCGACAAGGGGAACAACAGCCTACGCTCCGGCGACCTCGTCTTCCAAGTGTCGGCCGGCTCGGAGATGGGGGAAGCCATTACCGATGCTACGGCGGCAGACAGTATCAGTTACGACCATGTAGGTATCGTCTTCATAGAGAATGGCAAGACCTTTGTCATTGAGGCAACGCCCGAGCAAGGTGTGGTGCTGACGGCATGGGAAGACTTCGCCGGACAGGCTGATGGAGTGGTGATGCGTCTGCGCCAGCCGTTTGATGTGGAACGGACAATCGCCCGTGCAAAGAGCCACCTCGGCGAGGCATACGACTGGTCGTACCTGCCCGACAACGGGAAGATGTACTGCTCGGAGTTGGTCTACGAGAGCTATCGCACAGCGGACGGCAAGCCCATCTTCACCGCCCGCCCGATGAACTTCCGCAACGCCGACGGCGAAATGCCTGCCTTTTGGACGGATTTATTCAGCCGATTAGGAGAGCCGATTCCCGAAGGTGTGCCGGGCACGAACCCGAACGACATGGCGCGGGAGGCTTCGCTGGAAGTGGTATATCAATATGTAAAAACAAAAGAATAAAGCCTATGGCAACCAACCAAGACCTTGCCCAATACATCGCCGACCAGATGGCACGCGCTGGCGAAGTGACCCTGAAACGAATGTTCGGCGAATACGGACTGTACCTCGACGGAAAATTCTTCGCTATGGTGTGCGACGACTGCCTGCTGTTCAAGCCCACCGAGGCGGGGCGGAAGCTGCTGGGTGCACCCGTCCTCCGCGAGCCATACCCGGGAGCGAAGCCCTGCTTCTACGTGGAGAATGTAGACGACCACGAGTTGCTCACCGCTCTCGCCCTTGCCACGTGCCGAGAACTTCCGGAGCCAAAGAAACGTAAGTAATGAGAATCTTACACTCCTTGCGTCTGTGAAGACGCGGTCTGTAAGACTACTATAGCCTGCGGCCCCGTCTTCCAGACGGATGGATAGAAATCGAGTAGTCTATCCACGGACTTGAAAGTCCGCGGTTATTAAAAGTGGCTTTGCCACCTGGTCTTTCAGACCTTATGTCGAACTGACGTTAAATATTGAAGACTATGCCGAACATCACCCCACAATTTACGCTGGAGGCGCTTTATGTCTCTCCTTTTACCGCGCGTCGCAGGAGTATCGTCGCCGCTTTCGGAAGAAAGGTGACGCGGGGCGGTATGTAAATTGAGTGAAGAGTGTGGGGAAGTGAAGGGTTTTGATGCCGGGGTGGGCAATAAAGGGAGAACTGATTCGTTTTAAGGACATGAAACAGGTACTTTTTATACTGATGTTGTTGGTGACGCTGCCGCTGGTTGCTCAGACGCGGAAGGTACAGAACCGTCCCTACATTGACCAACGGCGGTGGCACTACGGCTTCTTGGTGGGGTTGCATACGCAGGATTTGGAGGTGCGGAATACGGGTTTTGTGACGGCCGAGGGGGAGAGCTGGTTTGCCGAAGTGCCGGAGTACTCGCCTGGTTTCTCTGTCGGTGTGGTGGGCGAGCTTTTTTTGCATCAACACCTCTCGTTGCGCCTGGTGCCTACGCTCTTTTTTGGCGACAAGAAGGTGGTTTTCCGTGAGGCTTCGAGCGGGGCGGAGCATACGCAACAGCTGAAGTCGGCCTATCTCTCGCTGCCGTTGGACCTGAAGTTCAGTGCGGAACGTTTCAATAATTATCGCCCTTACGTGATGGTGGGGGTGGCACCGACCTATGACTTCGGCGTGAAAAAACAGCGTGCCTTGCTGGTGAAACACTTTGATTGCTATCTGGAGGTGGGCATCGGCTGTGATTTTTATCTTCCTTTCTTCAAACTGATTCCGGAATTGAAGTTCTGCTTCGGGCTGGCCGATTTGCTGGAGAAGCAGCGCACCGACCTGACGGACAAGGGGCTGGAAAAGTTTACGCAATCAGTCGGAAAACTCTCTTCCAGAATGATTGCGCTCACTTTCTATTTTGAATAATCTTTTAGGAACTTAGTTAAACTCCAATCCGAAGGTCTCCTTCAGCAGATAGAGGGAGGGATTTTTCTGTGTCATGACCTGGAACTTCTCTACGCGGCTGTATGCACGCACTTTTTCATGCGGTGTGCTGACGCGCACGTTGAGTGTAACCTTTCGATTCTTCAACCGGCTGCGCAGGTAGTCTTGCAGAGCGGGTATCATGTCGTTCAGCTCCTTGGCTACAAAATCGTTCTCCACCACAGCCTCGTAGGTGATGTCATTGAGAGGTGTTAACTTAATCAGCTGCATGCGCTTAGCCATAGCAGTCAACTCTTGGGGCATACGGGCAACATACTCCTGCCAGTAGTGGTTGATATCGCGTGCGTTGAAGATGTTATCTTCTTCGGTCATGGCTTTGCTTGTCTGTGCGGGGGTGGGGAGGGGACTCTCCTTCTTGGCATCAGACTTCGGCGTGGCCTTGATGGAGATGCCCATCTTTTCTTTGGTCAAGACGGGTATCTTCTTCTCATTTTGTGTCGGCATCGACTGGAAAGGTGAGGTATCCGGGCGTGTGGAAGCTGCCTTGGGCTGTGCCGGAGCGGTAGGCCGGGGCGTAGGGCTAGGCGCAGAGCCGGGGGAGGCTGTGGAAACAGTTGGAGCCGGTTGTGCGGTGGCTGTGGGTGCGGCCGATGCCTGCGGTTGTGGCGCGGCCGGCTGTGTGAAGATGGGTTTTAATGGCTGCTTAGGGCCACGCCCCCCACTCACGTCGTCTCCCTCGACCGTCAGCTGTGCGGCTTGTATGAGAGTTAGCTCCACCAATAGACGTTTGTTCTTGCTGGCCCGATAGTTCAGGTCGCAATCGTTACACAGTTTTAAGGCTCGGTAGAGGAACTGCACGGGACACTTCTGCGCCTGTTCTTGGTAGCGTTGGCGGATGCTGGCACCCACCTCCAGCAAAGGAAGCGTGGCAGCATCTTTACTCACCAGCAAGTCGCGGAAGTGAGAAGCGAGTCCGGTAATGAAGTGACTGCCGTCGAATCCCTTGCTGAGCACTTCGTTCAAGAGTAACAAGGAGTCGCTCACTCGATTGCTCAGGAAGTGGTCGGTAAGACGGAAGTAGTACTCGTAGTCCAGCACATTTAGGTTCTCGATAGTTCCCTGATAGGTGATGTGTCCACCGGTAAAGCTTGCCACTTGGTCGAAAATGGATAGCGCATCGCGCATACCACCATCAGCTTTCAGTGCAATGACGTTCAAAGCCTCCGGTTCGGCTGTAATACCCTCTTTGGAGGCAACGTAGGCCAAGTGTGCCACGGTATCTTCCACGCCAATGCGATTGAAGTCGTAAATCTGACAGCGAGAAAGAATGGTGGGGAGAATCTTGTGCTTCTCGGTGGTGGCCAGAATGAAGATGGCGTGGCGGGGTGGCTCTTCCAACGTCTTCAGAAAAGCGTTGAAGGCAGAGGCGGATAGCATGTGTACTTCGTCTATGATGTACACTTTGTATCGTCCAATCTGTGGTGGAATACGCACCTGTTCTACCAACTGGCGGATGTCGTCCACGGAGTTATTGGAAGCGGCATCCAATTCGTGTATGTTGTAGGAACGCTGTTCGTTGAAAGCGGTGCACGATTCGCACTGGTTACAGGCTTCACCTTCTTCAGTGGGATTCATGCAGTTGATGGTTTTGGCAAAAATGCGTGCACAGGTGGTCTTTCCTATGCCTCGGGGACCGCAGAAGAGATAGGCATGCGCCAACTTGCCGGTAGCGATGGCATTCTTTAAGGTAGTGGTTAGAGCGCGCTGGCCAACCACCGACTCGAAAGTGGCGGGGCGGTATTTGCGTGCCGATACAATATAGTTTTCCATAAGTAGTGTTTATCTTATAGTTTATTATGGGCAAATGTACGCAAAAAAAGAGACTCCAAGGAAGCAGAAGAACAACTTTTTAAAGAAAATCAAAGCAACTTCTCGCTTATTCGCCTTATCTTTGTGGCACGGAATCTGTTTAGAAAGTAATTCGGACAGATTTGTGTAATCGTTATAGTGTATTTTAATAAGAAACAAGGAATGGATAAGCTGTCTTCTCTGTGGGGAGTGATTCGGAAGAACAAATACTGGATTACGCTAATTGTGTTCGCGGTGATAATTGTTTTCTTGGACGAAAACAGCATTCTTCACCGTCTGGAGTACTATCGGGAGGCCACCCGCTTGCGCTCCGAGATAGAAAGATACCGTGCGGAATATGACGAGAACACTGAACGCCTGGAAGAACTGGCTTTGGATTCCGGTGCCATTGAAGAAGTGGCGCGTGAGAAATATCTGATGAAGAAACCCAATGAAGACGTATTCGTCTTTGAAGAAGATTAAACCGATGAAACATTTAATATCTGCTCTCTACGTTGTAGGCGCCGTGATGTCTCTGCTGGGTGCCGTAGTCTATGTAACCGGATGGCCACTAGCTCCTTATGTTTACACTGTTGGTGCTACACTCTTTGCACTGGCACAAATCAATTCTCCGGTAAACGCTAAGAATCCTACCATCAAACGCCTCCGTCGTCAGCAAATTTTTGCTTCACTTCTGCTGGTGCTTACCGGTGCCTTCATGTTATTTACTCGCGGTAATGAGTGGATTGTCTGCATGACCATAGCTGCTATCTTGGAACTCTATACCTCTGTCCGCATACCGCAGGAAGAAGAAAAATCCTAAACTAATGCTTCTCAATCCCAAATCTCAAATCACAAATCCTAAATCCTCCTAATTCCCTCCCTCTGTCTTCTCCGTATCTAAGGGAACGGCCTTGGTACGGCGTTGGTACGGAGTTGATACGGCGTTGGTACGTCTCGGTTGTTTTTGTGACTTTCGGAAGTATCCTCAACTTCTTCCTTTTCAGTTTTCCTGTCTGCAAATATAGCTATTTTTCTCTTTTCTTTCACATAAAAATCTTCATTCCCGTTCAACTCTTCATCTTTT
>JAGATY010000033.1 GCA_017621035.1 Bacteroides sp. | reverse complement strand
CCGTTGTAGCCATGTCTGACGAGGGTTATTTGCCCACATTTTGGACAAACTTTTTATCCATTTCTAACACAAATACTGCAAATATAAGTAAATCAAACAATTGCCTCGATTTTATGTACTATTTTTGACCAATAAGCCAAATTATGCTTATTACATCTTTGCCACGACGAATGCAAAAATACTATCTTCCAACAAATAAAGATTTTAAGAACATTTAGCCCAGTTCCTCATAACGTGGTATCTCTTGCAGGAAAGAGTAGGAGTTTCGTTGGTAATCTATGTGACAACAGAAGTGACGAATCCCGTTGCTAACTATCAAATAGTCAACACGAAGCACCTGATTGTATCGCATGATTTGGTCGAACACACGTTGGGTTATTTCCACTTCAGGTGCTTTATACTCCACAATCATACGGGCGGAAAGGTCGCTCCGATAGAGTACGGTATCGGCTCGTTTGCGAGTTCCGTTGAGTTGCAACGTAACTTCGTTAGCCAACCAAGCAGCGGGGTATCCCTTTTGTTCGATAAGAAAATGGACGAAGTGTTGACGAACCCACTCCTCGGGCGTAAGGGTCACATACCGGCGACGTAGGGAATCGAAGATGAAAGTTTTTCCTTCGCGCTCGGATAATTTAACGTTGAATGTCGGTAGATTTAATGATAACATTTACTATCTTTGTTTCTGAAATTCCATTCCCTGCAGAAAATGGTATGCAAATGTAAGCAATAAGTATGAAAACAAAGGCAGAAATTGTAGCGAATTGGCTACCCAGATATACAAAACGTGCGTTGGAGGAGTTCAGCGAGTACATTCTTTTGACCAACTTCAACAAGTATGTGGAGATATTTGCTGAGAAGTTTGGCGTCCCCATTTTGGGAAGAGATGCCAACATGACTTCGGCAAGTGCGGAGGGAATAACCATTATCAACTTCGGAATGGGCAGTCCGAATGCTGCTATCATCATGGACTTACTGACGGCCGTTCGTCCCAAAGCATGTCTTTTTCTAGGAAAATGCGGAGGGATTGACCGGAAAAATAAGCTGGGAGATTTGATTCTTCCACTAGCTGCCATCCGTGGTGAAGGTACTTCGAACGACTATTTTCCACCGGAAGTGCCTGCTTTACCGGCCTTTATGTTGCAACGTGCGGTCTCTTCTGCTATTCGAGACAAGGGTAGGGACTATTGGACGGGTACGGTTTATACTACCAACCGACGGATTTGGGAGCATGATGAGGAGTTCAAGAAGTATCTTTTGAAGACGCGCGCAATGGCGGTAGACATGGAAACTGCTACTCTTTTCAGTTGCGGCTTTGCCAATCATATCCCTACGGGTGCGTTGTTGCTGGTGTCGGATCAGCCGATGATACCCGAAGGAGTTAAGACAGAGCAGAGCGATAATCTGGTGACAAAGAACTTCGTAAACGAGCATGTAGAGATTGGCATCGCATCTCTGCGCATGATTCTTGATGAGAAAAAGACCGTTAAACACTTGAAATTCGACTGGTAACACGCATCTATGGCAAAGCAAGAAATATCCTACGACAGCATTTTACGAGAACTAAAGGCCAAACAGTATCGGCCGGTGTACTACCTGATGGGGGAGGAACCTTACTATATTGACCTCATTGCGGACTACATTACTGATAATGTATTGACAGATATCGAAAAGGAATTCAATCTAACTGTGGTATATGGGGCGGATGTGGATGTGGCTACCATCATCAATGCTGCAAAGCGTTACCCAATGATGTCGGAACGTCAGGTGGTGGTGGTTAAGGAAGCACAGGCCGTCCGGGGTATGGAAGAACTCTCTTATTACCTCCAGAAACCGCTGAACTCTACCATCTTAGTGCTCTGCCATAAGCACGGAACACTGGACAGACGTAAGAAACTGGCTGCCGAGATTGAGAAAACGGGCATTCTTTTTGAATCGAAAAAGCTGAAAGAAGCGCAACTTCCGGCCTTTATTACCGGCTATTTACAACAAAAAGGAGTGAGCATAGACCCCAAAGCAACCGCCATGATGGCCGAGTTTGTGGGGACAGACCTCAGCCGACTTACGGGAGAGCTGGACAAATTGTGTATTACTCTGTCAAAAAACTCAACACAAATCACTCCTGAACAGATAGAACAGAACATCGGAATTAGCAAAGATTATAACAATTTCGAACTCCGAAGTGCTCTTGTTGAAAAAGACATCCTCAAGGCAAATAAGATAGTAAAATACTTTGAAGAAAATCCGAAAACCAATCCCATTCAGATGACTTTATCTTTACTATTCGGTTTTTACTCCAACTTGATGCTGGCTTATTATGCTCCCGAAAAGACGGAGCAGGGGGTTGCTGCCTTCCTCGGACTAAAGACTCCGTGGCAAGCAAGGGAGTATCTTACAGCCATGCGGAGGTACAGTGGCGTGAAAACAATGCAAATCATTGGGGAAATACGCTACACCGATGCTAAGTCGAAAGGGGTAGGAAACAGCTCTTTAACCGATGGCGACTTGCTTCGGGAACTCATCTTTAAGATTTTACATTGACCTTCTAACACTGTTTGGGTAATCATCATACGGCATTTAGCCAACGATTAAACGGTATTTTGTCAGTTATCAAACGATATTCTGTCAATTATCTAACGGCTTTGAACCAATCGTCTAACGGTATTATGCCGGTAGAAAGTGCTATTTGCGTTCGTAAAACAACGTACAAACGGCTGTTTTACTCTAGAATTTCACTTCTCAAAACACGGAAAATCGATATAACTCATTAAGTCATAAATAGATAATCACTTTTTAATCGTCTGAGAATCGTTTCTTTTTCAGGAATCAATCACTTGGTCGGAAATATTGCAAGGATTCCGTTTTTAGTCCTTTTTTATGCCGGAAAGAGTAGGAAAGGGGAGTACCTACTCCTCAAAAGCATTCTTTACTTGTAAGTTTTTATAACTATCTTCTTTAAGCTTCATTTGATGAAGAATCCTCTTTCTCTAACTTATTTAGTTGTTTTCATCAACTAAATAAATTCTTCTCTTCAGAGTAAAGGTGTACAAATGCAGTAACTTTACATTTCAAACATTCACAATTAACCGCATTACATTTGTAACCAGGCTTTATTTGCTTCAAAACTCAAATATAAATGCACTTATCACAAATGTAACTCATATGCTATTAACCCAATAATTTAAATAGGATAAACAATTAAAGTTCTTGTATTTAAGACGAATTATTAACCTAGGTGTTTAATTTATTCCTCGAAAGAAGCTATTCATTTGAATCAATCCTAAATATAACAGCAGTTAAATTAGTTAACTTATTATTTACTAATTAAATACATATATTTATTAAAGTCGTATGATAAGTGTGAAATAAAGGATATTCATATGAATGATTGTTGTTTGTTTACATTTGCACACTTACTGAATCAAACCCAAACTTCACAAATTTATTTGTTATAATTTGCTTATATGAATAATACTATTTACTTTTGCATCATCACAGTTGAAAGTATTCAAATGTAAAATACTCACTAAATCAAGATGCATATGGACGAAGTCATGGAAAGCAGAGAAACGTCGAAAGAGAATGTAAAAGAAAATGTCAAGGAGAGAATCCTCCAGATTATGAATCGCGAAGGACTGAAGGCTGCGGCTTTTGCTGATAACATCAATGTAGCACAAGCAACCCTCTCCCAAATATTGAGAGGACGCAATATGCCTAGTATGGACTTCCTCCTCCGCTTACGTCAACGCTATCCCGACGTAAGTTTGGATTGGTTACTTACCGGCGAAGGCATTATGAGTGAAAGTCCGGCAAATGCGGAAACTGTTACTTCGTCATCGCTTGATATGAACAACGAAGACTATCCTTTGTTTGCTGAGAATGCCGAAAATCCGACCGAAAGGCCGCGAGTTTCAGAAAATCGCAAGGATTTCGCGTTAGGAAAGCCCCAAAACACACCCAAAGAAATTGTGCGTCAGGAAGTTATCTATAAGGAAAAGCCTGCAAGAAAAATCACAGAAATACGTATTTTCTTTGATGATAATACGTATGAAACATTTAAACCGGCTTAACGCATCGTAGGTGAGGTAAAATAGTGTATCTTTGCACGAACGAGAATTCAAATCATTTTAAATATGAAAAAATACATTTTAGATCTGACGGTGACGGAGAATCTGAAGCTACACGCCAACTACGTGTTGCTGAAATTAACCTCCTCGTCCGCATTGCCGGATATGCTTCCGGGGCAATTTGCAGAGATCAGGGTCGATGGTTCACCCACAACTTTCCTACGCCGCCCCATCTCTATTAACTATGTAGACAGAGAAAAGAACGAAGTTTGGTTCCTCATCCAACTGGTTGGCGACGGTACACGTTGCTTAGGAAACGCACAAAAGGGTGACACAATCAACGTTGTATTACCGCTGGGCAATGGCTTTACAATGCCGGAACAGCCCTCAGAAAAGCTTCTTCTGGTGGGCGGAGGTGTAGGAACAGCTCCCATGCTCTACTTGGGCGAGCAGCTGAAGAAAAGTGGAAGCAAACCCACCTTCCTACTGGGTGCCCGCAGTGCCCAAGACTTGCTACAACTGGAACAGTTTAAAGCCCTGGGAGATGTCTATGCAACCACCGAGGATGGAAGCCACGGAGAGCAAGGATATGTCACTCAGCACTCCATATTAAATAAGGTAAAGTTTGAGCAAATCTATACCTGCGGCCCCAAACCCATGATGGTTGCCGTGGCAAAATATGCAAAAGCGAACAACATCAACTGTGAAGTTTCACTGGAGAATAAGATGGCGTGTGGTGTTGGTGCCTGTCTTTGCTGCGTTGAAAACACAGCGGAAGGCCACCTCTGCGTATGTAAAGAAGGTCCTGTATTCAATATAAACAAGTTGTTATGGCAGATTTAAGTGTAAACATAGGTGAATTACAAATGAAGAATCCGGTAATGACCGCATCCGGAACATTTGGATATGGCGAAGAGTTCGCCGATTTCATCGATATTGCGCGAATAGGCGGCATCATCGTTAAGGGCACTACTCTTCACAAACGTGAAGGAAACCCATACCCCCGAATGGCAGAGACTCCATCAGGCATGTTAAACGCTGTGGGACTGCAAAATAAGGGCGTTCACTACTTTGTTGAACATATCTATCCCCGCATTAAGGACATTCAAACCAATATGATTGTAAATGTTTCCGGTTCTGCTATTGAAGATTACGTGGAAACAGCTTCAATCATCAACGAACTTGTAAACATTCCTGCCATCGAACTAAACATTTCCTGCCCCAATGTTAAACAAGGAGGCATGGCTTTTGGTGTTACGGCCAAAGGAGCAGAAGAGGTAGTAAAGGCAGTGCGCGACGTGTACAAGAAAACACTTATTGTGAAGCTTTCGCCCAACGTTACCGACATCACGGAGATAGCTCGTGCAGCCGAAAATGGGGGTGCAGACAGCGTTTCCTTAATAAATACCCTGCTGGGAATGGCTATTGATGCCGAAAAACGCCGTCCGTTGCTCTCTACCGTTACCGGAGGCATGTCTGGAGCGGCAGTTAAACCTATTGCACTGCGCATGGTATGGCAGGTTGCAAAGGCGGTAAAAATACCCGTCATCGGTTTGGGAGGTATCATGAACTGGCGTGATGCCGTTGAGTTCCTGCTTGCCGGGGCATCGGCTATCCAAATAGGTACAGCCAACTTCATCGATCCGGCTATTACCATCAAGGTAGCAGAGGGAATCAATGACTACTTAGATCGTCACGGATTCAAGTCTGTTAAGGAGATTATTGGTGCACTTGAGGTGTGATGTTTTACAAGTAGTGGTCATTCGCACTCAATAATAAGAAAAAAGGACATTCTTTCGAGAATGTCCTTTTCTTTTTCTTTACATCTAAGAGTTACTCTCCCAACAAATCTGGACGCAATCTTCTTGTTCGTTCCAACGACTGCTGAAGTTCCCACTCTTTAATCTTGGCCTCGTGTCCTGAAAGTAAAATATCCGGAACTTTCCACCCTTTATAATCTGCCGGACGAGTGTAGACCGGAGCTGCTAGCAGATTGTCTTGAAAGGAGTCCGAGAGAGCCGATTGTTCGTCGGAAATCACTCCGGGAATGATGCGCACAATAGCATCAGCCATCACTGCGGCCGCCAGTTCACCACCGGTCAGAACGTAATCGCCAATGCTTACCTCTTTTGTTATCAGGTGTTCGCGAATCCGATAGTCGATGCCTTTAAAGTGTCCGCAGAGAATAATCAGATTCTCAGCCAACGACAAAGTGTTAGCCATCGGTTGGCAAAATTGCTCTCCGTCGGGCGTGGTGAAGATAACTTCATCGTAATGACGCTCGGCCTTCAAAGCGTTGATACAGCGTTCAATAGGTTCAATCTTCATTACCATGCCGGCAAAGCCCCCAAACGGATAGTCGTCCACACGCCGATATTTGTCCTCGGTGTAGTCTCTAAGGTTATGTATGTGTATCTCTGCAAGCCCTTTATTCTGAGCACGTTTCATGATTGAGCAGTTAAAGAATCCCTCAATCATTTCCGGAAGAACGGTAATAATGTCTATGCGCATAAAACTTTATTTTGCCGCAAAAGTACGAATATTCGGCGAGAAAGCCGTATTTTTGCCTTCAAACAAATAAGAAATCCCTATGAATGCAAAGGAAAGAATAGATTGGTTACGCAACGAGTTGCACCAACATAACCATAATTACTATGTGTTGAACGCACCAACCATCTCGGACAAGGAGTTCGACGACCTGATGCGTGAGCTGCAAGACTTAGAGAAAGCGCATCCTGAGTATCAGGACGATAACTCTCCGTCCATGCGTGTGGGTAGCGACTTGAACAAAAACTTCACGCAAGTAACCCACAAATATCCGATGCTATCTTTGGGAAATACCTATTCAGAAGCAGAAGTAACCGACTTCTATAACCGCGTGAAGAGCCAGCTGAACGAGGAGTTTGAGATTTGTTGCGAACTGAAGTACGACGGAACCTCCATTTCGCTGACTTACGAAGAGGGAAAACTGGTGCGTGCCGTTACACGAGGCGATGGCGAGAAGGGCGACGACGTGACCGACAATGTAAAGACCATCCGCAGCATTCCCCTGGTTCTGCACGGAAACTATCCTAAGTCCTTCGAAATCAGAGGAGAGATTCTCATGCCTTGGGAGAGTTTCGAGCGACTGAACCAAGAGCGGGAAGCCCGCGAGGAACCCCTGTTTGCCAATCCACGCAATGCCGCCTCGGGTACTTTAAAGCTACAAAACTCCTCCATCGTTGCTTCGCGCAAGCTCGACGCCTATCTCTATTACCTGTTGGGTGAAGAGATTCCTTCCGACGGACACTATGAAAACCTGCAAGCCGCCATGCTTTGGGGCTTTAAGGTTTCGGAACATACCCGGAAAGCACGTACCCTGCAACAGGTTTTCGACTACATAAACTACTGGGACACTGAGAGAAAGAACCTTCCTGTGGCTACCGACGGCATTGTACTGAAAGTCAACAGCCTGCGCCAACAGAAGAATCTGGGCTACACGGCCAAGTCGCCCCGATGGGCCATCGCCTACAAGTTCCAGGCCGAACGCGCACTTACCCGCCTGAACAAGGTAACCTATCAGGTAGGCCGTACCGGAGCCATCACGCCGGTAGCCAATCTGGACCCCGTGCAACTCTCCGGCACCGTGGTGAAGCGTGCTTCGTTGCACAATGCAGACATCATTGAAGGGCTTGATTTACACATTGGCGACATGGTTTACGTAGAGAAAGGAGGCGAAATCATCCCCAAAATCACCGGAGTGGACACCGACGCCCGCCTGATGCTAGAGGGGGACAAGGTGCGTTTCATTACACACTGTCCCGAGTGCGGTTGCAAGCTGGTGCGTTACGAAGGCGAAGCCGCCCACTATTGTCCTAATGAAACCGCCTGTCCGCCCCAAATCAAAGGAAAGATTGAACACTTCATCAGCCGCAAGGCCATGAACATCGACGGCCTCGGCCCCGAAACCATAGACATGTTCTATCGCACAGGACTGGTGAAGAACACTGCCGACCTCTACCAACTGCGTGCCATCGATATCCGCGGATTAGAGCGTATGGGCGACAAGTCGGCCGTCAACATCGTCCACAGCATAGCTTCCAGCAAGTCAGTTCCCTTCGAGCGCGTACTTTTTGCACTAGGCATCCGCTTCGTGGGAGAAACTGTGGCCAAGAAGCTGGCTAAGACCTTTAAAGACATTGATACACTGGCCGCTGCCACCTTAGAGGAACTGAAAAACACCGATGAAATCGGGGAAAAGATAGCGCAAAGCATCCAAACCTACTTCGCAAACTCGGCAAACAACCAGCTCATAGAACGATTGAAAGCCGCCGGCCTACAGTTTGCCCGTGCCGAAGAAGACACAACAGGGTATACCGACAAACTTCTCGGTCAATCCATCGTCATCAGCGGCGTCTTCACACACCATTCGCGCGACGAATACAAAGAGCTTATCGAGCGCAATGGCGGTAAAAACGTGGGAAGCATCTCTTCCAAAACCAGTTTCATACTTGCCGGAGACAACATGGGCCCTGCCAAACTGGAGAAAGCACAGAAACTAAGCATCCGCATCATGAGCGAAGACGAGTTTCTGGACTTAATCTCCTGACTCGTCCCAATAAAACCGCGCAACCGCAGTATTTAAACCGCTCCAACGTCCCTTTAAAACCAAACATGCACAAGATGGCATCTTATGCTGCACAAGATGCCATCTTGTGCAACACAAGTCCGCATCTTGTGCATCCTCACAACCAGTCTGCCGCCCAAACAGGTTGCATGAAAATGCTCGGCGGTTCTAATCTCGCACCAATCCGAACTTATTCCTGCCCAACTACCCACTTATCCCTCTAAACATCGGAACTAATTCAGCCATCTGCAGGCTGTTATTTCCTCCAATGACGTGAGTTCGGTATAAGAAAGTATCATAAAAAGTAGTGGGAGTGAAAATTTATTTGTATCTTTATAGTGTCAAAATCAAAGTGTTACAAATAAAAATCACTCCCATGACTGACGCAAATTTAATAGAAATATTCTGTAT